>DATHQG010000212.1:0-24865 GCA_035483075.1 Edaphobacter sp. | reverse complement strand
GCCGACCAGCAGTGCGATGGCCGGGGACGTTTTGACCGCGCATTTTGTTCGGGTGGGGGACGCGGACCACATTTCAGAGGTGCATGGGGACGGGCATACAGGTTTGCGGAAGGTGAGTGCGACAGGCGTGGTAAATACAAGCTCGGCGGATTCGCTGGTGGCGCATTTTCGGCCAGTGACGGCCGGCGCTGGGCGCGGGGCGGGTGTGGCGAGCAAAGGTCAGCAAGGGAAGACAGATGGGCCGGGTGGTCAGGGAGCGGATGAGGTTTCCGACGCGAGCGAGCAGGGACATGTGGTAATGACCGAGTTGCCGGTGCGGAAGCCGGGGGACGCGACTGCTCCGGCAGAGGAGCGGGTGACGGCGGAACGGGCCGTCTATGACGGCGAGTTGGAACGGACGACGCTGACGGGCAATGTGCAGTTGAGTGATGGGACGAGCGTGTTGTGGGCCGATAGGGTAGTGACAGAGCAGCAGACGGGGGACGCCATCGCAGACGGCTCAGTGAAGGCGAGTTATGGGCAGACGGGGAGCGCGGAGGAGCCGGCACATGTGTTGGCCTCAAGGGCAGAGCTGAAGCATGATTCGCAGGTCGCGACCTTTCATGGAGTGGCGGGGAGGCCGGCCCGGCTGTGGCAGGGGGCTTCGCAGGTAGACGCGCCCGTGCTTGTGTTTGAGCAGAAACAGAAGCGGCTGCTGGCGCATGGGGAGGGTACTGGGGCTCCAATGGCGGTGCATACGGTGCTGGTGAGTAGCGGCTCGTCTGCGTCCACCGCGAAAGCGGAGGTGGCAAAGCCCAGGGCTTCAACGGGAAAGGTGTCGGCAGAGGGTGGGAAGACAGACGTGGTTCGCGTGGCGAGCCGGGAGCTGGTTTACTCGGACGAAGCAAGGAAGGCGGAGTTTACCGGTGGAGTCGAGGTGCAGAGCAAGGACGGCAGCATGCGGGCGCAGCAGGTCGTGGCCTATCTGCAACCGACGCAAAGGGACGGGGTGGGAAAGACGCCAGCGAAGGATGGCGAGGGCGATGGAAGAAAGGCGATCGCTGCGCCTGCGGATGGTGGCATTGGATCGATTGGCGGCAGCGTGGAGCGAATGGTGGCGACAGGGCATGTTGACATGCAGCAGCCGGGGCGGCGAGCGACCGGGGAGCAGCTGGTGTATACCGCGAGCGATGGGACGTATGTTTTGACAGGGACGACGGCGGCGTTGCCGAAGGTGATAGACGACCAGAGAGGCACCGTTACAGGTACGTCCCTGCAATTCCATTCGGGCGATGACAACGTCGTGGTTTCTAATGGAGGAGAGAGTGGCGCGGGACAGAGAGTGCGCACGGAGACGCGGGTGAAGAACAAGCAATGAAGACACTTTCGACGGAGGATATTGGCAAGTCTTACGGCGGACGCCAGGTGGTGAAGGGGGTCAGCCTCCAGATTGAGCAGGGCGAGGTGGTGGGGCTGCTGGGACCGAACGGGGCGGGGAAAACGACGAGTTTCTACATGATCGTGGGGCTGGTGCGGCCGGATTCCGGGCGGGTACTGGCGGATGGACACGATATCAGCCGGTTACCGATGTATCTACGGGCGAGAAACTATGGCATCAGCTATCTGCCGCAGGAGCCTTCGGTATTTCGCAAATTGACGGTCCAGGACAATATTCTGGCGGTGCTGGAGGCGCAGCAGTTGAGCTGGGAGAGCCGGCGGATGCGGACGGAGAGGCTGATTGAACAGCTGAACCTGGGGCATGTGCGCAAGACGCGGGGGTATGCCCTGAGCGGAGGGGAACGCCGACGGGTGGAGATCGCCCGTTGTCTGGCGATTGAACCGGCGTTTATTCTGCTGGATGAGCCGTTTTCAGGGATTGATCCGATCGCGGTGCTGGACCTGCAGGAGATCATCTTCGGGCTGAAGAGGAGCGGGATCGGAGTGCTGATTACGGACCATAATGTCCGAGAGACGTTGTCCGTGACGGACCGTGCGTACATCATTACGGAAGGCAAAATATTTGCGACGGGGACACCGGGAGAGCTGGGGCGCAATCCTGAGGTACGCCGCATTTATCTGGGAGAGAACTTCTCGATGGATTAAGGGTATCAACCTGTACAACTAACGTTGTAAGGCTACGTTGCTATAGGTGGAGTTCGTCCAGCCATTGTCACGGTTAGACTTACAGCCAGAATGAGCTAGAGGCGTGTAGACTGTGGCCAAGCCGAAAAATGGTGCTCGATGTGCAGACGATTGCACAATAAGTGCGATAAGCACGACAATCGCCAAACGGCACATCTATACAAAAGAAGAACCAACGGGTCAAAGAGGTTAACGTGCTGCTGCAACCGAAGCTGAACTTGAAGGTCTCACAACGGCAGGTGTTAACGCCTGGTCTGGTGCAGATGGTCAGCGTGCTGGCGCTGAACAAGCTCGAGCTTAAGGAGATGATCAACACCGAGATGGTGGAGAATCCGGTGCTGGAGGAGTTGGAGGAGTCGGCGGTCTCGCTTGAGGAGAGGGCCGGGCAAGAAGGGGACCGGGAGCGTTCGGCTGAAGCGGTGGCGGCCGAGAGCGAGAGGGTGGAAAAGGACCCGTTCGATGAGATCGATTTCGGGAGCTATTTTCAGGACTATCTTGATCCCGGCTTTCGCACGGCGTCGAACTTTGAAGAGTATGACAAGCCTTCGTTTGAGAATTTTCTGTCGCAGCCGAGTACCTTGAGCGACCATCTGGCGTGGCAGTTGGGGTCGTTGTCCTTGAGTCCGGAGGTCAAGACGGCGACGGAGCTGGTGGTGGGAAATCTCAACGAGGACGGCTATCTGACCGCGAGCGACGAGGAGTTGGTCGAAGGGCTGCTACAGTCCCGGGGACCGGAGCGACCAGAGCCGATTCCATTTGAACGGGGAAACAAAGGCAGGCTGTCGCATCTGTGGGACGAGGCCGAGAAGTGTGAGACTGGACCTGGAGCCCCACAGGACGAGGCGCTGGAGATAGCGGCCGCTGCAGACGAAGAAGTGGCGTTTTTGCTTGCTGCCGTCCGTGAGGCGCGGGCCCTGGTTAATTTTCTTGATCCCGTTGGCGTGGGGGCACGCGACCTGAGGGAGTGTCTGCTGATTCAGATTTGCGCGCAGCAGGGCGAAGCGGCGATCGTACTGCGTCGTCGCCAGATGACCGCTGCAGATGCCGCAGCCGGGAACGGAGCAGCCGGTGATGAGGAATATGGCGCGACGGAGCCTGTTGTCCCTGAGAGCGGTGCTGAGCGTGTAGACGTCTTCAGCATTGCGACGCACATCGTGACAAATTGCCTGTCGTTACTGCAGAAAAAGGACATGCGCGAGCTGACCCGGAGCTGTGGGCGTACGGCGGACGAAGTGAATGCGGCGGTGGAGTTTATCCGGACGCTGGATCCCAGGCCAGGGCAGCGCTACAACCAGAGCGAAACGCGGCTGATAGAGCCGGACGTTGCGTTTGTGAAGCGCGATGACGTCTACATTGTGGTGATGAACGAAGAGGACATGCCCACGCTGCGGTTGAACCAGGGCTATCGCAAGATGCTGCAGCAGAAGCAGACGGAGAAGGACGTCAAGGACTATGTGAAAGAGCGGTACAAATCGGCGATCCAGCTGCTGCGGAACATCGAACAGAGGAAGAACACGATTGTGCGGACGTGCGAGGTAATCGTGCGGCGGCAGACGGAGTTTCTGGAGCATGGCGTCAACGCGCTGAAGCCGATGATGATCAAAGAGGTAGCCGAGGAGATCGGGGTGCATCCTTCTACCGTGAGCCGTGCGGTGGCGAACAAGTATGTCCATACCTCGCAGGGCGTGTTTGAGCTGCGCTTTTTCTTCTCCGAAGGAGTGAATGGGCCCGAGGGTGGAGACCTGCCGCTGGTGCTGCTGAAGCGCAAGGTGAAGAAGCTGATTGAAGAAGAGGACGAACGGAAGCCGCTGACGGACGATCAGCTGGCGGCCGAGCTCCAGCGGCAGGGAATCCAGGTGACCCGAAGAACGGTGGCGAAGTATCGGGAAGATATGCAGATTCCAAGTACGCACCAACGTCGTGTACGCTAGTCGTCTGCGGTCGATCGCGGGAACGAGGTGAGCGTATGGACGTGGAGTACACCGGCAGACAAACGATCATTACGAAAAAGCTGAAACTGCAGGTTGAGATGGGGCTGACACGGATTGCGAAGATCGTGGGCAACTCCGGCAATGTGCATGTGATTCTCTCTACGGACAAATACCGGCAGATCGCCGACGTGACGGTGCAGACCAGGCACCAGAAGCTGGTGGCGCGTTGCGAGGAGACGGAGATGACGATCGCACTGCGCGATGCGCTGGTGAAGATCGAGCAGCAGGCGATTCGGCATAAGAAGAAGTTTGGGACGATCAAGCGACACCCGAAGGCCGATGTGAAAGGGGCGAAGCCGGAGGTGGCATCGAATGGGACACGGAAGGCAAATGTCGCGGTGAAGGTGGCGACGAAGAGCAGCGCCGGTCGCAAGGCAGTGCCAATGCTGGTGCACTCCTTTCCCTCACATTCGCCCCTGTCGGAGCCGCATGTTGTCCGCTCGACCGATGGGATCGCGCTGCGGCCTATGTCGCTGGAAGAGGCGGTGAAGGAGGCGGCGTTTCGGGACCGCGACGTTTTTGTGTTTCGCGACCACGGCGGACAGGCGATGGTGCTGCATCGCAAGCGTGATGGAAAGATGGAGCTGATCGAGGTCCCCTAGGCCGGGGTGCTAGGATTTCTAGCATGTCGAGCAAGAAGGTCACGAAGCGGTCGAAGAAGGCGGGCACCAAGAGAGACAAGAAGAAGAAATTGACCGTCCCTGTTCCGGAGTATCGAGGCGAGCTGGTTATTCTGACTGGGCTTTCGGGGTCGGGGAAGCTTTCTGCGCTGAAGGCGTTTGAGGACCTCGGGTATTACTCGGTCGACAATCTGCCACTGCAGCTGGTGCCGCGATTTGCGGACCTGGTGCGACAGTCGGCGGAGATTGAACGGGCAGCGCTGGTCGTCGATGTGCGCGAGGGGATGCGGCTGGATGAATTTCCGTCGATCCTGAAGGACGTCCGCAAGGTACTGCCAACGCGGGTGGTATTTCTGGAGGCGAGTGAAGAGGCGCTGATTCAGCGCTTCTCGGAGACGCGACGGCCGCATCCGATGGGGCGAAACGATACGGTGTTGAAGTCGATCCGGGCCGAACGCAAGCGGCTGGATCCGATCCGCAATGTCGCGGATATTGTGCTGGATACGACGAAGTTCAATGTGCATGATCTTCGGGCGCGCATCAACTCACAGTTTGAACGAGAAGAGAGCGATCAAAGTTTGATGATCTCTTCCAATAGCTTTGGGTTTAAGAACGGGGTGCCGGCCGAGGCCGACCTGGTGTTTGATGTGCGCTTTCTGCCGAATCCGCACTTCGTTCCAGAGTTTCGCAAGCTGACGGGAAAAGACCCGAAGGTGGCCAAGTATGTTCGTCAATTTCCGCAGACGAAGGAGTTTCTGGACAAGACGACGGACATGCTGAAGTTTCTTTTGCCTCATTACATCAAGGAGGGGAAGAGCTATCTGACTGTGGCGTTTGGATGTACGGGAGGGCAGCATCGGTCGGTCTTTATTGCGGAGGAGATGAAGAAGCGACTGGCGGACGAGGGCTACCGGGTAAAGACTGCACACCGGGACATGCCGAAGTAGATATTTGCGAACAGTGCATGCGAAATGTGTGAGCGCAATAGAATGGTGAGATGCTCCGCGCGATGATGACGATCGGGAGAGTGACGGCTTGAGACGCATCTGGCGATTGCTGCTCTATGTTCGACCGTATGCGCTGTACTCTCTGGCGTCGGTCGTGCTGATGGCGGTGGTGGGGGCGATGGCGGCGTTCCGCATCCTGCTGGTGAAGCCGATCTTCGATAATGTGTTGAGTCCAGAGGCGCCGCCGGGGCTGGTGCTTGTTTTCCGGATTCCACATACGGACCATGTCATCAATCTGCAGCGACTTGTGCCCAGCTACTTTCATAATGCATGGACGGTGGTCGCGGTAGCGCTGGTCGGATCGGCCTTGTTGAAGTCCATCTGCGACTATTTCGGCACATATCTGGTCAACCGCGCCGGCTTCGGCATGATAACGGACCTGCGGAACGACTTGTACGACGCTGTTCTGCGGCGCTCAGTGGCTTTTTTTCAGAAGCATACGACGGGGACGCTGCTGTCGACCCTGATCAACGATATCGAGAAGGTCCAGTTCGCGATGTCGACCGTTCTGAGCGATTTTCTGCAGCAGTTTTTTACGCTGATCTTTACGGCCATCGCAGTGGTAATCGTCGGCGGTAAGCTCGCCTGGGTGCTGCTGCTGTTTCTGCCGGTAGTGGTCCTTTCGGCCCGGCGCATTGGACGTGGCGTGCGAGTGACGACGCGCAAGGGCCAGGACAAGCTGGCGGAGATCCAAAATATTCTGCACGAAACGATCACGGGTAATCGCATCGTGAAGGCGTTCGGCATGGAGATGTGGGAGATGGACCGCTTTCGCCGGGCGGCGCGAAGATTATTCGACGCGAATCTAAAGTCGGTGAAGGTGCAGGCGATCAGTTCACCTCTGATGGACCTTCTTGCTTCGGTCGCGATTGCGCTGCTGCTCTATCTGGGGCGAATCAGTATTCAGCATCAGCAGATGACGGCGGGATCGTTTATCACCTTTCTGATTGCTGTGTTTACGCTGTATGACCCGGTGCGGAAGTTTGCGGCGTTTTACAACAGCTTTCAACAGGCGCTAGGCGCTAGCGAAGACATCTTCAAATTTATGGATGACGTGGACGATGTCCAGGAGAAGAAGCGCGCCTTTGTGCTGAAGGGGTTCAAGGAAGAGATTCGATTTGAGAACGTGGGTTTTGCGTATGAGAGCGACGGAGAGACGAAACCTGTGCTGCATGGCATCAATTTGGCGGTGCAGCCGGGTGAGGTGATTGCGCTTGTCGGGCCGAGTGGCGCGGGGAAGTCGTCGCTGGTGAATTTGATTCCGCGGTTTTTCGATGTGAATGAAGGAAGGATCCTGATCGACGGCCATGATCTTCGAGACGTGACGATTGCTTCGCTGCGGGAACAGATCGGGAAGGTTACGCAGGAGACCGTGTTATTCAACGACACGGTGCGGAACAACATTGCGTACGGCCAGCCGGACGTTCCGATGAACAAGGTGGAGGAGGCCGCACGGATGGCCCTGGCGCATGACTTTATCCTCAACATGCCAGAGGGGTACAACACAAAGATTGGCGAGAAGGGTACGCGCCTGAGCGGTGGAGAGCGGCAGAGGCTTGCGATTGCACGGGCCATCCTGAAGAACGCGCCGATACTGATTCTGGATGAGGCGACGTCAGCGCTGGATATGGAGAGCGAGCTCTATGTGCAGGCGGCTTTGGCAAACCTAATGCGCGGACGGACTGTATTTGTGATTGCACATCGACTTTCGACGGTGCGGCGTGCTACTCGGATCGCTGTGATTGAGGGTGGGCAAATTACCGAGATCGGGACGCATGAAGAGCTGATGCAGCATTCGGGGACCTATCGGCGGCTTTACAACATGCAGTTCAGTGGAGATGACGCAGGACCCGCCGGTACTGGGGAGGTTGCGTTGACGGTGGATCTGGAGGGGATTGCGTGAACGAGGTCTACTCGATGACTGGCTATGCCAATCTGCGCGGGTCTGTAAGGGACAGTGTCGCATTTACATTGGCGATGAAGAGCGTGAACCACCGCTTCCTGGATCTCAATCTTCGGTTGCCGTCATACTGCGATGGCCTGGAGGTGCAGATGCGGAGGATGTTGAAGGAGCGTCTGCGGCGGGGGCATGTTGAGGTGACGTTGCAGCTAGAGCGCAGGGCGACCGCTGAGATCCAACTGAATGCCGGTTTGTTGAGCGCTTATATGCAGGCTTACCGGGAGGCTTCGGAGGCGAACGGCCTCGCGTATGAGCCGGACCTGAATGCGATGTTGCGCATCCCCGGCATGATGACTGCGGAGAGCGGCGTTGGCGCGGAGGAGTTGGCGGGACTTGATGCGGCCGTGCTCGCGGAGATTGGGCCGCTTGTGGAGAAGCTGAATGAGGTCCGGGCGCAGGAAGGGGCCTCGCTGGCTGCAGAGTTGAAGGCTTCGATGGTGCGGCTGCGAGAGTTTGCGGAGGAGATGGCGGGGCTGAGGAACGGAGTGCGAGAGGCGCAGTTTGAGAGGCTGCGGGGCCGATTGGTCGAGCTAACGGAGGGCGCTGCGGTGAGTGAGGAGCGGTTGCTTACCGAGGCCGCTGTGCTGGCGGAGAAGAGCGACATTGAGGAGGAGATTGTGCGGCTGCGGACGCATGTGGAGCGGTTTGTGGCGATGCTCGATGAGGGTGGAGAGGTCGGCAAGCGGCTCGACTTCCTGTTGCAGGAGTTGAATCGCGAGGCAAACACGATGTTGTCGAAGACCAGTGGAGCGGCGGGTGAGAACAGCCTGCGGATTACGGAGCTTGGCCTGGAGATGAAGGCGGAGATCGAGCGGTCTCGTGAGCAGGTCCAGAACCTGGAATAGCTTGAAGGCGGTTGTTACACTGACATCAGAGATGACATTTTCAGGTGATTGAGGCGCATGGCAGGCATACTATTTATTATTTCGGCGCCGTCGGGTTCGGGAAAGTCGACGCTGGTGAGCCAGCTGCGGACGCTGGTGGAGGGGCTGGATTTTTCAATCTCGTATACGACGCGGGCGCCACGGGGGTCCGAGGAGGACGGGCGCGAGTATCACTTTACGACGCGGGCGGAGTTTGAGCGGATGATTGCGGCGGGAGATTTTCTGGAGTGGGCCAAGGTCTTCGGCAAAGACTACTATGGGACGGCGGTCTCGGCACTGGACCATGCGAAGAAGGCAGACAAGGACCTGCTGCTGGACATTGATGTGCAAGGCGCGAAGCAGGTTATGAAGAAGCTGCCGGAAGCAGTGTCGATCTTCATCATGCCGCCGAGCCCGGAGATTCTGGAGATGCGGTTGCGCCACCGGACCGTTGCAGAAGAGGTAGCTTCCAAGGCAGCGGTCCCCGAGGAAGTGATTCAGCAAAGACTGGCCGAGGCGCGTCGCGAGTTGAAGCAGATGAAGGACTACAAGTATGCTTTGGTAAACGATGTTCTGGAGCAGGCCGTGACGGAGCTACGCGCGATCGTGTTGTGCGAGCGCGGAGTGAGAAACGGCGTTCAGGCAATTGCTTCAAGTTGCAGGACTGACGCTGCTTCGCTGAAGTTGAAGGCGGCAATGAATACATTCGAGAGATAAGGACCCACTTATCCACTACGAATTGTGTAGAGCTATTGGCTGGGCTGAGATATAACTTCAGACTATGGGGGTGAACTGCATGACGATCGATAATGCTTTCCACAATAAGTACAGTTTGGTTAAGGGTGCGGCGCGCAGGGCACGGCAGTTGCAGTCGGGCGCTTCTCCGCTGATCGTTGCCAAGTCAATGAAGGCCTGCCGCGTGGCGCAGGACGAGATCAAGCAGGGGCATGTGAAGTTTGTTCTGCCGGAACGCGTGGCAGAGCCTGTGCTGGACCTTCCGCTGCACTAAATCTTTCACTTCGACCATATCTCCCATCGCACTGGTGGGTGGGGATACCATAGAGCCATGGCAGGAGAGGCTGAGCAGCAGCTGCGGGCTTATGTGGAGTACCTTCGGGACATTGGCGTCCATGACTTTTATCGTCAGGGTGGGCCGGTGATTGCCGAGGTGAGTGAAGCGCCGCCGGTGCTGGTTGCAGCGACTGCGGTGATTGAGGAGTTAGAGGCGCCTCCTGTTCCCAGTAGACCTGCCTTTCTGGAGCCTCCGATTGCGAAGCTGGTGAGTTTCGATGATCTTGCGCCTTTGCCTGAGGTGCGTGTTGTCCCTGCGCACAAGGCCGACGCGCTGGTTGCTATTAAAGAAGAGATTGGCGACTGTACGCGGTGCCCCTTGGCGTATGCGGGGCGGCGCACGATCGTGTTCGGCGATGGCGATGCCAATGCGCGGTTGATGTTTGTCGGTGAGGGGCCGGGGGCGGATGAAGATACCTCGGGCGTTCCGTTCGTCGGCAAGGCGGGGCAGCTGCTGAACAACATGATCCAGGCGATGGGGCTCAAGCGCGAAGAGGTCTACATCGCTAATATTGTGAAGTGCAGGCCGCCGGCGAACCGCGTTCCGGAGCCGGTGGAGGCGAATACGTGCGACCAGTTCCTGTTGCAGCAGATCGATGTGGTGCAGCCCCAGGTGGTGGTGGCGCTGGGATCTACGGCCGCGATGTATCTGCTGGGCGTAAAGCAGTCGCTTAGCTCACTGCGGGGCAGGTGGCATACGTGCCGTGGAGCGAAGTTGGCAGTGACGTATCATCCGGCGTTTCTTCTGCGTGATCCCCGACAAAAGGCGGAGGCCTGGAAAGACCTGCAAATGGTGATGGCGGAGATGGGGTTGAAGGCGCCTGCCAAGGGGTAGACTCTCCTTTCGATGGGGGTACCCCTATTGCCCACGAGTAAATTGCCTAGATTCAACGATTTACGACATGAGACGACCCGCAATAAATACGTTGGCTAACCCAGCCGCCTTAGCGTACCAGCACAAAGTGGCATGTATCATCCTTGTGCTGCTATGTTTCCTGCCTTTTTACACCTACTCTCAAGGACGTGGTTCATGTATACCTTTGCCATGCTCTTGGATTGGTTCACGTTCTTCGCCGGGGCTTACTGGTTGGTGGTCATAGGGGTCTTTACGTGGGTATTCTGGTGCGTAGCGAGGATGCGAATAGACCTAACTGTCGAAACGACGAACGAAAAGGTCGATAAGTTGGCAGACAAACCCAAAGACGAGGACTTGGGTTAGCCAACGTATTTATTGCCCCCGCAAAATATTCATAACAAATGGGTTGCGTCCAAAATATTCCATCTAAATGAGTTAGCCCCAGAGGGCATCCGGGGCTCGCTTGTTTTTGATCTATATATTCAGTATACCGGTTTGGTTATAACTAACATGCCACGCGGGTGTTGTTGGTTTGTAATGGGTTAGGTGGTTTTGGGACTTGACATGCGTTTTTTGGGCAGAAAACAGCAAAAGAAAATGCACTGACCTCAAAAGGCGTGGAACCTCAGGACTTGGAAGGGTCTACGTTTGGGAGTGGTGCAGTTTGAAATTTCCCAGTGTCGGTCGGCTGCAAGATTACGGCGTCAGGAGAATAATTGGAGCGCAGGCCAGAGGGAGCGGTGGTATGAAAAGCCGAATCGCCATTTGGGCCACTTTGGGCGCGCTTGTCGTCGTGGTCTGGAGAGTCTACATCTCAGCGACTCTTTCGAATCCGCTTGGTACGGGCGGCGTCGGGCGGGCCCTCGTCTATCTGACCTGCCCGATCGCGATCGCCCACCAACACCCGCAAGGCTTCTACTTCGTCCTCATTGCAAATGCCGCAACCTATGCATTGGCCGGCGTCGTCGTGGAAACCACGCGGCGATACCGCCACATTCGCTCGAATCCAACCTGACCCACAACAGGACGATGAGTTTGAATTTCCTCAGGACTGCGATGCTGGTAGGCGCGGCGCAGGCTTCTAGCTAGCGAAGTCCTAAATTCAAACGGCACCGCTACGTACGTTTGACCTTCGTTGGGTAATTATCCCTCGGCCAGTAAGATGTATTTATGGAGATCAAGCGCATTGGTTCACAGCCCTCAGGCAAAGGTCCGGCAGATTGGTTTACCGGTACTGTGCGCATTGACCCACTCTTTCAGGCGCCGGACCCGGCCCTTGTTGCCGGTGCCAGCGTTACGTTTGAGCCGGGAGCGCGAACGGCCTGGCACACGCATCCCCTTGGGCAGACTTTGATCGTCACGGCAGGGTGCGGATGGGCGCAGCGGGACGGCGGAGCCATCGAGGAGATCCACCCTGGCGATGTGGTCTGGTTTGCTCCGGGTGAGAAGCATTGGCATGGTGCTACGCCGACGACGGGCATGACTCATATCGCCATCCAGGAACGGTTAGACGGCAAGGTCGTTGATTGGATGGAGCACGTCAGCGACGAACAATACCAACGGTGAATTCGCGACAGTGCAGCTAATTGGATGTTGGTTTTGGCTCGTCTTCGTCTTTTTTGCACGGAACGGCTTCTTCGACCGAAGTTCCCGGTTCACTTTCTTCGATAATCTTTTTCACTTCTTCCACAATCTCATCCATGCGGGGATGGGATGCAGACAAGCAGGTTTAGGGTGGACGCTTGGGTCGCTATGTTGTGTAGGCCACATATCTCGCCCTGAGGCCGAGACCTTTCTCAACGCATGGCGGCGTCGAATGGCAGGAAGAGAGTGAAGACGGTGCCGCTGCGGCCCTCGCGCTGGCTGGTGCGAACCTTGAGCACGCCGTTGTGGCGCTCCGCGATCTCCTGGCTGACCCAGAGGCCAAGACCGGTGCCCCCGATTCCCTTGGTGGTAAAGAAAGGTTGAAAGATCTTCGGCAGGACCTCTGTGTCCATGCCAGCGCCAGTGTCGGCAATGGTGAGCACGAGCCCATTGCGGCCGGTGGGCCAGTGGGTCGCTTTGCGGCATCGCAGCAACAGCCGTCCTCCTTCAGGCATGGCATCGATGGCGTTGCCGACGAGATTGTTGAGCACCTGACGAATGTCGCCCTCGAAACAGACGATTGGGTTGTCTGGCCGAAAACGCTGCTCGAGGTCAATCGCGGCGTTCCTGAGTTTTCCTTCGTAGATCCCAAGAACAGAGGAGAAGAGGGCGGAGCAGTTGATCGCCTGCGGGTTGGAGGGTTGCTTGTGGAAGCGCAGTGTCTGGTTGGCGATGATGGAGACGCGACGAATCTCCTGGTCGGCGGCGTCCAGAAATCTTTTGGCGTCGGCGTCAACGGCATATTGCCCCGCAAGGTAGATGAGGTTCATGACGGATTCGAGCGGATTGTTGATCTCGTGGGCGATCGACGAGGCGAGCCTGCCGACGGCGGCGAGCTTTTCACTCTGAATGAGCGCGGCTTCCGCTTGCTTCAGTTCTATAATTTCGCGGCCTTCGGGGACGAGAAAGATGACCTTGCCATTCGGGTCACGGACGGGGGTGAGCGAAAAGTCGAAGGGGATGGTTTCGCCAGATGGACGAACGAGAGCGATCTCCTGGCGGACGGATTCCCCTGCCGCGGCGTGTGCGATGGCCTGACGTGCCATGTCAGGCGCTCCCGGCGTGTTTGCAAACCAAGGAGAGTCGGAGAAGTTCATGCCAATTACCTCCTCGCGGGTGTTGCCGGCGAACTCGAGAGAGGCACGGTTGCAGTCGATGATGGTCCCGCTGGGTGTAAGAAGGCCAATGTACTCGAGGCTGGCGCTGTAGACGGCGTTGAGCCACGCGTTGCGCTCACGAAGAGCTTCCTCTGTATTTTTGCGGTCTGTTATGTCGATGGTGACGCCCGGGAAGCGTGCGGGCGCGCTGTCGGGTCCGAAGCTGCAACGGCCTACGGCTGAGACCCAGCGGACGGAGCCGTCTGACTGGTTGAGGCGATATTCGGAGTTGAACTCCTCGCCGGTGCGCAGTGCCCGCTCGATGGCGCGCTCCACTCGCCCCTTATCGTCGGGATGGATGTTTCGTATGAACTCGGCGATGGTGACTCCTGTTGCTGCCTTTTCCGGCGCGACGCCGTATAGGCGGGCGAAGCCTTCATCGGCGTAGACGAGGTCTTTATTGACGTCCCAGTCCCAGGTACCTATGCCGTTGGCGGCGTCGAGTGCGAGGCGAAACCGCTCTTCGCTGGCGGCGGCGCGGGCCTCGCTCTCGCGGAGTCTGCGGTTGGCGAGGACCTCGTCGGTGACGTCGTGGCAGACGATGAGGATGCCGTCGATTGTGCCTTCGGAGCCGTAGATGGGGCTGTAGCTGTAGGTCCAGTAGATGTCCTGAAGGCGCCCGTTGCGAATGACGGGGACGAGGACCTCTTTCATGTAGACGGTCTCGCCAGTCGCGAGGACCGCGTCCCACTGGGGGCCGATGAGGTGCCAGGCCTCCTTCCAGCACTCGCGTGCGGACTGGCCGAGGGCCCGGGGATGCTTCTCGGCCATCAGCGGGCGATAGCCATCGTTGTAGAACTGGACCATCTCCGGACCCCAGAAGACGACGGTCGGGAACTGGCAGGAAAGCATGATGTTGACTGAACAGAGGAGCGCGTCAGACCAGGTGTCGATGGGGCCCAGGGGCGTGGAGGCCCAGTCGTGCGCGCGGGTGAGGTCCGCCATTGCTCCTATGCCGCTGACCTGCCTTCGGGAGCGCGATGGCGGACCTGTCTGCCTGGCTGGAGAAGGCGACGAAGTATTCGTTGCGGGCATTCTTCCTAAGAATGGCTGAATGTGCGGGCGTTGGCAAATCTGGCTGGAGGTGAGGCTGTTGGCTTCGGCTGTTGGTTAGTTGGCTGAGGCGCCTTGCGGTGGGACGATGCGGACGGTGTTGGCCCGGCAGGAGCGGATGGGGCCGCAGGCGACGGGTTGGAGAGTTTTGCTCATGCAGACTTCGATCGCGGTGAGGTAGTTGTTGCCGCAACTGAGGGCGAAGCTGTCGCTGGGGAAGGACGGGTTGGCCCTGGTGAAGAGGCCGATGATCTCGCGGGGCGGCATGGAGATCTGGTGGTCAAGGGAGGTCAGCTCAGCTGGGACGGCTACGGCGTGGACGGCCTGGCGGGCCGCGGTGAAGAACGCGTCAGGGGCGAGGCCGGAGCAGGTGCCGTGGGTCTGCCACTCGTGGCGGAGGAGGCCGGCGTCGGGGTAGAGGTCGCTGAAGGCGGAGGGATCACGCGGGCCGGGGGCGTTGGAGCAGTGTTCGGGGAATGGGCCCGTGGTGTTCTGGGGCCAGAGGCCGTGGAGGACGAAGGCGGGGTGCTGGGCGCACTCTGTGGCGTTGGGGTGCGAGTAGCAGAACTCGGGAGACCAGGAGAGATTGAGGAGGTAGAAGTCGAAGGGCTGCGTCGCGGTGGGTTCGAGGGCAAGTGCGGCGGGGCGAGGACGTGGGACGGGTTCGGGGGTGGGCTTGGGGTTCGGGTTACAGGCAGAGAGCGGGAGAAGAAGGGCGAGGAGGACTGTGATGGCTCTCTTCTTCATGGTGGGAGCATATCAGGGTGATGGACGGGTGGGCGCGAAGGGACCGATTGGAGATTTTTCGCGGACTGTCTGTCTCAGCCTTTTGATGGATGTTCCAATTCAGAAGCTCGGGCTAAGATGTTTTGATTGTTTGGGACCGCTGCGCTCTCAACCATAGTTGGGAGGAGTAGGGTCCGGTAGCGATGCGCGGAGCCGTCTGCTGCCTGATAAAACTTCTGCTCCGGAGGCCGCAAAATGACTGATGTACGCCGCAAGCTCGTTATCGCAACATTTATCTCACTGTCCGGCTTCGCGATGGCCGCAGGTCCTGGCAGTGACATCACGGTTTCAGGCTGGGTCATCGACTCGGCGTGCGCCTATACGAAGGGCCTTGATAAACCGATCGGTCCGGCTTGCGCGAAGGCCTGCGCAAAGAACGGCTCGCCACTGGTGGTCCTGCGGGACGATGGCACAATTTTTCTGCCCATTGATGCAAATACGCCCTCCGCATCCCAGAACGCCAAGTTGATGCCCTTTGCGGGTGAACGGGTCACAGTCACCGGAAAAGACTATGTTCGCAATGGGTCGCATGGACTGGTGATCGACAAAATCTCCAAATAATTTGGAACCAGTTTGCTTCGGTGCGACTCCCTCGGGGTATTGCAGAGTCGCGTGTTGCGGGAGAGGTTAAGCTGGAAGGATGGCTTTGTTTTGCGACGTTGCTCTGCCGGTGCCTCTGGACCAGACTTTTACCTATGCGGTGAATGGTGTGGTCCCTGCGGTTGGGGCGCGGGTGCTGGTGCCGTTCAGCGGGCAGAGGCTGATGGGCGTGGTGGTGCGGGTACACGAGGACGCGCCTGCTGATGACTTTGAGATCAAGCCGGTACAGCAGGTGTTGGATGACGCTGCGGTGTTGCCGGACGAGTTGATGGAGCTTGCGCGGTGGATCGCGCAGTACTATGTTGCGCCGCTGGGGGAGGTGCTGCGCGGGATGTTGCCGCTCGCGGCGGAGGTGAAGCGGCATTTCTTCTATCGGATCGCGGAGGCCGGGCGGCGGGTGTTGTATGAGGGCGCGGCGAAGGGCTCTTCACGGCGGTCGAAGCTGAGCGCGGAGGACCAGAACCGCGAGTACGCGGTGCTGAATTATCTGGAGGGTGGAGAGCAGGCGAAGATGTCGGCGCTGCGGTCGGCGACGGGGACGAATAAAAGCTTGCTGGAGGGGATGGTTCGCAAGAAGTGGCTGACGCGCGAGGCTGTGGCGGAGGAGCGTGATGCTCGGCGGCTGGAGAAGGTGGCGGTGCTGATCGCTGAGGCGCGACTGCCGAAGTTGAATGAGAACCAGACGGCGATACTGGCTGAACTGGCAGCGGTGGGTGGGCGGATGCGCGTGCGAGATCTGCAGCTGAGCCTGGCGCGGATTGGGGTTCCAGTTTCGACGCTGGGCACGCTCGTGAAGCGTGGACTGGTGACGGTTGAAGAGGTCGTAGAGGAGTTTCATGTCGGAGGCGTGTCGGCGCAGGGGAAGAAGCATGCGCATGAACATGATTTGAACGAGGCGCAGATGGAGGCGCTGGGGACGATTGCGGCGGCGATGGATAAAGGTGGGTTCAGGCCGCATTTGTTGTATGGGATAACGGGTTCGGGGAAGACTACGGTTTACTTTGCCGCGATGCAGCGGGCGTTGGATGCGGGGAAGTCGGCGCTGCTGCTTGTGCCGGAGATTGGGTTGACGCCCGCGATGGCAGGGCAGATGGTGGCGGCGTTTGCGGGCGAAGTGGCGTTGCTGCATTCGCAGCTGACTCCGGACGAGCGGGCGGAGCAGTGGCACAGGATCCGGCGGGGCGAGGCGAGGATCGTGGTAGGGACGCGGTCTGCGGTGTTTGCGCCGATGGTCGATTTGGGATTGATCATCGTGGATGAAGAGCATGACTCGAGCTACAAGCAGGAGGAGACTCCGCGGTATCACGGGAGAGACGTTGCGGTGATGCGGGCGAAGTTCAATGAGGCGGTGGTGGTGCTGGGGTCCGCGACGCCGTCGCTGGAGAGCTGGTCGAACGCGGAGAAGGGCCGATACACGCTGGTGGAGTTGCGCGAGCGCGTGATGGAACGGCCGCTGCCGGTGGTGGAGTTGGTAGACATGCGCGCGGAGTTTCGAGAGACGGGGCAGGAACAGATTTTTTCGAGAAGGCTGGTTGAAGAGACGCAGGCCACGCTCGATCGCGGGGAGCAGGTGATTCTTCTGCTCAATCGGCGTGGATATTCGTCGGTGGTGATGTGTCGGAGTTGTGGAGAGAAGATCGAATGTGAGAACTGCTCGATCTCGATGACTTACCACAAGAGGGTGAATGAGAACGATGCGATAGCCCAGCCGGGGCAAAGGCTGGAGTGTCATTATTGCGGATCGCGGCGGGCCGTGCCGAAGGTCTGTCCGAAGTGCGAGAGCGAACATCTTTATTTTCTGGGGGCGGGGTCGCAACAGGGTGAGGAGAGATTGCAGGAGTTGTTTCCGGCAGCGCGGATCGGGCGGATGGACCGCGATACTGTGCGCGGCAGGAGTGATATGGAGCGGCTACTGGCACGTCTACATGGCGGCGATATCAATCTGCTGGTGGGGACGCAGATGATCGCCAAGGGGCACGATATTCATGGCGTCACGCTGGTTGGGGTGGTTGGGGCGGACTTTCAACTGGGGCTTCCGGACTTTCGTGCGGCGGAGCGGGTGTTTCAGCTGCTGACGCAGGTGTCGGGACGCGCCGGACGGGGTGAGTTGCCGGGGAAGGTGCTGGTGCAGACGTATCATCCGGACCATTACGCGATCCAGTTCGCGGCGAAGCATGACTATCCGGGGTTTGTGGCGAAGGAGATGCAGTATCGGCGATGGATGCACTATCCGCCGTTCGCAGTGCTGGCGAATATTGTGATTCAAAGCGAGAAGCTAGAGGAGGCCACGGCGTGGGCGGGGACGCTGGGGCGGTGGTTTCAGCAGGCACGGTTGGACAAGGTCAGGGTGCTGGGGCCGGCTGCTGCCCCGATCGTGAGACTCAAGCGAATCTATCGCTATCATTTTGTGCTGAAGGCTGAGAAGCGACAGGCGCTGGGGGCGACGCTGCGGGCGGTGCTCGCCTACGCAGAGACACAGGGCATTGCACGACGTAACCTGGTGGTTGACGTGGACGCAGTGCATTTGATGTGAGGCGGCGACGGCGAACTATTCCAGAATCAGAAACTAATCCAGGAGATGAAGTTCTTTGCCGGGCTTGAAGCGAACTGCCTTGCCTGGAGCAATGGTGACTTCAGCACCTGTTCTGGGATTGCGGCCAATGCCGGTTTTGCGCGGCTTGACGGTGAAGACGCCGAAGCCTCGCAACTCGATGCGGTCGCCCGCGATGAGGGTTTGCTTCATGCTGTCGAATATGGCGTCAACCGCAGATTCTGCTTTGGTTCGTGGCAGTCCGGTACGCTCAACAACCCTTTGTATAAGATCCTGCTTAATCATCTGGGCCGCCGTCCTTGGGCTGTAATTTTTTAGAAAAATGGTACTGACCGGGTTTAGTAACGTGATGGTAGAAAGTCGGAGCGAGATTGTCAACGATAGATCACTGCCGTAAGATGAAGAATCTAATGAGGCAAGAGTATGGGTTTTCCGGTCGCCCTTAAATCTACACCCTTCTGCCGAAATTGGAGACGTGAAATGCAAATTGAAGAGAAAAGAGACCAGAGTGGCCATTAAAAGCGACCGTTGGATCCGCCGGCAGGCGATGGACCACGGGATGATTTCCCCCTTCAGCGAAAAACAGGTCCGGGAGGGCGTTATCTCCTATGGGCTTTCCTCCTACGGGTACGACTTGCGGGTTTCGGACGAGTTCAAGATATTTACGAACGTCAACAGTGCCATTATTGACCCTAAAGCCTTCGATGAGCGATCGTTCGTAACGGTTGTGGCGGACAGCGTGATTGTTCCTCCGAACTCGTTCGCGCTGGCGCGGTCGATCGAATACTTCAAGATCCCACGCGACGTGCTGACGATATGTGTGGGTAAATCCACCTATGCGCGGTGCGGCATCATTGTGAACGTGACGCCGTTCGAGCCGGAGTGGGAGGGGTTTGTGACGCTGGAGATCTCGAACACGACTCCGCTGCCTGCGCGCATTTATGCGAATGAAGGGCTTTGCCAGATACTCTTCTTCCAGTCCGACGAAATGTGCGAGATCAGCTATGCCGACCGCAAGGGCAAGTACCAGAACCAGCAGGGAATCGTTCTGCCAAAGCTGTAGCGACGGCGCGGGTAGCGGTTCCCGGAATCGCGAAGACGGCCTACTAATGCAGGACGCTGAGTAAGAGGCTGCGAAGGCGATGAATGAGCAAGAGTCTCGGGGGCCCCTGAAGCTGGGCCTGGTGGCGACGGATCCCTTGCGGATCCTTGGGTTGCAGACGATCTTTGCCGAGGACGGCGTGAAGGGCCGGCCGGTGGAGATAGTGCCTCTGTCGGTGCCGGGGGCGCTGGACGCCTCGGGAGTGTCGCTGATCCTGATCGATGCGGCTTGCACAGAACACATCTTTGAGCTGCTGGCTGCGTTTCGACGGGCGCGTCCGCACCTGCGGCTGATCGTGCTTGGGCTCGAGGAAGACCACGATTACATCCAGCGGATCATCGGCGCCGGGGCGAAGGGGTATCTGGCGCATACGGCAAAGGGGACCGAGGTGCGACTGGCGATCGAGATCGTTGAGGACGGGTCGGCGTGGGCGCCTCGGAAGGTGCTGGCCCATCTATTGGAGCTGTCGTCGGCGGAGGAGATGCGGGCTGGTACTGAGAGCGAGCCGAAGTTCACCAGGCGCGAGGCGCAGGTGCTGAGGCTGTTGGTCGACGGGCACCCGAACCGGGTGATCGCTGAAGAGCTTGGCATCGACCTTGCTACGGTGAAGAAGCATGTGGGTGCGCTGATGCGTAAGGTCGGGGTGAAAAACCGAATTGCGCTCTCGATGCAAGCAGTGAATCGGAACCTGTTTTCGAAGTGATTTTTGTAACGAAAAAAAGCCGTTATTCGCAGCAATATGCTGGGTGAAGTCTATTAACTCCCTAGTTAACAAGAAGCGCTCAAAGGTCTACCTACCTTCGTACCGTTGTGGGGTCGGGTAATGTCAGGCAGATTAGTACCCAGCAACACAGACCTGGGAGAGGGGTTGTAGAGACAGCGTCGGGTGATACCGACACTATCTCTACAACCCCCATTTTTTTGATTTGGGGGCGCTGTGGGCTGGTTCATTGGCGAGTGGGGTACAACCTCCTCCGCCGTTCGCACATCTCATATATTGTTGGAAATAGGCCGCTTTGGTGGCGCTTTTCAAGTGGGCCCAATTTCATAATCGAAAGGTGTAGCGAAATGATGAAGAAGCTATCAGTGGTTTTGTGTGGATTGGCCGTGGCGGCCATCTCCCTGACTGCGCAGGCGGCACAGGATGACAAGGCCAAGATTGCGGACCGGATGACTGCGGCAAGCCAGGTGATTGAAGAGGTCATGGCGACCCCGGACAAGTCGATACCCGGCGGGATTCTTGCCGGCGCCTCCTGTGTTGTGGTGATTCCGAGTTACAAGAAGGGTGCGTTTGTAGTTGGCGCGCAGTATGGGCAGGGAGTTGCCACCTGCCGTACCCCGAGTGGCAAGTGGAGTGCACCGGTATGCGTCCAACTGGCAGGCGGCAGCTTTGGGTTTCAGGCTGGCGGACAGGCGACAGACCTGGTGCTGATCGCAATGAACCAGCAGGGGCTGCAGGCGATGCTGAAGAACAAGGTCAAGCTCGGTGCGGACGCTGCCGCCGCTGCTGGCCCAGTCGGGCGTAACGCGCAGGCGGGAACGGACTGGAAGCTGAACGCCGAGTTCCTCAGCTACTCGCGGAGCAAGGGTTTGTTTGCCGGCATCGACCTGGATGGGACGGTGTTGTCTCAGAACCAGAGTGATACTCGCACGCTGTACGGGGCAGACATTCCTTTCAAGACGATTCTCGACGGGAACCAGGTGACTCCAGAGGAAGCGCGTCCGTTTGTGCGGACTGTGGCGAAATACTTTGTGGTCGCGAAGAACCAGTAAGCGAATGCGGTTGATGCAATTGAGGGGCGGCCTGACGGTCGCCCCTTTTTGTTTTTGGAGCGTGGACGGCAGGAATCGGTAGACTAGAGACTTGAACGAAGATGCACAGAAAGCGTTGCCGAGGGCCAGGGTCAGCGTCCGTGAAACTGCGGAGTTTGCCGTGGTCTGGGTCTTCGTTTACGGGATTCGGCTGTTTCCGCGGGGATTGGCGCGGGCGATTGGGGCGGTGATTGGGGCCATTGCCTATAGGGTGTTGGGGCGCCTGCAGCGGGTGGGACTGCGTAATCTGGAGATAGCGTTTCCGGAGATTACGGCGAAGGAACGGGAGGCGATCCTGCGGTCGGAGTATCGCAACCTGGGACTGTTGATGGCCGAGTTCTGCAAGATGCCGGACTATACGGCGGCGACGGCGAGCCGGTTTATCCGCTATGAGGGGCTAGAGAACTATTTGAGTGCGCGGGAGCGAGGCAAGGGCGTGCTCGTGCTGACGGGGCATCTGGGAGCGTGGGAGCTGTCGAGTTTCTTCCACTCGCTGATGGGAATGCCGATGGGGATGGTGATACGGCGGCTGGACAATCCGTTGGTGGACGCATTCGTGAACCGGATCCGCTGTTTGAGAGGGAACCGGGTGATCCATAAGGACGACTTTGCGCGAGGGCTGATTGCTTCGATGCGGGCGGGCGACACGGTGGGGATCCTGATGGACACGAACATGACTCCGCCGCAGGGTGTGTTTGTGCCGTTCTTTGGGGTGCCCGCGTGTACCGCGTCGGGGATGGCGAGGATTGCGGCGAAGACGGGAGCAGCGGTGGTGCCGGGGTTTCTGCTGTGGGAGGAGAGCGAGAAGAGATATGTGCTGCACTTTGGCGAGGAGCTGGAGGTAGTCCATACTGGGGACGCAGAGCAGGACGCGCTGATCAATACAGCGACGTTTACCGCGGCGATTGAAGGTTATGTGCGACGGTATCCGGAGCAGTGGCTCTGGGTGCACCGGCGGTGGAAGACTCGGCCTGCAGGCGAAGAGGGGATCTACTGATGGCTCAGGAGAAGGCCAGCATGAGCAAGGTCGCGGACTGGATTGGCGTAAGTGCGCCGTTGCTCGATGTGGAGATCACGGAGGTCTCGAGTATTGAAGCGGCGGGACCGCAGTCGGTCGTTTTTGCGATGGACAAGGAGACGCTGATCAAGGCGCTGGAGTCGAAGGCCGGGACGGTCCTTGCGAACAGAAGTTTGGAGGACGCGGAGTTGCCGCTCGACCCGCGGGTGTTGTGGGTGGGGGACGCGCGCTATGCGTTTGCGGTGGTTGGGCGGCGGCTGAAGGGGCGCGGGTTTGAGGCGGGCGTGCATCCTTCGGCAGTGGTCGGCGCGGGCGTGGCGGTGGGAGTGGGCAGCAGGATTGGGCCGGGGGTGGTGCTCGAGGAGGGTGTGGTGGTGGGGAACGATTGCAACCTGATGGCTCGCGTTGTGGTGCATGCTGGAACTGTGCTCGGAGACCGCATAGTGGTGCAGGCCGGGGCGGTACTGGGGTCTACAGGATTTGGGTATGCGCGGAGCAGGGAGACGGGAGAGTATCTGATCTTTCCGCAACAGGGGAAGTTGGTCGTCGAGGACGATGTTGAGATTGGAGCGAATACGACGATCGATCGCGGGGCGCTGGGGGAGACGCGGATAGGGCGGGGAACGAAGATCGACAATCTTGTGCATATCGGACATAACTGCGTGATCGGAAAGAACGTGGTGATTGCTGCGCAAACGGGGATCTCGGGGTCGAGTGTGGTAGAGGACGGGGCGGTTCTGGGTGGGCAGGTGGGGATTGGGGAGCACGCAACGGTGGGGGCGGGTGTGATTCTCGGGGGCGGGGCCGGCGTTTTGAGCGGGAAGAAGATGCGAGGGCCGGGTGAGGTGTTTTGGGGCAGGCCGGCACGGCCTTTGAAGGAGTATCTGCGAGACCTGGCTCGACTCAGGCGCGGTTGAAGCGGGGTTAGCATCACGCGATTCCAGGAGGCGCACCTCGGCTGCGAAAAAGGCGTAACGGTGATCAAGGTTACGCCGTTCGTCACACTCTGCGCGACTGCTCTAGAATTTCGATAGCAGTGATCTGCGGTGAACAATGGCGATTGTGGTGGTCGGCGGGCACACTAGAAATATCGGGAAGACGAGCGTTGTGGCGGGGCTGATTGCGGCGATGCCGGAGATGCACTGGACGGCGTTCAAGGTGACCCAGTTTGGGCATGGGATGTGTTCGGCGAATGGGGAGCCTTGTGACTGCGAGACGGCGGAGCATACCGTTGCGGTGAGCGAGGAGCGCGTAGGTGGAGACAGTACTACGGACTCGGGGCGGTATCTGGCGGCAGGGGCTGTGCGGTCGTTCTGGGTGAGGACTCGGCAGGGAGATTTGTCGGAGGCAATGCCGAGGATTCGCAAGGAGATTGCGCAAGCTGAGAACGTGGTGATCGAGTCGAACAGTATTTTGCGGTTTCTGCGGCCGGACATTTATTTGAGTGTGCTCGATCCGGAGACGGCGGACTTCAAGGAGTCGGCGAAGTATTTTCTCGATCGCGCGGACGCTGTGCTGGTGGCGGAGGGTCAGTTGGGAAGGCCGGAGTGGAAAGGGGTTTCGCTGAAGCTGGTGGAAGGCACGCCTGTACTGGCGATGCAGCCTCCGGTTTATGTAACGGACGAGGTGGTGGAGTTTGTGCGCGAGCGCTTGCGCGTCGGGACTGTGGCTTAAGGGTCCGCGTAATTCTGCTTAGATGGACTGGACCGGAAGAAGCGTGATGTCATCAACGAGACCGACCTCTTTTTGAACAAATGGTTCGGCGTAGCGGACCCCTGCGAGCAGCCCGTAGTGTCGCGCTTCGGCGAGGGTGCGTTCGCGGATCTCTTCTTCGGGGACGAAGAGCTTGCTGCCCTGAATCTGCGAGCCATATTGCGAGCGATAGGCGAGGAGAGACTGCAGGCGCTGCTCAACGTAGGGTGTTATGTCGACGACGAAGGTGGGGCGGACGTCGGCGTAGAGGCTGGCGTAGAGAATCTTGAACGGGCGATGCGGCGGGTTGGATTCGCCAGGAGTTTCGACCTTGGCGAGGCCGCTGACGAAGCAGGCTTCGTAGCCAAGGGTGGCGGAGGTGTAGTGGTCTGGATGGCGGCCCTGCCAGTAAGGGAGGATGACGACGCGGGGGCGCAGGCGGCGGAGGACTGCGGCGATCTTGAGGCGGTTCTCGTAGGTGTTCTGGACGTTGCCGTCGGGAAGATCGAGGGCCTCGCGGTGGGCGACGTTGAGGATGCGGGCAGCTTCGGCGGCTTCAGCTGCGCGGTCGGCGGCGGTGCCCCGCGTGCCGGATTCGCCCTGGGTGAGGTCGAGGATGCCGGTACGCCAGCCGCGGGCGTGCATGGCGAGGAGACTGCCGCCGCAGGTCTGTTCGACGTCGTCGCGGTGGGCGGCGATGGCGAGGATGTCGACTTGAGCGATTGGCGCCATTGGGCGAGAATCCAGGGCCCGGGTTCAGCGAGCAAAGGTTTTGATTTGCGTGCTGGAGCCTGGGTCACAGGCCCTACACCCTACCGTTTAGTTGTCGGCGTCGGTGACAGCGTCCATGTACGCGACGTCGAGGGCCGTGCCCTGGACGATGACGTTCTTGTTGTTGATCTCAGAGTTGTCAACCGTGCTGAAGATGTGTACCTGACCGCCGTATGCGGTGTAAACCTTG
>DATHQG010000211.1:0-18572 GCA_035483075.1 Edaphobacter sp. | reverse complement strand
CGCCATCGTCGGCCAGACCGACATCAACCCCGCCGACTTCGTCAACTTCCGCAAGCTCTTCGGTCTCCCCCTCGGCAACACCGCCACCCCCACCGGCACCCAGTACCTCAACATCATCTACAACGGCCCCAACCCTGGCGTCACCGGCGACGAAGGCGAGGCAGACATCGACACCCAATGGTCCGGCGCCGTCGCCAAGGGTGCCACCATCGACTACGTCGTCTCCCAGGGCACCGAGGTCACCCAGGGCACCGACCTCTCCGCCATCTACATCGTCAACAACAACCTCGCTCCCGTGATGAGCTACAGCTACGGCGAGTGCGAGCTCTTCCTCGGCACCTCCGGCAACGCCTTCTACAAGACCCTCTGGCAGCAGGCCGCCGCCCAGGGCATCACCGTCCTGCTCGCCGCCGGAGACTCCGGGTCTGCCGCCTGCGACGACGCCGGTGTCCAGGGGGCCAGCGACGGCGTCGCCGTCAACGGCCTCGCCAGCACGCCCTACAACATCTCCGTCGGCGGTACCGACTTCTACATGCCCACCGGCGGCACCGCCTACTGGAGCTCGACCAACAACGCCACCACTCAGGCCTCCGCCAAGGGATATGTTCCCGAGGTCCCCTGGAACGAGAGCTGCACTAACTCCGTCCTCAGCACCCTCGCGACCTTCTCCGGCCAGACCACCGAACAGATCTGCAACAGCGGCACCGCGGCTGCCTACGGCCTGCTTTCGATCGTCGGCGGCGGCGGAGGCCAAAGCTCCTGCACCCAGTCCAACGGATCCTCCGCCTCCAGTTGCCATGGAGGCTACCCCAAGCCCTCCTGGCAGACCGGCGCCGGTGTCCCAGCCGACGGCGTTCGCGACACTCCCGACGTCTCCCTCTTCGCCAGCGCGGGCTTCTTCGGCGCCTTCTACATCGTCTGTCAACAAAGCACCGACTCGGACGGCCAGCCCTGTAGCCTCTCTGGCCCCGCGTACGACTTCGCCGGCTACGGCGGCACCTCAGTCTCCTCTCCCGCCTTCGCGGGCGTCCTCGCTCTCGTCAACCAGAAGACGGGCAGCCGCCAGGGCAACGCCAACTACGCCCTCTACAACCTGGCCGGCCAACAGACCAAGGCGGGAATCGCCTGCAACTCCATCACCGGCTCACCCGCCGCCAACTGCGTCTTCAATGACCTCACCACAGACACCACGGCCATGCCGTGTCTCAAGGGCACGCTCAACTGCACCCTGACCACCTCGACCGATCGCTACGGCGTCCTCTCCGGCTACTCGAGCACCGTCGGCTATGATCTCTCCACCGGCCTCGGAAGCGTCAACGCCGCCAACCTCGTCAACAACTGGGCCAACGCGAACTTCATCGCCAGCTCCACCACCCTCACGCTCTCGCAATCCACAATCACCCATGGCAGCCCGATCGCGGCCACCGTCAAGGTCAGCTCCACTACCGGCACACCGACGGGCAACGTCTCGATCAACGCTCTCGCAGCCAACGGATCGGTCCAGAGCGGCACCCTCCAGAACGGCAGCTTCACCGGCTCGTTGAGCGACTTCCCCGGCGGCGCCTACTCGGTCCAGGCCCACTACGCCGGCGATGGCAACTACGCACCCAGCGACTCCAACTCCCTCACCCTCACCGTCGGCCCCGAGCCCAGCATCACCACGCTTGAGTCCATGCTCTACAACCCCTCCTCCGGCACTACCACGGCCCTCTCGAACAGTGCGACCTACGCATACGGCGCCTTCTTCCTTGTCCGCGCCGATGTCGCCGGTGTCTCCAGGCAGGGAAGCGCCACCGGCAACGTCACGCTTACCGACTCCGGCCTTCCGCTCGATGGTGGCATCTTCCGCCTCAACTCCACCTCGAACACAGAGGACCTGGCCCGCGCCCTCGGCCCTGGCACCCACGTCATCACCGCCACCTACTCGGGCGACGCCAGCTTCAACCCCAGCACCTCGTCCCCGTACACCATCAACATCACCCGGGCCCAGACCGCCGTCGGACTCCAGGTCAGTGCCCCCGTCCTTTCCGCCGCGTCGACCCTCACCCTTAGCGCCCAGATCACCGCACGCGGCTATGGCGCCGGCCAACTTCAGGGCTACGGCGCCGCGGCTCCCAGCGGCACGGTCACCTTCAGCTCCGGCAACGCTATTTTGGGCACTGCGGCCCTCACCCAGAACATCTACCCCACGGTCGCCGGGGACAGCAGTTGGGCCACCCTCACGATTCCTGCCAGCCGACTGCCGATTGCCACCAACACAATCACAGCCACCTACACGGGCGACGCCAACTACGCACCATCCACCTCTGCATCCACGACCGTCACGGTCACCGGCTCCACTCAGGCCGCAAGCTCCACCGTCCTCACGCTCTCTGCGGCGACCGTAGCGGCCGGCGCTCCCTACAGCTTCACCGCAACAGTCTTGCCCCAGCATCCCCAACCCACCGGCTCCGTCATCTTCTTTAGTGACGGTCAGCCTGCCAGCGCCTCATGGCCACTCAACTCTGGAGCCATCACCGTATCCAACATCAACCTCACCATCACCCCCGGCGTTCACCTCATCACCGCCATCTACTCCGGTGACCCCAACTATCAGGCTTCCGTCTCAGCCTCCTCGTCCTTCACCCTCGGCCTCTCGGCGGTCTCCAGCACCACAACCATCGCGATCACGCCCCCCATCGCCGTCCAGGGGACCGCGGTTACCGTCTCCGCCTCCATCACACCGTCCGCTCCAGTCCCCAACGGCACCGCACAGCTGATGCTCGACGGCAATCTCTACGGCTCCCCCGTCGCCCTTACTGGCGTCACCACCAACATTCCTCTCCTCACCAATACCCTGCAATCCGGCCCGCACGTCCTCCGCGTCTTCTACTCAGGCGACAGCGCCCACCAGGCCAACACCTCCGCAGCCGCCACGCTCACTGTCCTCGAACCGGTCGGCGTCTTCACCCTCTCGCCCTCTGCGTCCTCAACCACCGCACTCCCGGGTGAAAGCTCGAACCCCGTCACCCTTACCGCGACTCCGGCCGGAGGCTTCAACTCAACCATCAGCTTTGCCTGCACCGGCGGTCTTCCCTCGGGCGCGGTCTGCAACTTCGCGCCCTCCATCTTGACGCCCAATGGCCCCGCTCCCAAAACCACCGTCCTGACTATCTCTCCGGCCGGCTCAGTTCTCCGCGGCGCTGCTGCCGAAACTGCCAGGACCTCAGAACCGCCTGCCTCACCCCTGCACCGCGATCTCTCTCGCGGCATCAGCGCCACCATGGCTGGTCTGCTCCTCTTCATCCTCCCGCGTCGTACCCGCCGCTGGAGCGTCCTCTGCCTGCTCCTCGCACTCTCCTCTCTGGGTGTCCTCAGCGGCTGCGGCAGCGGCGGAGTCGACCCCAACGCCTCTGGTCCGGGGACCCTGTCCGCCGGCTCCTACGCCGTTACCGTAACGGCCACAGGCGGCTCCACCATCCAGACCGCAACCGTCACTCTCACCATCCAATAAGGTCCTCCGTTGCTAGGGCCCGTCGTTGGCGGCATCTGCAGCGCAAGTTGATCACGCCTTGCTTTTTTTGTTGTCATCCCGAAGGGATCTGCGGTTGTTTTTCGCCCTAGCATTTATTTTTCGCAATTTTGGCCCAAAAAACGCATGTCAAGCCCCCAAACCACCTAAACCATTACCAATGAGCAACATCCGCGTGGCATTTTAGTTACACTCAACCCGCTATACTGGATATATAGATCGAAAACCAGCAAGTCCCGCAGGACATAGACACCATCCCTCCGGGCTAACTCATTTAGAAAGAATATTTTAGCCGCAACTCTTTTGTTATGAATATTTTGCAGACAATCACCTGCCGTAAACTGCTGAATAGAAGCAATTTGCGCGCGGGTAATAGGGGGGTACCCCCCAAGGGTGGAGCTACAAAACAGGGGGAACCGACAAAACGGAGAACTTAACGGGCCGCCTCGGGTATCTTCACCTCTGCACCCTCAGCCACCTGCATCAGGTAGTCCTGCACGCTGAACAGCGCGCCCACCCGTGGCGCCCGCACATACTCCCCGTCCGGCTGCAGCAGCCGGGCTTTGGTATTGTCCGCGAGGTACGCCGCCAGGACCTCCTCGCGCAGCCGCTTATGTAGATCCGGCTGCGTGATCGGAAACATCACCTCGCATCGTTCGACAAGATTGCGTGGCATCCAGTCCGCGCTCCCGCAGTAAATCTCTTCCTTGCCGCCATTGGCAAAGCAGAAGATCCGGCTATGTTCGAGAAACCGTCCTACGATGCTCCGCACGCGGACCCGCTCGCTCCAGCCCTTCACCCCAGGCCGTAGCGCACACATCCCCCGGATGATCAGGTCGATCTCGACGCCTGCCTGCGAGGCCGCATACAGCGCCTCCACCGTCCGTCGGTCCAGCAGCCCGTTCATCTTCGCGATAATCGATGCCGGCCTGCCTGCTCTGGCATGCGCCGCCTCCCTGTCGATCAGCACCACCAGCCGATCAGCCAGCGTCAGCGGCGCCACCAACAGCGGACTGTACGAGTCCGACTCCGTCTCCGCCGTCAGGTAGTTGAACACCTTCTGCACCGCCGCAGTCATCTCCGGCTTCGAGGTCATCAGGCTGATGTCCGTATAAAACCGCGCCGTGACCGGGTTATAGTTCCCGGTCCCCAGGTGCGCATACCGGCGCACCACGCCATCCGGATCGCGCCGCACCAGCAGCGCCAGCTTGCAATGCGTCTTCAATCCAAAAATCCCGTGAAATACGCCAACGCCAGCGTCCTCAAGCTCTCTGGCCCACCGAATGTTCGAATCTTCATCGAACCGCGCCATCAACTCGACGACGACCGTCACTTCCTTACTCTGCCCCGCCTCAATCAGGGCCGTAAAGATCGGCGAGTCCTTGCTCGTTCGATACAACGTCTGCTTCATCGAGATAACACTCGGGTCTTGCGCTCCGGCCTCGACAAACTCCTCCACCGTCTTGTACGAGTCGAAAGGATGATGCAGCATTACATCTCTCCTCCGCAGCTCGTCGAAGATATCGGTCGACTTTGCACTCAACTTGAACTCCTTGGCAACAAACGCCGGATACTTCAGCGCCGGCCGCTTCACCTCCGAATACAGGTTCATCAACCTCGACAGATTCACCGGTCCATCGGTCCGAAACACCTGCCAGGTCTCCAGCTCGAAGTTGGTACGCAGCCGCTCGATCATCTCCTCCGTCGCCGAACTCTCGATCTCCATCCGGACCGCATCGCCCTTGCGCCGGTTATGCAGCTCCGCGCGCACGCTCTCCAGCACCGAGCGCGACTCCTCCTCCTGCATGTAGAGGTTGCTGTTCCGCGTTACGCGAAACGCCGACCGCGACAGCACCTCATATCCGCGGAACATCCTCTCCACCTGCGACTCCACCAGCTCATGCAGCAGGATGAAGTCGCAGTGACCCTCCGCGCTCACAAGAGGGACCAGCCGAGGCAACGCGCGAGGCACCGTCACCACGCCCAGCGAGGTCGCTGCCTTCAGCCCCCTGCGCTTGTGCCGCAGCAGCAGCCCGAGGCAAAGCGCCTTGTTCAGTACCCGTGGAAACGGATGCGATGGGTCGATCGTCACCGGCGTCAGCAGCGGATCGACCTCGGTCTCATAGAACTCCAGCGCGTTTGCCCGTGCCTTGTCGCTCAACTCACTCCACCGCAGCACCCGGATCTTCTCCGTCTGCATTGCCGGAAGCAACTGCTCGTTCCAACACCTGTATTGGGCCTCCACGAAGCGATGGATCCGCTCCATCAACCCATCCAGCCGCTCCTGCGGAGTCAGGCCACCCTCGTCCGGCGGCTGCGCGAGATTGTAACCATCTTCGATCCGTTGTAGAAACCCCGCCACCCGGATCTCGACGAACTCATCCAGATTGCTCGCCGTGATCGCCAGAAACTTCACCCGCTCCAGCAACGGGTTCGTCTCGTCCTGCGCCTCCTCCAGCACCCGCTGGTTGAAACGCATCCACGATTCATCGCGACTGAAAAACAGGTTCTCAACCGTCGACGCAAGGGCCTTTTTCGTGCCGATACTCTTTCGGGAGCTTCGCTTTGCGACACTCATAGAGGTCTAAAGCTTACCGCACTCCCATGAATCGCATGTATGAACAGCGCACGAAAATCCGGTTCCATGATTCGGAAGGTGCCTCGGCCGTTACTTGCCGGCGAGCGTTTGCGTCGCGCTCTTCAGCAGAGCGGCCTCCCGTTCCACAGCCGCGGCCGTCCGCGCGATCTGGTTGTCCGCGTCCTTCCACTGCTTTTGCTCGATCGTCTCGCGGGCAGCAGGCAGCGTCTTCACACCGTACCCTGTGTAGAAGCCGGGAGCGTACATCATGTTCTGGAACCACGGACGGTTCGGCAGACCTGCGGGATCAAGAAACACACGTTCGCTCTGGATGAGCTGCAAGTTCAATGCGGGGGGCGCCTTCGACGCATTTGCCGTAAACGCCTTGTCATACTCCGCGGCCGCTGTGGTCAGATCGTCCATCGCCTGATCGAGCGGAGCGAAGTTCAGATAAGGCGGAAGCGCTTCTACCTCCGGAGCGACCCGCTTCTTCTTCGGATCTTCCAGCGCCTTGTACACTCCGTCAGCGATCTCTGTATTGCGTTCTTTGACCTCCGCGCGCATCGTATCAGTCAGCTTCTTCACCCCGGTCACATAGGTCCGAATCGTATCGGCAAGGTCGCCGAACTGGAACGGAATCACATCGGCGTCAGCCATCCGCATCATCATCGTTCCGGCCGTCTGGGCCAGCGCGCGCCCATAGACAAAGTCCGTGTCCTGAAAGTGCGTATACCAGTAAAAGTCATCGTAGACGGAATGGTATTGCCCGCCCCCCTGGTCCTCACCGCCATAACCCAGGTTGATGCTCGCGATTCCGAGATGATGAATGAACGCCGTGTAGTCCGAACCCGAACCGAGGGCCTCCATCCGAATGTCAGGTCTATTGCGAAGTTCCGCGCGTCCATCTGTAGGAGCACGCGAGATCGCGACCAGTCGTTGACGCTTCCACACCGGCATCTTCGTCTCAGGATCGTCGATGTCCTTGGTCACACTGTTGACGAAGCTCTCCAACTCGCTCGAGCCCTCTGCGCGGAAGTAGCCCCGACCGTTGCCATCCGAGTTGAAATAAGCGACCGCATGCGCACTCAGTTCAGGCGCGTGGGCCTCCACCCACTCGGTGGAACCTAGCAGCGCCGGCTCCTCACCGTCCCAGAAGCAATAGATAATTGTGCGCTGTGGATGCCAGCCTTGTTTTAACAACTCACCCAGTCCCCGCGTCTCCTCCAACTCAGCGCTCGCACCGGAAAGAGGATCGCCCGCACCGTTCACCCATGCATCGTGGTGGTTGCCGCGAATTACCCACTGATCAGGAGACGTCGAACCGGGAATCGTCGCGACCACGTCGTAGAGCGGTTTGCGGTCCCAGTTGAAGCTCACCGCAAGATGCGCCATCGCCACGCTTGGACCAACCTTATACGCGAACGGCAGCCCGCCCCTCCAGCTTTCAGGTACCAATTCGCCGCGCAGGGACTTCAAAAACGGTGTTGCGTCCGCGTATGAGATCGGAAGCACAGGAATCTTCGTAATCGTTTGCACCTGGTCCAGCGGAATCAGCTTCGCACCGGCCACGGCACCGATGCCCGGCGTCTGCGGATCGCCCGGATACACGGGCATATCCATCACACTGCCGCGCTGCGCGCCCTCTGGCGGTCGCATTGGCCCGTCAGGGTAGGTATCACCGCGAAAGTAACCATCGTCGCGCGGATCAGAGTAGATGATGCAGCCGACCGCACCATGTTCCGCCGCGACCTTTGGCTTGATTCCTCGCCATGTTTGACCATACCGCGCGATCACGATGGCGCCTTTCACCGAGACACCCATCGCAGCCAGCTCTTCGTAGTCTGCCGGCGCTCCATAGTTCACATAGACCAGCGGGGCCGTGACGTCGCCGTCCCGCGAGTACGCGTTGTAAGTTGGCAACTGCTCTTTCTTCTGGTCCGAAGTTGGATCGACCTTGATCACCGGCTCGTCGAGCGTGGCCTCGAACTTCTCCGGCCCCAGCAACTCAAGCTTTCGCGACTTCGGCGTCGGAAACAGCGCCTCAAACTGTTCGATCTTCGCGTCCAGCCCATACGACTTTAGCTGTGCCAGCAACCACTCGGCGTTGTCCTTGTCGTAGGGCGAACCGACATGATGCGGCCGCGCTGACATTCGTCGCATATTCTCACGGACCTTCACCGGGTCAGGTATCTCGCGAAACTTCTGCTCCCACTGCACCTCGGCAGCAGCGTGTTCCGAGGTGTACCCACGCAGAGAAACCTCTCCAGCGTTGACAGCGTATGCGGTGCTTGCAAGCAAGGTAAAACAGGCGACGGCCCTTCGCATGGTGGTAGAACTCCTTTGAATGAAGGCTTTGAGGCATCCTATCACCAAGATTCCTGCAGGCAAGCGATTTGTTTACTCTCAAGATCGCCTGGGCCGTCCTTCCGTTCTCAAACCAAACAAAATAATCATCGCCATAAAATATTCCTGTCCGTCACCCGTCTACACCTGTAGATGAGCCAAATCCCGGGTAGTTGGACGATTATCGAGCAGAACCAGCTCATCTCTGAGGCTCTGGAGAGAGACCAGCCCAGACTGCGCAATTTCATCCGCAAGCACGTCGCTGACACCAGCGAAGCCGAGGACATCCTTCAGGACGTCTTCTACGAGCTCCTCGAAGCCTACCGTTTAATGAAGCCCATAGAGCATGTAACTGCGTGGCTCTTTCGCGTGGCCCGGAATCGGATGGTCGATCTCTTCCGCAGAAAGAAGCCCAGTTCGCTCAACAATCCATCGTCCGCCGAAGAAGGGGGCGACACGCTCGAAGACCTCCTCCCGTCAGAGGATGCCGGTCCCGAAGCAGCTTATGCGAGGAATCTGCTTCTTGATGCCCTGGACGAAGCCCTCGAAGAGCTGCCTGAGGCCCAGCGCGAAGTCTTTATCGCTCACGAATTGATGGGGCAGAGCTTCAAAGACATCTCCGCGGAGACCGGTCTCAGCGTCAACACTCTGCTCTCGCGAAAGCACTACGCCGTACTGCACCTGCGACAAAGTTTGCAGACGATCTACGAAAATTTTGGAAAGAAATAAGGAGTTACCCATGCGTCATCATCCCGTACTTAGAGGAATAAGAATCGCGATTTTCGTGATCATCGGAATCGTTGTCTTCGGCTCCATCGTTGAGGGTCTGTGGAACGTGCTCATTCCACCGATCTTTGGATGGCACACGATCACCTTCTGGCAAGCGATTGGCCTGCTATTACTCAGCAAAATCCTCTTTGGCGGCTTCCATCGTCACGGCCCCGGCGGGCGCAATCATTGGAAGCAGCGCATGAAAGATCGCTGGGAGCAGATGACACCCGAGGAGCGCGAAAAATTTCGCAAAGGAATGCATTGCGGCCGCGCCCCCTTCGCCTCGACCGCGGAGCCTCAGGTATGAACAAGTTCGATACAAGCGCCATCAACACCGGAGAAAGCGCCGAGCAGAGTGGCTACAAAGATCCATCTTCGTCGGTCCATTATCGGCCAACCGCCGCCACCCATAACGACCGTCTTACGGAGCTCGAGATCGAGAACTCTCGTCTACATCGATTGGTCGCCGAGCTCCTGATCAAAAATCAGCAGCTTCGCAAGGCTGACTAACATCGCTGTCCGCTCTACCGATGCCAGTGCATCTTCCAGCCGAGGTATTTCGTGGCGGCTTCGTGAACGGGTGCCGCCGTGGTCGAAAAGTTAGCCGCGACATGATGTTCGAAGCCGTTCTCGCAGATATACCGGAGCAGCTCCTGCATCTTCGGGATCTCCACCACCCCGGCCCCGCCAAACGTATGCAAAGGATCGTTGGTAAACGCACCCTCGCCGACATATCCGCTGATCTGCCCGGCAAAGTCATCGGTTGAGAAACGCGCAAAGCTCATCGCCCCGGCCTTCACCGTCCCCTCCAGCGTGCCGTGCGTGTTCTCTTTGCCGACGGTCCCGGCGATGATCTGCTGGAAGTCCATCTTTACGCCCTCGTTGAAGAAATGCTTCGGCAGGTTCGAGCAGTGGAAGCAAACCGCCTTGTCCGGATTGCCGCCATAGTTGTTGTTCCAATCCAACAGCGCGCTCGGCGTTTCGCTGGCCAACGTCAGTGCATACATGCTCAGCGTTCCCAGCACATCTACCTCACACGCAGAGGGAATCAGGCTCTCGCTCATCATGCTCATCACAGTGCAGGGCACGATACCGAGGAACTCCTCGATCGACGTCCAGCACTGCACCGCGCTCACAGTCAACTCACTAGCAGTCATCCACTGGTCGATCACTGCGCCGAGCTTCGCCATCTTCATTAGTGCGGCCTCCGGCGTCTCGCCCACTGGAATATATTTCTTGATTGCTGCTAGCTTCACCTGTGCTGCATCATCGTTGTCCTTCATCCGCCCGATGCGCCCCATGACCTCACTCAGATCCAGCGTCTCCACCGTGATGCCCGATCGCTCCAGCAGCTTCTCGGAGTAGCGGACCGTATTGAACGCGGTCGGCCGCGCACCAATCGCACCGAAGCGCACGTTCTTCAATCCACGCACCACGCGGCACACACCTGAGAACCACTCCAGGTCAGCCTTGAACTCCACCGAGTCCGGCGCCTCCGTATGCACGCGCGTCAGCGAATAGGGAATCCCATACTGCTTCAAGTTATTGCAGATCGACATCTTGCCGCAAAAGCTATCGCGCCGGAACGCAATCGTCATCTTGCCGGCATGGTCCGGCGTCGCCTGGATCAACACCGGCACCCGCAGGTTCGCTAGCCGCAGTGCGTCCGCCAGCCCGCGCTCCTCGCCGAAGTTCGGCAGCGTAATAATAATCCCGTCGATCTCCGCGGCATATTTCTTGAACAATGCAGCGCATTTCTTCGCGTCCTCGTAGGTCTCGACGGCGCCGTGGGCCGTCTCCTCCGGCGTCAACACGACCGGTTTGATTCCTGCGGCCTCGAGCGCCGCAATCATCTCCAATCGTCCGCTTGTGGCCAGGTGGCTAGGGAAAAATCCACGATTGCCTACAATCACACCCATCGTCATTTGTTTTGCCATAATCCACCTGAATTCATGCCCGTTCCGGGTCTTGGTCGTAAAACTTCATCCATATAGACGTGCTTCAACCCTAATTAAACCCGGCCCGGACGAAACCGGATCGAGTAGAATCCGCCAAACACAGTCAACACCGCACCCCACCACAACGTCGGGTGCAGCGCCTCGAGCCACGGCAGCAGCACCTCATTTGGCGGCGGATCGTGCAACTCAACGATTCCAGTGATCACCAGCACCACTCCATAAACCAGCATAAGGATGCCGCAGAAGAACCAGATCGACAGCTCGGCAGATTCGATTTCACGCTCACGTTTATCCATACAGCCCACCTCTTACCAGAAGATCAAATTCAAAACAAAGAACACAACGATCACCACAATGGCCCAGAAGATCGGCTTCTGCCATATAGTCGTCGATCCATCATGCGGGATCGGTGTAACGCCATACACCAGCCCAGAGAGGTTTTCAGTCGGCACCGGCTCCGTCACCAAACTCACGACGATCGTCACCAGCACGCAGATAATCCAACTCCACAACGCGCGATACAGGTTCTCCGCCATCGGCTTTGCATTCGGACTCATCGCGATGTAGTGCAATGCCCCAGCGTCACTCTGCACCCAGATAAACATTCCGATTGAAGACATCGTCCCGGCAAGTAGTCCCAGAAATCCGCCCCAGTGAGTGGCCCGCTTCCAAAGCATCCCAAGAATCACCGTTCCGAACAGCGGCGCGATAAAGAAGCTGAACAAGGCTTGCACGTAATCCATGATGCTGGCCGCATTCATCACCAGGTAAGCCGTCCCGATCGACACCAACATCCCGATCACCGTCGACCAGCGGCCCATCGCAACGTAGTGTTTATCGCTGGCCTTCTTGTTTATGAATGCGCCATACAGATCGTATGTCCACACCGTCGAAAACGCGCTGACGTTACCCGCCATGCCGCTCATAAAGCCCGCCACCAGGGCCGTGATCCCCAACCCCAGCAACCCGGGTCCGCAATAGCGAATCAACATCAGCGGCAACACTTCGTTGTAGCTATGTTGCCCTGTCGTTGCTGCAATGCTTTCTGGCACCAGATGCATCAGGCTACCGTCGGGGTTTCTCAACACCGCCAGCGCCAGCAGACCAGGCACGATCACGATGAACGGAACCGCCATCTTGAACGCCGCGCCAATCACAGGGGCCATCTTCGCCGCGCGCAGATTATTTGCGCTCAAAACCCGCTGCACGACTAGAAAATCAGTAGTCCAATACCCAAAGCTGATCACAAACCCCAGCCCAAAGACGATCCCTGTCCAATGCACGCCCATGGGATTGTCCTTGAAGCTCCCCAGCGTGCTCCACAGGTGCCCATAGTCGGTTGTGCCGAGGTTTGCTGCCATCTGTGCCTTCAGCTTCGTCCATCCGCCCGCTTCGATCAATCCAAGGACCGGAATCATCGCGGCGCCTGCCCAAATCAGCACAAACTGCAACACCTCGTTGATGATCGCCGACCGCAGGCCGCCGAGCATAACGTACAAAGCTACCGTCGCCGCACCCACCCAGATGCTGAAACTGATGTTCCATCCCAGCACAGTCTTCATCACCAGCGCCATGGCGTACATATTCACGCCGCTCATCAGGATCGTCATCACCGCAAACGACACCGCCGATACCGCCCGCGCACCCTCGCCAAACCTTAACTTCAAGTACCCCGGCACCGAGTGGGTCTTCGAGATGTAATAAAACGGCATCATCACGATGCCCAGAAACAGCATCGCCGGAATCGCACCAATCCAATACCAGTGCGCGGCCAGGATCCCATACTGGTAGGCCGCTCCAGCCCAGCCCATTAGCTCCAGCGATCCAAGGTTGGCCGACACAAAGCTCAGTCCCGCGATCCAGGCTGTCATCTCCCGCCCTGCCAGAAAAAAATCCTCGCTGGTGTTCGCCTTCCCCTTCGCATAAAACCCGATAAACACCACCAATGCGAAGTAAAGCACCAGGATCAGAACATCCACCGGCGCCAATTTGGTCAGCTGCACATTCATCAGTAGAAGCGCCGCAAGAAACTGCATCAGTGAGACACCAAAAAGTAAACGTTATCCACCCTACATTGTGGACAGAACACGTCTACCCCTCTCTTCTTCGAATCTATGTTCGGTACCACAACAATACGGTCGAACCAGGCATTAGGAATCAACCTGCAAAACGTTGGAACTGCTGATTCCCGAACGTTGCAACTATACAACAACGAATTACTCACAACGCAATAACAAAATCGGTCCACGATCCGGTCTTCAACGCAAAGTTCAACACTTTTCGTCCGCCAACCTTGAACTGCGCATAATTCTGAGTCCTTCTTACAACGCTTCTCTCCTGCCGCGACTCTATCTAGTAGGGTTCTTGTTCGCCCCCGAAGGAGTTTCAATGCAAATTCGCAAGTTACGGGCGACCGTTCTCGCATCCGCCCTTACCATCTTCCTTTCAACCAGCTACGCCCTCTCCCAGGACGGCGCCAAGCAGGACATGAAGGCCGCCGGCACCGACACCAAAAATGCAGCAAAAGATACTGGACACGCTGTCTCCACCGGTACAAAGAAGACCTACAACAAGACGGCTACTGGCACAAAGACGGTCTATCACAAGACCGCAACCGGCACGAAGGTAGCTGCAGACAAGACCGCTGATGGGACTAAAACCGTCGGTAAAGATGTCGGTCACGGCACTAAGGTGGCCGCAAAGGACACCGCCCACGGAACAGAAAAGGTCGGCGACAAGATCGCAGGCAAGCCCACTCCGCAATAGCCACCAGAAGTTATGCCTCCGCGAGCCCGATCTCACTCGAAACCAGACTTGAGCAGACAAGTTTTAGCTCTTTGTTGGTTTCAGCGACGTCGCGTCGGTCTTCGGCCAAACTACTACCGCTGCCAGCATTACCAGACCCACCCAATACAGGTCTGCCCCCAGCAGATGGAGTATCTGCATCCACACAGGAGCTAACAGCAAAACATCCGCCAACCCTAGCGCAAACTGAAAAGCAAGCAGCGCAAGAACGGCTCCCGCTAACCGTCTAGCGCCAGCGCGTCTCGCCTGTCGTGCCAGCCAAAGCACGAACATGGCCGCCACGACAGCGCTCACCGGGTGCACTCCCCGTAAACGGAGCAACCACGGAGACTCTGCCGCAAAGTCCTGGGCAAAAGCTGCCCGTAACGAAGAAGCAGGGAACAATGTGTCCCCCAGCGCCGCCAGCGACCCGCTCACTCCCACTACCAGCGTCGCCGCCAACCCAAAGAGGGCCCAGACTTTTTTCGCTCCACCAATTCCAAGCTGACGCCACAACTGTCGAGTTCCCAACAGCCTCGCTGTCAGAGTCAGTGCAGCCAGCAGTAACAGCGTATTGCTCAAATGAATCGACAGCACCACCACCCGCCCCATCGACTGATTGCCTGTCACATACCCCAGCTTTACCAGCAGCGCACCCAGAAACGCCTCATTGAGCAGCAACACCGTAGAAGCCACTGCGAACACCCGCGACGCCTGCCCCTTAATCGTTCCGCGAAACGTCCACATCAGTAGCCCAATCACAACAAAAAGCGATCCGCCGGTCATCATCCGGTGCGTAAACTCGATCACGGTATGCACACTTGGAGACAGAGGCACGACCTGCCCATTGCATAGCGGCCAGTGGTTCCCGCATCCTGCGCCCGACCCAGTGGCCCGCACCAGTGCCCCCCAAAGGACCACCAGGACGTTATACCCCACCACACCCCAGGCAAACCGCACCAGCGCCTGCGAGGTCTTTCTTCCCGTCACTGTTGCAGCCGTAGCCATGCATTTATTCTACGCAGCCTTGCGGATGTCGTTTCGAGCAACTGGCCATCGGCCCTCGGCGAGAAAATTACCCGTTCGCCAGTTCCTTCGCCCGCTGCGTCGCCCGCTTCACCGCCTTGATCAGCGTCACTCGCAACCCGCCCTCTTCGAGCTCCAGAATGCCGTCAACGGTACACCCTGCCGGAGTTGTTACCGCGTCCTTCAGCAGCGCCGGATGGTACCCCGTCTCCAGCACCATGCGCGCTGAACCCAGCGTCGTCTGTGCCGCCAACAGCGTGGCCACATCGCGCGGCAGCCCAACGTTCACGCCTGCCTCCGCCAACGCTTCGATGATGATGTACAAAAACGCAGGCCCCGACCCTGACAGCCCCGTCACTGCGTCCATATGTTTTTCGTCCACGACGACCGTCTTGCCGACCGTCTGAAAGATCTTCTGCGCCACAGCCATCTGCTCTGGCGAGACAAACCGTCCACTACAAAGCGCGGTAATCCCCGCAGCGAGCATCGCTGGAGTATTAGGCATCGCACGGACCACCGCCAGTTCGCAACCCGCCCCGTCTTCGATACTCCGCGTCTTCACCGAAGCCGCAAACGAGAGCACCATCTTCTTCGGCGTCAGCGCAGCCCTGATCTCTTCAATCAGCGCCGGCACCTGCGTCGGCTTGACTCCGAGCAGAATCACCTCAGCCTGTTTTGCCGCCGCCAGATTGTCCGTCGTGACCTCGACCCCAAACTGCGCCGACAGGGCCCTCGCCCGCTCCGCATGCTGCACCGTGGCAAAGATCTGCTCCGGCGAAAGCAGGTTGTTCTTTAGAAATGCCTGCAGCAGAATGCCGCCCATCTTGCCTGCGCCTAGCACCGCGACCCTCAACCCGGGCATCACCGGAGTTGCAGCCGCAACCGGGACCTCAAAGCTCTCACTCATTCTCAAAGGCTATCAGACCCTATTGCTTCTGGGCCGCAATCCACGCGTCCACCCGCTTCTCCAGCACGTCCAGCGGAAGCGCACCCGAGTCCAACACCTCGTCGTGAAAAGCCTTGATATCGAACTTAGGTCCCAGCGCCGTCTTCGCCCTGTCGCGCAGCTCAAGGATCTTCAACTGCCCCATCTTGTACCCCAGCGCCTGCCCTGGCCACGCGATGTAGCGGTCCACCTCGGCCTGTATGTTGGTCTCATCAATCGCTGAGTGATCATGAAAGAAATCCACCATCTGCTGCCGCGTCCAATGCTTCGAGTGGACCCCCGTATCCACGACCAGTCGAATTGCCCGCCACATATCGTTCTCCAGCCGCCCATAGTCGCTATAGGGGTCCTTGTAGAGACCAACGTCCTTGCCCAGGCGTTCGCTGTACATCCCCCAACCTTCGGTGAACGCCGTGTAGTTCTGCTGATACTTGCGAAACTCCGGCAGCCCTGTCAGCTCCTGCGCGATCGATATCTGCAGATGGTGCCCCGGCAACCCCTCGTGATACGACACGGCCTCTACCGGCGCCAGCGACCGCTCAGCAAAGTTGTACGTGTTCACGTACACCCGCCCCGGCCTGCTCCCATCCGGCGTCCCGCTGTAGTAGTAGGCCGCGGCCTGGTCCTTCTCGATATAGGACGGCACAGGCAACACCTCCAGTGGGGCCTTCGGCAACCGTCCAAACAGCTCGGGCAGCTTCGTTTTCATCTCTCCGATATGTCCCTTGTACGCATCGATCAGACCGTCAGCGGACGCCGGATGTTCCTTCGGATTCGCCTTCAGCGCTGCACTGAAACTCTTGAGGTCCGCGAACCCCAGGCCCTTCACGATCGCCAGCATCTCTATCTCATCGCGTTGCACCGCATCGAGTCCGATCTGGTGGATCTCAGCGGCCGACTTGTTCAGCGTCGTCCGCTGCCGAATCAGGTAGGCATAGTAGGCATCTCCATCAGGGAGTGCCCATACCCCAAGCTCCTTCCGCGACTTCGGAATGTATTCGGCCTTCAGAAATCCGGCAAACCGCTTATAGGACGGCAGCACATCAGTCGAAATGGCCTCCAGCAGCTCAGTCGAAATGCGCTTCTGGTCAACAGCGCTAACCGACTTGGGAAACGTCTTCAACGGAAGCGCGAACGGACTCTCCTGCACCGTCTGGTTCGCCAGCGTCTGGGTCTGCACCAGCACCTTCTCCATCAGATACTGCGGTGGCGTCCTTCCTTCATCCACCCCCAGCTGCATGTTCGTCATGATCTGCGAGAAAGCCGTCGGGACCTTCTTCAACCGTGCAATGTAGTCGTCGTAATCTTTAGCGGAATCAAATTGCAACTGGTTCGGTAGTTGCGCAAGGTCCGTGTGAAAGCCGCTGAACTGGTTCACCGGCATCTCCCACTCTTTGAACTTCGCGCCCTCCTGCTCATCGATCAGTGAGCGCAGCATTAACTCGGCCGACAACTGCTCCTGCGCCGGCAGGCCCGTCGTATCAATCTCCGAGAGCCGCTGAATATAGTCACGCCCGCGCGACAACGCGGCGTTTACCTCCTTCGCCGAGTAGTCGGTCAGCTGGTCGTTGTACCGTTTGTCCCCAATCGAGGAAGCAAACTCGGGCGAGTGTTTCAAATGGTCTTGCCAGATATCGGCCAGCAGGGCCGACAGTGCCTTGCTTCGCGCGGCCACCGAAGCAGCAGTCGGTGTCGTGGGCACGGTTTGACCCTGCACCGCCGAAACGCCCAGACCCATGCAGCCAACCAGCACCAAAATACACGACCGACGCAGCGAAAATCCTGTCATATCTGTCCTCGCCCCCGTTTGTCAGTCTATCGCGAAGGGTCCGCAAACCTCAGCCAGCACTTCAATGCCGCGTCAATCATCTTCGATGCCGATCGCTAGCTGGCCGCGGATGTCCCGGCATCGAGCATCCGGTACAGCGTCGACCGGCTGATCCCCAAAACCTCCGCCGCACGCAGCTTATTTCCCGCGCAGTCCTTCAACACCCGCAGTACATGCTGTTCCACGACGTCCTGCAGCCGCACACTCTCACCGTCGACCGCAGTCGATGGTCCCGTCCCGCGCGTCCCTGCAAACGCCGGTAAATGCCGAGATTCAACCACGCTGCCCTTGCACTGCAGCACTCCGTTTCGCAGCACTTCCTCCACCTCACGCAAATTTCCAGGCCAGCGATACCTCTTCATGCTCTCCATGGCTGCTTCCGAGATCTCACGGACGCTCCTCCCATAGAGCTGCGCAAACCTCCTCAAAAAGCACCTCGCTAACTCCGGAAGGTCCTCCATCCTCTCCCGCAGCGGAGGCAGAAAAATGTCCACTGTGGCCAGCCGCCGATAGAGGTCGTGTCGAAAGCGTCCCGTGGACACCAGAATTCTCAGGTCCTCTTCCGTCGCTGCGATAATCCGCAAGCCCGTCCACTGCGACGCCTCCCGATGACTCTGTGCCGACTCACGCTTTCTCAACGCCCGCAGCAATCGGCCCTGCGCCTCTAAAGGCATCTCATTGACCCCATCCAGAAACAACGTCCCTCGCTGGGCCCTCTTCATCAAACGTGTAATGGTGTCCACCGGCCCCATACTTGCTTCGAACTCAACTGGAGCGTCCTCAATCGCCGCAGCATGGCATACAACAAATGGCCCACCTGCAGGCCG
>DATHQG010000210.1:0-5507 GCA_035483075.1 Edaphobacter sp. | reverse complement strand
GAGCAGTGGCTCGAGTTCGGGCAGCAGGTACTGGACCTCGCGGCGGCCCCACTTGCGCTCGATGAAGTCGTCGATCATGCTCATCGGGCCGGGGCGATAGAGGGCGTTGAGCGCGGTGAGGTGCTCGATGGAGTTGGGCTTATAGCGGCGGAGGACGTCGCGCATGCCGCCGGATTCGAACTGGAAGACGCCGGAGGTCAGGGCGCGGTGGAAGACCTGCTCGAAGGTCTTGACGTCGTCAAGCGAGATGAGTGCCATGTCGACGTCGGTGCCGGTAGTGGACTTGATGAGCTTGAGGGCGTCGTCGATGATAGTGAGCGTCGTCAGGCCGAGAAAGTCCATCTTTAGCAGGCCCATCTTTTCGATGGCCTTCATGTCGTAGGCGGTGACGATGTCGTCGTTTTTAGCGCGGGTGACGGGAACGAGTTCGGTGAGGGGCTTGGGCGCAATGACGACGCCTGCAGCGTGAACGCCGGCACCGCGGACGAGGCCTTCGAGGCGGAGCGCGGCGTCGATGAGTTCCTTGATCTTCGGGTCACCGTTGTATGCGGCGGAGAGCATGGGCGAGTCTTTGAGGGCCTGGTCGATTGTGATGCCGATGGTGGTGGGGATCATCTTCGCGATGCGGTCGACCTCGCCGTAGGGCATGTCGAGGGCGCGGCCTACGTCTTTGATCGCGGCCTTTGCGGCCATGGTGTTGAAGGTGATGATCTGGGCGACCTGGTCGCGGCCGTACTTGCGGGTGACATAGTCGATGACCTCGCCGCGGCGGTTCATGCAGAAGTCGATGTCGATATCCGGCATGGAGACGCGCTCGGGGTTGAGGAAGCGCTCGAAGAGGAGTTCGTTTTGCAGCGGGTCGATGTCGGTGATCTGCATGACGTAGGCGACGAGTGAGCCTGCGGCGGAGCCACGACCAGGCCCTACAGGGATATTGTGCTCACGCGCGTATTTGATAAAGTCCCAGACGATCATGAAATAGCCGGGAAACTTCATCTGTTTGATGATGCTTAGTTCACGGTCAAGGCGCTCGTGGTATTCGGGGATGGTCTTCTTCAGGATGCCGCGGTCGCGGAGGTGTGCGACGGCGGTTTCGAGGCGCATCTTCAAGCCTTCGCGGCAGATTTGCTCGAAGTAGCTGTCGAGCGTCTCGCCTTCCGGGACGATGAAGTCTGGGAACGGATTGTCGACCTTGGCCATCTTCAGGTTGCAGCGGTCGATGAACTGCATCGTCCGGCTGCAGACCTCGGGAGTCTGGGAGAACTTGCGAAGCATCTCCTCAGCGCTCTTGATGTAGAACTCCTGAGTGTCGAACTTGAAGCGCTTGGGGTCGTTCATGCTGCCCGCGGTTTGGACGCAGAGGAGGATCTCGTGGGCGCGGGAGTCGTCGGCGGCGACGTAGTGGCTGTCGTTGGTGGCGATCAGCGGGATGTTGAGCTCGCGCTCCATCTTGAAGAGAGCTTCGCAGACGGCCCTGTCCGGGGCGAGGCCGTGGTCCTGGATTTCGAGGAAGTAGTTGCCTTTGCCGAAGAGGTCTTCGTAGAAGCCGGCTGTGCGCTTGGCCTCGTCGTACTTCCCTTCCATCAGGTGCTGGTTGACTTCGCCGGCGAGACAGCCGGAGAAGCCGATGAGGCCTTCGGCGTGTTTGGCCAAGAAGTTTTTTGAGACGCGGGGCTTGCGGTAGAAGCCGTGCAGAGCGGCCTCGCTGGTGAGGCGGACGAGGTTGCGGTAACCTGCTTCGTTTTCGGCGAGGACCAGGAGGTGGTTGTACTTGTCGTCGTTGAAGGGGGCGCGGTGGTCGTCGTTCTTGCAGATGTAGAGTTCGCAGCCGAGGATGGGCTTGATTCCCTTCTTCTGCATAGCGTCGAAGAAGTGGACTGCGCCAAAGATATTGCCGTGGTCGGTCATGGCGGCGGCGGTCTGTCCCAGTTTGCTCAGATGTCCGGCGAGTTTGTCGACATCGCAGGCGCCGTCAAGGAGAGAGTAATCGGTGTGAAGGTGAAGATGAGTGAACTCTGCTGCCATGCATCTATTCTAAGGCGTTCGGATCGGTCTTTTCGTTGAGGATAAAGCGGGACAGAATTCACCCGGGTTCGTTCTCAACTGCAAATATTTCTACGAAACGCGGTGACATTGAGCACGGCCGCGGTGTCTATGGGAGAAGCGTCGCAAGGGAGGCAGCAAGGATGCGTTCTGTCGGGGCTATGGTTTGGCTGTTGGTGTTTGGAGTATCTGCTTTGGGAAACGCTCAGGGGACTTCGGTGGGCGGACCTGCGACTGGGCGAGCGGCCCTGACGATCTACAACCAGGATTTTGCTGTGATCCGTACACCGGTGGAGTTGGACCTTCAGGCCGGAACGACGGACGTTTCGGAGACGAATGTGACGGCGCAGGTCGAGCCGGATTCCGTTGTTCTACGTGACGTCTCGGGCAAGCGTCCGATCCGCATTCTCGAGCAGAACTACGACGGCTCGCTGCGGGTTCAGGCGCAGATGCTGGCAAAGTTTGAAGGCAAGACGATCGACTTTGCGATTCCGATGAGTGACGGTACAGCGAAGCTGCTGCAGGGCAGGATCATTCGCGCGGGATACGTGCCTCAGTACGACCTGCTGGAACGCTACGGACAGCAGTACTTTTATCAGATGAATCAAGCACAGCAACAACAGGAGCCTCTGATTGAGATGGAGGGAAAGCTGCGCTACGGTTTGCCCGGCACTCCGATATTTCCATCCGACACTCCGGGACTAACGCTGCGGCCAACGCTGCACTGGCTGATTGCTTCGGAGAAGCCAGCGAAGTTCGTGGCAGAACTCGACTACATTACCCGCGGTCTGCGGTGGGACGCGACCTACAATGTCATCGCTCCGGCCGAGGATACGCCCGCTGGCCAACGGCTGGATATGTCGGGATGGGTGAATGTGACAAACGAGAGCGGGACGGACTTTCATGACGCCTCGCTGCAACTGATGGCTGGAGACATCAGCAAGCTGGTGAATGTGAACGGAGGCGTGATGGGTGGGATATCTGGGGCAATGGATTCATTAGCTGTGAACGGGCCGGTAGGCGTACAGCAGCAGATTACGCAGAAAAGTTTTGACGACTATCACCTGTATGACCTCCATCGAACGGCGACACTGCTCGATCATCAGAGCAAGCAGATCGAATTCCTCAATGTCGCCGGGATACCTGCCGAGCGTGTGTATGTGTACGACGGGTTCAAGATAGATCGACAGAATGGACAAATGATGTACTACCAATGGAACCAGGAGAACTTCGGCAATGGGACTGATAAAAAGGTCTGGATCATGCAGGAGTTCAAGAACAGCGAGGCCAACCACCTGGGTATGCCTCTGCCGAAGGGACGGATGCGGTTTTACAGACGCGACGCGGACGGGAGCCTGCAGTTTGTCGGCGAAAACACGATCGACCATACGCCGAAGGACGAGACCGTGAAGGTGTATCTGGGCAACGCCTTCGACATTACGGGCGAACGGACGCGAACGGACTTCAAGATCCAGCAGCAGGTCCGGACCATTGTCGAAAGCTACAAGGTGGTGGTGAAGAACGCGAAGGATTCGGCGGCGCCGGTGCGGGTGGTGGAGCATCTCTATCGCACGGCCAACTGGGAGATATCGAAGAACGCCGATCCGTTTACCAAGGCCGACTCGCAGACGATAGAGTTCAACGTCGAGGTGCCGGCGCATGGTGAAAAGGAGGTCACCTACACCGTTACTTATACGTGGTGAGGGCAAGAACAAGGCAACCAACAGGCAGGTATTAGAATCGTTAGCCAAATGGCTGGCATATTTCTTATTGACGGCATCAAGCGATCGCTTCGGCGACGGAAGCGGGTGCAGAAGCTTCGTCTAGCTGCACAGTGGCCCATCACGCAGGCCGAGATCAATCATTGGCAGGTCTTGACCGCGGACGAAGAGGCGGCGGGGATGGGCGCGCCGTATCAGATCGAGGCGGGCTTTCACTTCAAGCTCAACGGGGAGTACTTCGGAGGATATCTTCGGAGCGTCGGCCTTGGTCTGCATGAGGCAGAGTCCAAGGCGACGGGCAGTCCTGTTATCAACGTTCGCTATGACCCAGCGAATCCGGACTCCACTGCTGTCATTGCTGAGGACAACGAGAAGACACTTCCTTTCCGCGTCTACTCTGGTTAACAGTGGCACTGCAAGTCGGCATGCGCGTGAAGGAACTTCTAAAGTCTCCAGACCTGTCCGATCGTTTTGATCTGATGTTTTCCCTTTGCGGAGTTCACGACGAGCTCGCGCGGCACCGTCCAGTTCGCCACGAGCGTATAGCCGAGCCGAACGCGGGTCTCCTCCAGTTCCTTCGGCGTAAAGATGCGGTAAGGCAGCCAGTATTTCCCGTAGTTTTCCAGCGTGTAGAAGCTCTCCGTATCGAAGACGGCGACCTTGTTGAGGATGACCGTGTGCGGCTTGGCTGGCAGTCGGCCGACAATTTGCTCGACCGTGGACTCTGCGTATTGCAAGACGCCTGAACAGATCAGTACGTCGCATGGCGCAGTCGATTCGAGATCATCGAAGAACTGCAGGCCGGTCGTTCCCGAGGGCATTCGACTCCTGCCCTCGGCGACCATTGCTGGAAGATCGTAGACCTGCCATTTGAAGTCGTGGGGCAGATCGAGTAGCTCGCGATAGGCGTAGAACTTTACTCCGACGTGACCACCGAAATCGGTGACGACTTGCAGTCTGTTCTCTCGAAGCAGCGTTTGCAAAATGAACAGGACGGGCCAATCAAAGAATTGAATCCCGTAGAACAGATCAATATTGAACTGAACGATTTCGTCGGTGTTGTAAGTGGATTGATTGGAAGACCGCATGAAGCTTCCTGCCTCTTCACTGGTCCTGAAGTGTCCCCAATACGCGCCAAAGCCTTTGTGGAATACGGCGTTGAATGTCCCGGATTCGCGGATTTGCTTCAGGACTGGCGCCTTCCAAATACTCTGTCGCAGTTTGGACATTAGGTGCTCGCTTATCTTGTTTTGTTGAAGATAACGAGAATATTACCTTCTCTCCGCGTCCTCTCCGGCCGGTTTGCGACAAAACAATCATGCAGGACGCGGCAAAAATGGCGTCCGAGGAAAGCCCAGGAGCCGGAGTTTGAGGCAATACTCTGCCTCGACGCTATAGTGAACGACACGTTGCCAGACAGAATATTCCGGCGGCCATGGTGCGGCATGGACACGCCACTGGATTGGATAGTGTTCGAGGATTAACGCGGTGCGGGGCAAATGGCTAGGCGAACTGATCACCTCGGCGCTGTTCCATCCATATAGGGTCATGATTCGCCGGCTGTAGAAGATGTTCTGGATCGTATTCTGGGCCTGGTCTTCTTCGATGACTGCGTCTACAGGCACACCCTGCGCCAGAGCGAGCACCGCCATGACGTGGGCTTCTACAAAACGGTTATGTGCTGGGCCGCCTGTGAAGACGAGGTGCGGCGCAACGCCGGCTCGAAACTCACGAACACCCTCA
>DATHQG010000209.1:0-1791 GCA_035483075.1 Edaphobacter sp. | reverse complement strand
CAATCGGTCCGAAAGATACGCTCCTGGCGCTGTGGGTATCGCAAAAAGGAGCTCCTTGAAATTCGAAGTGACTTGGCAATCCGAGATCGCGTTTAAGTCGAGAAATTCGCTCATCCGCGGCTAACGCTTCGTCATGGTCTTCAAATACCAAGAGCGTCGCCGTAAAATAAGAGGATGAGCCGGCATCTACTTTAATTCCGACATCTCCAGACTCATCGACGAACACCAGTATTGACCAATACTGCGCAAGACACCCGGCATCAAAACTTTAAACCATGCTTGGTCCAAACGCTCTACGGAGTGCCCACTCCCGCCGCATCCACACAGGGTAGGGTTGAAGTAAGCCGCCAGCGCCAAAGAGGTTGGTCGAGAAGCTCCCGAAATCGCGATGCTATCGGCTCTGTCCAATGGGTATTGCATCTGTCTGGTGTTTCTCAAGCTCTTCGAACGCATTTATTCACCGCTCGGATGTGCGACTTTTCCCCGTTCGCTGGCATCCGGACTTTAAATGCCTCATTGCCTTCTCTACTTCGCCGAGCACGGATCGGGGCCGCCCCTCCTGCTCGTGCATGGGTTGATGGTCACCGGCGAGATGTTTGAGCCGGTAATCGAGCATCTCGCAACCCGACATCGCGTGATCGTTCCCGACCTGCGCGGTCACGGGCGGAGTCGGGGACTTCCGCCGCCGTACACAGCTGCGCAGCTCGCATCTGACCTATCGCGCCTGCTGGACCATCTGGGTATCGAACTCTACCGCGGTACTCGGCTACTCGCAGGGCGGTGCAATTGCGCAACAACTGGTCCTCGACTACCCCAAGCGATGCGACCGCCTCGTGCTCGCATGCACCTACGCTTTCAACATGGCGACATTTCGCGAGAAGCTCGAAGGCCACTTCTTTCCGCTTCTCATCAACGTCCTCGGTATGAGACGGTTCGCGAAGTTCGTCGTTTCACAGGGCTTGAAGCAGCTCGGCAAAGAACGTGCCGACTGGGCCGACAGGCTCGCTGGCGTCATGGCGGATCAGGACCGCAAATTGATGCTGTCTGCGTGGAAGGAGACGATGGCGTTCGACAGCAGGCGCCGCCTCGCCAAGATCGGATGTCCGACGCTCGTCGTCGCCGCCTCAAACGATCAGGCGGTACCCATCCACCACGCGAAGATGCTCCACAACGGCATCACTGGTTCTCAGCTCGTCATTATCGATGGCGCTAGCCACGCGCTCATCTGGACGCACTCCGACGAGCTCGTGCGGGCGACGGACGAATTCCTCGGGGCCTGATCCTCTTCGGCGTTTAGGTGGACCATAAGCGATTCATTCCGGCTGACTCCCTTTCGCTTCCATATTACTTTCGATGCCCTGGACCTCACGCTGCCCTCCAGAAGGGATTTTGACAGGACGCTTCGCCGATTCTTTGACGGCGGTTTTGACACTGGCAGGAGGCTTTTCGGCCTTTGCTTTTACATTGATCGATTTTGCAAGGAGGCTCAGCTTTTTGTCGGCGGCTTTCTCTTCATTCAATGTCAGAGCAAAAAGTTCGGCTGCTTCTTTCTCTCCCAGCAGTTTTGCAAAAGTCTGCACCGTGCCGTACCCAGCCATCTCATAGTGTTCGACACGCTGGGCTGCCGCGATGATCCCGGCATCCATTACCTCAACCGCCGCATCCTCTCCGATCCATTCACTCCCCTCTTCGATGAGACCCTTCATGGCGGCGCAGGTGTGACCCGCAAGGCGTTTGCCCAGTTTTTCAGCCACCTGCTTCAAGCGGTCAAGATGTCCCTTGGTTTGTTCA
>DATHQG010000208.1:0-6844 GCA_035483075.1 Edaphobacter sp. | reverse complement strand
GAGAACCTTCGAAGGCGATTATGTGCTCGGCAAGTCCGTGATTATCGCTGCAGGTGTCTCCTACGGACTGCTGAACGTCGAAGGTCTTAATGCATTGCAAGGCGCTGGTGTGTATTACAGCGCCACCAACATCGAGGCTCGGTCTTGTCGTAGTTCCGCAGCCCATGTCGTTGGAGGTGGCAACTCCGCCGGGCAAGCCGCCATGTTTCTTTCCCAAACTGCCGATGAAGTCTCTCTACTGGTGCGTGGCCCGGATCTTCGAAAGATGTCTTCGTATCTGTCTGAAAGAGTTTTGGCGAACCAGAGAATCAGAATCCGCTGCAACACCGAAGTCGTCGGAATTGAGGGCGTCGATCATATCTGTGGTGTACATGTGCGCGATTCGAACGGGGCGATAAAGGAGGAATTTACTTCCGGCCTCTTCGTTTTCATCGGAGCAAAGCCCAGAACCGACTTCCTCCCCTCGTCCATCGTGCGAAATGACCAAGGTTTCGTGCTGACCGGCCAGGACGTCGCCCTTCTCCCCGTTTGGAAAGAACGCCGGCCGCCATGCACTGTTGAAACAAGCCTGCCCGGTGTGTTCGCCGCCGGTGATTGTCGTAGCGGCAGCCCCAAGCGTGTCGCCTTTGCGATCGGCGACGGCGCCACGGCCGTAACGTCGGTTCACAAATTCCTTGAGGGTACCCGTCCTGAACGAAGGAGCGGAGAGTTTATCTGATGATGCGAACACGAGTCTCTTACGTTGACGAGCAGCAGCCTCTTGAAGGCTACCTGGCCGTGCCTGATTCCGCACGAAACCTTCCTGGCGTCCTGCTTGCGCCCAGTTGGTTAAACGTCAACGACTCAATATGCCAGCGCGCGGATCGAATAGCCGATCTCGGTTACGCCGCTTTCGTCGTGGACCTGTTCGGATCCGGCGTCCGCCCAGGCCCTCCGCAAAATCCCATGGATGTCGTGGGGCCATTTAGAGTAGCCAGCCAGATTATTTTTGCTTCGTATCTTCGCCCTCTTTTCAGTTCGTCTTCGGGGGCACCACAGGGGCGGGCTGCGCCGGCCTCGGTGCTATTGGTGAAAAAGCCTGCGTGGCGGCCTGCGATTCCGCCTTGTCAGCATCGAGCTGCGCTTCCTTTAAGGCGGCTTCGAGGACCGTGTTATCAGCGGTCACATTTACAGCCGGGCGCGGCGGGGGCGCGATGGCGGATTTCGGTGCCGCCGGCAAGCCGTTCTGGCCCTGGCCATCGCGCAGCTTTTGGAGGCCTGCGCTCAGGACCGTGCGGAAGCTGTCCTGCATTTCCTGAAGATCTTGAAGCGCGACCGTGACCTGTGTCCCGCCGGGACAATCTAACTGCCGGCCGGCGGCCACGAAGAGTCCGGCCGTCTGCGCACCATCCCCCGGCGTATCAGTGAGCTTCAGGATGTCGCCGGGTGACAGGGTGCAGACTGCAGCGTCGGTGGTGGCGACGTTCAGCGTCTGTCCAACAACAAACAGATGGTTGGCAACAAGGACCTGGGGGAAACTGTCTACGGTTGCGGCTGCATCCGGCTTGGCGGCTGCCGCATTTTCGTAGGCTAGCTGCTGCTGGACCTCTTCAGCGATGGCCTGCTTCAGCTCCGGAGTTATGGGAGTGTCTTGCTGCGCTTGAACTTCGTCGTCTGCATCGGCTTGATCGTCGGCCTCTTCCGCCGCCGCGGCCTGGGCGTCCCTGGCGGCCGCGCGATCGCGGATGTTTTGGTAAGCTTCCGCCAACGTTTCGCTGAAAAAGTAGTCCGTCAACCAGTACGCGGGGCTGGCATAGACCGGAAAGGGAGCGAAGTACCCGGAGTAATATGCACCCCATGGGGAATCGGCCCAGCCCCAGCGGTAGGCTATCGGCGCATCCCACGGGTAATACGCCCAGCCATAAAATTCCGAAGGGTAATAAAACGCAGGAAGGAAGTGGGGCAACGTGACGCCGTTGTACACGTAGGTGTCGTAAACCCGCGTGACGCGCACATTGTTCACCATGTAGGTGCGCTGGATCAGAATTCTCCCGTTCGTGGCGGCCACTGTTTTCTGCACATAGCCGGAATGGGGACCCGTGCTCACGACGAGACTCTTATCGGCACGACGCACGACCACAGTACGCTGGCCGTGAGCGTTCGTGGTGACGTCCATGGTGTTTGAATGGATGGAACCGACGCGGCCATTCAGCGTGAAACCTACGACTTTTCCATCTTGTTTGAAGGATGCCAGTGTGCCGTTCGGGCGCACGTTGTAAACGCGTCCAGCACCCGAAGTGACCGTCAAGCTTCCGTCCGGGTGAGTGGCCACCTGACCGGCAGGGAGCGGACGCTTGTTCACTCCGGCAAGCCTGGCGCGTGCGGCGTTGACTTGATGCAGGACAGAAGCCGCGCCAGCCGTGGTCAGGACGGAATCGCCCTTGGCGGTTTTCGAAGCCACGGCGGAAGCTGTGAGGCTGTAGGCGGACGGAGTTGCCGCTGGCTTGCCTGCGGACACGATTGACGCCGGGCCGGTAATCCTGGGGCTGCCGGGACCAGCTGTCGAAGTGCCCGGCGCGCGAGAATTCGTTGATCCACTGGGCTGGGCGACCGAAGAAGAGGCCGAGCGCGGAACATAAACCTTCGGGCCTGTTGAACTGGAGGGAGCCCCCGCACCGGAGGAGGATGATCCCGGGGTATAGGTCCGAGGCGTATAGGTTGTGGAAGAGCCGGGGCCCGAGGACGAGCCGCTACTGTTGCTGCCCGAGCCTGGCGAATACGTGTGGGTCGCGTTGGTGTTTGAATTATTTGGCTGCGAGGGCGAATAGCTGTTGTTGGGCCGGGGCGAGGGCTCCTGCTGCCGCTCTGGCTGAGATTGTCTCTGCCGCTCCTGTTGCGCTTCGCGTTGGCGTTCCTGTTGCGCCTCGCGCTGTCGTTCCTGTTCAGCTTCCCGTTGGCGCTCCTGTTGCGCCTGGCGCTGACGCTCTTGCTCGGCTTTCCGCTCGCGCTCCCGCTCTTGCTCCTGCTGTTGCTGCTGTGAGCTCTGCGGACGTGGCAAGGCCGGGGTCGTAACCGCCAGGCCCAATCCCATGATGAGCAGACTCCGAGGAATCATGGACCCACTTGCTCCACGCATGTAATTCCGCCCTTCTCTCCAAGTGCCTTTCCCATCTGGCTTCTGGCCTTGGATCCCTGGCTGCAATGCCCTTCACTCCATAAAGGCGCAAAATGGCCCCAACAGGGGACATCTCTGCTGGGCATCGCCTAGAACGGTTCCTTCGTTTTACTGCTTCCGCAAAGTTCCGCGGCGTGATTCATAGCCTTAGCTACGCGGTCCGCCATCTCTGCATCGCGGAAATAGAAATCGTACTCATCGTCCCCCGTAACGACCAGGCAGTAGACGTTTGGCGTAACAGCAGAAATAATTGGACCTCCCAATCGAGCCGCAAACGTCTGCTCGTCAACCACCTCCAACTTCCGTACATAGCGGAACAAAAGATGAAAGTTATATTCTCGTGGTGTTCGCGGATTCCCTTGCATGTCATATGTAATCTCAAAGTCTTTATAACGAATCTGGCATGAAGTCGGTTGAGCCTCAGCATTCGCGACTCGACTAGATACACGGCTGCTGTTGCCGTGCTGCGGTTGAATTTCGTAGACGACGGACGCTTCCTCATTGAGCTTCTGCTGGATGAAGAGCAACGTTTCGCTCAGGCTGGGACCGCCCGTCGCATTGAGCCTAACCGGCCTTGCGCGGCAGATTTCTCCTGCGCGGCGAAACAGTTGGGCCGCGCGTATCGCGGTGTCTTTGTTGCTAAACGACAACGGAAAGGGCCAAGGCATGTCATCGATTACGATAACGTATCCATCCGACAGCTTTGCCGGCCCATCTAGGCCGTGCGTAACCAAAAGGTCTTGGCCCTCCTGCAGGGTCATGACCTCAGCCGTATCAATCGTTTCGAGATCATACGCAACGCCCCACGGTTTGGGAGGTGTGTCGTTGACTACTTGAGACCCATCAATGCCCAGCCGGCAGTTGTCCGGATCATTCTTCACGCCGACAATGCGAATGCCCTTGCTGATGGGCGGGAATGTCGTATCCGGAGGATAGGTTTTGATGACCGCGGGAACTGCCGAGGATAGCAGCGTCTGCTTGAGGGATTCGAGAGTCTCGACAAGCGAAGGGCCATCGGGCGCCGGCTTTGGCGGTGGAGGGACGTTCTGGGCACACAAAAGGGTGGCCCCAGGTGTCACAAAGATAGCCACCAACAACAGTCGGCCGCAGCTCCTAATCTTTCGCATCGCTCGTCCTCCCGTGTCCGTCAGAACGGTTCCTTGTTTACAGGGCGACACAGTTCGGCCGCGTGATTCATGGCTTTGGCGACGCGATCAGCCATCGCTTCATCTGCGAAAGTGGCCCAAGCCCATGGCTGTCCGCCGAAGTAAATGACGTTCAGTTTGTAAGTCGTGGGCGCCAGTACCCACCTGTCGAAGCCTAACTGGTCCATCCTTCGGTTCGCATCGTCCTGTTGCGTCAGGACCTCGATCTTCTGCACGCGCCGGAACGAAACCACCATCTTGTTGTCCTGATTTGGTTCGCCATCAACAAACTCGATCAGCCGGTAACGAAGCTGGCAGATGGATGAATCGCCGTGCGCATCAATAATCCGGTCAGTTTGTTGGAAGGAAGATGCTGAGCCCCGGCTTACGAAGGCTACCGAAGTCTCCTCGTTCAACTTCTGATCGATGAAGCTCAGGGTCTCGCTTAAACTCGGACTTCCGGCTGCGGTGTTTAATTGAAGGGGCCTGGCGTGGCAGATTTGAGACGCCTGTCGGAGTAGTTCGCGAACGCGCGCGGCCGTCTCCCTATCGGCAAATGTTAGATAAATCCCGGCATTGCCGTTGATCACCACTGCGTATCCGTTTGGCAGTTTGCTCGAATCAGCTCCCGGAAGCGCGCGCTTCCATAGCTCTTGCATGGTCCCGACCTCGGCCGTATCAATCTCCTCAAAAAAGTAGGGACTCGAATTAGCCCGCATGCTACATGCCGCCGGATTTACGGCGACATTTGTAATACTGGACCCTCGTTCGCTTTCGCTCCATGGGGCGGCGAGTCTGCCGGAGGAGAGCAGTGTCTGCTTGAGCGAGTCGAGAGTCTCGGCAAGCGAAGGCCCATCGGGCACGGGCTTTGGCGGTGGGGGGACACTCTGGGCGCACAAAATGGTGGCCCCAGTTGCGGCCAGGATGGCAGCTAGCAAGAACCAGGCACAGTTCCTTATCATGAGCATCGCCCGTCCTCCCGTGTCTATCAGAACGGTTCCTTGGTTTCAGGGCGGCAGATTTCGGCCGCGTGATTCATGGCTTTCGCTACGCGGTCGGCCATCGCCTCATCTGCGAAATGAGCCGAGGCGATTGGTTGTCCCCCCGAGGAGGTCACGTTCACTCTGTATGTCGCAGGCGTCATCACAACTCGAAAGTCGGATCTAGTTTGCTCCATGGCCCGGTTCACGCTCTCTTGTTCCGTCAGGATCTCAATCTTCTGTACGCGTCGGAATGAGAGAACCAGATTCAAATCCGTGAATGGCCTGCCGTCTGAAGAAAAGAGCTCTCGATAGCGAACCTGGCAGGTAGCGGGATCGCTGTGAGCATCAACAACCTGAATAGAAACTCTGGAAGAAGTGTCTTCAGATCGAGATTCGTAGGCGACCGAAGTCTCACTATTCAGTTTTTGCTCGATGAAGCGCAGGGTATCGTTCAGGCTCGGTTCGCCGGCTGCCGCATTCAGGTGAAGCGGCGCGTTACGGCAGATCTCTGACGCTCGACGGACGGACTCAGCAACGCGCAAAACCAATTCTTTGTCTGCAGAACCAAAAATGGTGTGACCGTTGGCGTTAACGATGACTGTGTAGCCGCCTGTTGATTTGTCCCCGGAGCCGTGCCGGTCTTCGCCCTCTTGCAGCGTGATAACCTCCGCCGTATAGAACGATTCGAGAAACCAGGAGACAGGTATTTGACGCGGGGGTGTGTTGTCGTACGAAAGTGCGAAATTCACCTGCATCCGGCAGTCGGCAGGATCTGTTTTCACGTCGACAATCCGGCTCCGATAATGAGTAGTGAAACTGTCGCCGCCCGGCAACACATGCTGCTCGGCATGGTCAAAGTTGCCAGACGACAGCAGCGTCTGCTTGAGCGACTCGAGAGTCTGGGTGAGCGATGGACCGTCGGGCACGGGCTTCGGCGGTGGAGGAACGCTCTGGGCACACAACGTGGTTGCCGCCAGCAAGGCGAGCGACGCCAGCACAGCCAGTCGCGCCCAAATTCGACGAACTGCTCGCCCAAGCAAGTTGGCAGCCTGACCTTTCATATCGCCTCCTCGCCGCGAAGCAGATTCCATGATCATTTGAACGGGTCGTTATCGCCACCGCCGCACAGCTCAGCAGCATGCAGCATGGCCTTGGCCATGCGGTCCGCCATCTGGGGATCCTGAAACTTGAAATCCACCAACCCGGGCTTGTTGACGAGACTGAGGACAACAACCGAAATGTCCGGCGAGACCTCCGCCCGTATGCTCGGGTTCCCTGGGGGGTCCACTTTGTTGCGCTGATATTCTTCCTGCAGCGTCATCATTTCGAGTTTCGCGATGTCCTTAAAGGAAATGGAAGCGTTCTGGTCGGAGTTGATTGTTTGCTTGGACATCAAGGTGGTTTTGAAGCGCACGTGCAAGGAGCAGCCCTTGAGGTCTGTTGTCGCATCCGCGACTTCTTCGGATTCATAGGTGGGATCACTAATCTTGCCGGCCCAGGGTGACGCGCCTGGTGGCTGCGTGTTCCGGTACCTGACCATCCAGCTCACCACGCCTTGAGCG
>DATHQG010000207.1:0-6494 GCA_035483075.1 Edaphobacter sp. | reverse complement strand
CAGCAACGCCGCCAACATCTCCAGCACTTCAGCATCACGCAGAGCACTCTCCGAACCCGACCACGCCGGCCCCATCACCTCCGCGCCAATCTGCCAGAACTGCCTGTACCGTCCCCGCTGCGGACGCTCCCGCCGAAACTGCGGCCCGATATAGAACAGCTTCTGCAGCATGCCGCTATCGGCCAGCTTGTGCTCGATATACGCCCGCACGACGCCCGCCGTATTCTCCGGCCGCAGCGTCAGACTCTGCGCACTGTCGCTATCGGCCCGCGCACGGTCCTCCCACGTGTACATCTCCTTGGAGACGATGTCGGTCTCCTCGCCAACGCCGCGCGCAAACAACGCCGTGTCTTCAAAGATCGGCGTACGGATCTCCCCAAACCCATAGCGCGCAAAGACCGCCCGGGCGGTGGCCTCAACGTGGTTCCAAAGCGCGGTCTCCGGCGGCAAAAGGTCCCTCGTGCCGCGAACTGCTTTCAAAATTGCCATCACTTCTAAGTGTAGCGAAAATGGGCCGCTATTTACGGTCCGGAGGTCTCCCGGAGGTAGATCGCGGTGTAATCCAGATAATTCGTCGCGTATTTGAGGATGAGCGCTCGATCTTCGTCACCCAGAGTGCGGCGTATTTTGCCAGGAACGCCGGCGACCAATGAGTTCGGCGGAATGACCGTCTGTTCCGGAATCACTGCGCCAGCCGCGATGATCGATCCCTCTCCGATGCGCGCGTTGTTCAGGATGGTCGCACCGATGCCCACAAGGACTGCGTCCTCCAGCACGCAACCATGCACCGTGGCATTGTGGCCAATCGTAACCAACTCGCCAACAATGACTGGGTACAGGTAGCGCATCCCATGCAACACTGCACAGTCTTGCACATTGCTCTTCGCGCCGATGCGAATGGAGTTAACATCGCCCCGAACGACCGCGTTCATCCAAACACTCGCCTGCTCGCCCAGAATGACGTCGCCGATCACCTGTGCGGACGGATCGATGTAGCAGCTTATTGGAACGACGGGAGTTATTCCCTGATAGGAACGAAGCATGAAACAGATTTTACGCTGGATCGTAAGTCCACAAATCCATTTTTGAATTTGCTTAGCCTCGTGACCCGGCGATTACCAACGTTTTATGTTATTCCGGCATCAAACGAGAGTATTCTGGAAGATATCCCGATTGGGACTGTTTGGAGGTGTATTTTTCTTGGCAGAGGTTCGAGTACAAGAAGGCGAACCCCTTGAGAACGCACTGCGCCGTTTTAAGCGCAAGGTGCAGACGGAAGACATTATCAAGGAAGTCAAGCGCCACTCTTTTTATCTGAAACCAGGTGAAAAGAAGCGCGTGAAAGAGGCGCTTGCTCGCAAGCGCAATCGCAAGAAGGTCCGTAAGGAGCAGGACTAGTTCCAGCTTCGCAACCCGGGTAGGCCGTCTCCTCCTCTTCTGGAGAGTCCGAAGAGACGGCCGCCTGAATCAGCCAGAGCGATGGACTCCCGCCATCGACTGGCACCGGCAGATAGGGTGCGCAAATCGGCCCACCTGACTGGCAAATCGAAGCGTTCGACGCATTCGCATCCGGGCCCCCTTCAAAAATCCGAGAAGTAACGATCATCAGCAAAGGTTGACCGCCCGGTGGCGCCTCCACGATCAGGCCCTTTGGATGGTTCTCCTTTCGGCAACACGGGAGAAGCGGTATGGAATTTCTGGATCGGCTCTTAACATGCGCAGATTGTGGCGGCGAATTCATCTTCACCGCCGGGGAACAACTCTTTTTCTTCGACAAACAATTCAAGAACGACCCGAAGCGCTGTAAACCATGCAAGTCAAAGCGGTCCGGCGCCGGTGTAAAGACGGGCACGGGGCCTGCCGCCGCGGGTCTCTCGCGCACGGAGACGCGCACCGAATGCTCGGCGTGCGGCATTGAGACGACGGTGCCCTTCAAACCGACGCAAGGACGCCCGGTACTTTGCCGGCAGTGCTTCCAAAGCAAGCGCGCGCCCACCACGGGTGCTCTTGTCACTGCCGCGGCAACTGCTGAGATGGTCGCCGGAACGGCCGGAGAGCACGCCGCGGTCAGCGCTGAGTTGTTGACCACAGCACAGGCCCCGTCGGCGTAGCTCGCCCTGGCTGGGGCGTCTTCCCTCACAGTAGGATGTGAGTGAGGACGGCTATGAATCCCGACAACAGTGTAAGTTTGTGTACCTCTGAGGACCTGCGTCCGGCTTCTCAATTGGTTCGCGCGCGCACGCACCTTGGAGAATTTGAACTTACGGTTTGCACAGATGGGACCTACAAGCTGGACGGTGGCGCCATGTTTGGCGTCGTGCCGAAGCCGTTATGGGAGAAGCGTGCGGCCGCGGACGAACAGAACCGCATCCTCCTGGGGCTGAATACCGTAGTGGTGCGCACAGGCACGCATACCGTGCTGATCGAGACCGGGATCGGCAACAAGCAATCGGCAAAGATGCGCGCGATCCAGTGCAATCAGGAGCTACTGCCACAGTCTCTCGCGGCAGCCGGTGTACGGCCTGAGGAAGTAGACGTTGTGATCAACAGTCACCTGCACTTCGACCACTGCGGCTGGAACACGACGCTGCACGCAGACGGTTCCGTGACGCCGACGTTTCCAAATGCTCGTTACTTCGCTCACCTGGGCGAGGTCGAGCATGGTCACTTGCAGCTTGACCGTGATCGCGTCAGTTACCTCTCGCCGAACTATGATCCGCTTATCGAGTCAGGGCAGATGACGCTTCTCGATAGCGATGGAATCAGGGCCCGTCCGGAGATATGTCCTGGAATCAGCGTGGAGACTTTTCCGGGGCATACAGCGCACCTGATGGCGATCCACATCGAGTCGAAGGCCCCAGGCGGCGCAGTACAACATGCCTGCTACATCTCCGACCTGGTCCCCACGAGCGCGCATCTGGATCCGACCTGGGTGATGGGATATGACCTCGATCCTGTCGAGACCATAGCGCAACGCAAACGTTTCTATCGACGTGCCATTCCGGAGAACTGGCTGGTTTTGTTTACGCACGATCACGAAACGCCAATGGCGCGCATCGGCCTGAACGACAAGGGAAAACCAGTGGCCATTTAGATCGACCTACTTACTTCTGTATCGTAGTGTCCGCCTTATCCAGCTTCCTGGAAACCTCAGCCGGCGTCGGCAGCTGCGTCCTGTCCCAACCGCCGCCCAGAGCTTCGATCAGTTGCACCGATGCTGTCATCTCCTCCACATGCAGCGTAGCCAGCGTCTGCTGATTAGTCAGCAGCGTCGTCTGCGCCGTCACCACAAGCAGATAGGGATCGATCCCGGTCTCATATCGCGCCGTCTCCAGCTTCAACCCCTCCTGAGCCGAGCTCGTCGCCTGCTCCTGTTTCAAAACCTGCTGCGACAAGAGACGCACCGCGGCCAGGTTATCTTCCACTTGTTGAAACGCGTTCAGCACAGTCTGTCGGTAGCTCGCAACGTCAGCGTTATAAGTTGTGATGAACTGATTCACCGTCGCGCGGCGCAGCCCGCCATCATAAACCGTCTCGCTCACCGACGGCCCGATTGACCACACTCGGCTCGGCCAGTCGAAGAGATGCTTCCACGTCGAGCTCTCGAAGCCGCCGGACGCGCCCAACGTAAGAGTGGGGTAGTACGCAGCATAGGCTATTCCAATCTGCGCATTCGCTGCCGCCAGGCTGCGCTCCGCTGCAGCAATGTCCGGTCGCCGCTCCAGCAACCCCGACGGCATCCCGATCGGAATCGGCGGCGCGTTCGTCAGCAAAGGCTTCACCGGAATCGAAAACTGAGACGGGTTCACACCCACGAGCACCGCAATCGCATGTTCAAACTGCGCCCGCGCCACACCAAGGTTGATCGCCTGCGACTGCACGGTCTCCAGTGTTGTCTGGGCCTCTACCACTGAGATCCTGTCGCCAATGCCCGTATCGTACTGGGCCTGTGTGTATTCAAGCGCCTTCCTGTCCGCCAGCACTGTGTCGTTCAGCAGCTGCTGCAACGCATCCTGGCCGCGTATCTCAAAGAAAAACTCCGCAAGGCTCGCCTGTTCGGTCAGCTTCTCATTCTCAAGGTCCGCCGCGCTTAATTGCGCGTTGTACTGTTGCTCATGGATCGTATTGCGAATCTTCCCCCATAGATCGGGTTCCCATGAGATATCGGCCGGCAGCGATCCCAGCGAGGACTCATGTCCGGGGTTCGCAGTACCCGAGACTCCCAGATTAGAGGACGAACGCGAACGCGTATACGAAGGCCCGATCGTCGCGGTCGGGTAGAGCTGCGAGCGCGCCTCCGCGATCAGCGACCGCGCCGTCATGAAGTTCTCAAAAAACTGCTTGATGTTCTGGTTGTCGATGTTCAGCTTGTCCTCCAGAGCATTCAACTCCGGATCGTTATAGATCTCCCACCACTTGCCGTGGAGCATAGCGTCCTGCGGTTGCGCCACCTTCCAGCCGTCGGTCTCTTGAAACTGTGTCGGCGACTCCTTGTACGAAGTGGGCGGAGCTGTGGCAGTGGCCGAGGGCGAAGGCGCATGATACTTCGGCCCCACCATGCACCCTGTGAGCAGGAGCGTCGTAATCGCGGGACATACAGTAAATTTGAGTCGAAGGTTGATCATAGTTTTGACATCCATAATTTACTCCGCACCGGCGGCAGTTGGCCCCTCGATCGGATGAAACGTGTCACGTTCTTTGCCCATCGCACGCAGGCGCAAACGGTCGAGCGCAAGATAAACGACTGGAGTGGTATAGAGCGTAAGCATCTGACTTACGATCAGCCCCCCAACGGTAGTGATTCCGAGTGGCCGGCGCAGCTCGGCGCCCGTACCGGTCCCAAACGCCAGGGGTAACGCCCCAAACAGCGCAGCCATGGTCGTCATCAGGATCGGACGGAAACGCAGCATGCACGCCTGGAAGATTGCGTCCTCCGTATTCATGCCTCCTTCGCGTTCCGCCTGCAACGCAAAGTCGATCATCATGATCGCGTTCTTCTTGACGATGCCGATCAACAGCACAATTCCGATGATCGAGATGACGTTCAGGTCCTGCTTGAAAAGCATCAGTGCGAGCATGGCGCCGACGCTCGCAGAAGGCAGCGTCGAGAGGATGGTAATCGGATGCACCAGACTCTCATATAAGATGCCGAGGACAATAAAAACGGCTAGGATCGCGGTCACGACCAAGAGCGGCTCGGTGCCCAGCGATTGTTGATATGCCAGCAAAGTCCCCGCAAAGAATCCATGCACCGTCGAAGGCGTACCCAGTCTTTGTTGCACCTGAGCGATCTCAAGCGTTGCCTCGCTCAGTGAAACACCCGGCGCAAGGTTGAAGGAGACTGTTACCGAAGGGAACAGTCCTGTATGGTTCAGCGCAAGCGGAGTAGTGTTGGTCTTGGCCGCTGCCATCGTGGACAGGGGGACGTTTCCGCTCGCTGTCGTACTGCTGGTGCCGGGCGGATGGAAGTAAATGTCCTTCAGTCCCGCCGGAGTCTCCCAATACTCCGGAGCCACCTCGAGCACAACATAGTACTGGTTCAGCTGCGTATAAATGATCGAGACCTCCGACTGGCCGAAGGCGCTGTACAGACCCGCATCGAGCGATTGCGCCGTCTGCCCGAGCTTCGCCGCGGTAACTCGATCGTAGTTCAGCACCTCATCGAGGCCACCATTCTGCTGGTCGGAGCTGACGTCCTGAAAGCCGGGTAGATGCATTATCTCGGCCAGCAACTTGGGGCCCCATGTGGCGAGATCGGAGAGAGTGTCGGCCTGGATGGTGTACTGATAGAGTGCATTGCTGCTACGTCCACCGATGCGAAGGTCCTGCGACGCCTGCAGGAAGCTGGACGCTCCCGTTAGGCGGTTCAACTTCGGACGAAGTCGGTTGATGACGTCCGCGGCGCCGATCTTTCGCTCGTTAAGCGGTTTCAAAGAAATAAACATGTTGGCGGTATTGGACGCCCCCCCACCGCCTGTAAACGAAATTGCATTCTGGACGGCAGGATCGGCTTTGACCACTCTCAATATCTTCTGGATGGCGTCGTTCATCGAATAGAAGGAGGCGTCCTGAGGACCTCGCACGGCCCCGCCCAAAGAGCCCGTGTCCTGCTGAGGAAAGAACCCTTTGGGAATCTTGATGACGATGGCCACATTGAGTGCAATCGTCAAAAACAGGACCGTCAAGATGAGGACAGGGTTCTCCAGCACCCAATGCAGGCTGCGCCGGTAAAGCGAGAGGTTCCATTCAAAGAACTGGTCCATGGCCATGTACATGCGCCCGTGTTTCTGTTCATGTTCGTTCTTCAGAATGTAGGCGCACATCATTGGTGTCGTCGTCAATGAGACGACCATGGACACCAGAATGGCGGTCGAAAGCGTGACCGCGAATTCTCTGAACAACCGGCCGACGATTCCCCCCATCAGCAGAAGAGGAATAAAAACAGCGATCAACGACATGCTGATGGAAAACACGGTGAAGCCAATCTCTTTTGC
>DATHQG010000206.1:0-2549 GCA_035483075.1 Edaphobacter sp. | reverse complement strand
CGGCTCGCGCCTCCGCGGCGTCCTCTACGTCCTCGACGAACCCAGCATCGGCCTCCATCAGCGCGACAATCAGCGCCTCATCAACGCCCTCGAAAACCTCCGTGACCTCGGCAACACCGTCCTCGTCGTCGAGCATGACGAAGACACCATCCGCAAAGCCGACTACGTTCTTGACCTCGGCCCCGGTGCTGGCAAAAATGGCGGCTACCTCATCGCCGACGGCACCCCGCAACAGGTAATGGACAACCCAGCCTCCCTCACCGGCCAATACCTCGCCGGCAAAATAGAAATCCTCGCCCGTCAGAAACCCCGCGAACTTACCGGCAACTGGGTCACCGTCGAAGACGCCCACTCCCACAACCTCCAAAACGTCACCGCCCACTTCCCTCTCGGCGTCATGACGGTCATCACCGGCGTAAGCGGCAGCGGAAAATCCACCCTCGTCAATGACATCCTCTACCGCTCCCTCGCAAAAGAACTCTACGGCTCCCGCGAAGAACCCGGCCAGCACGGTCGCGTCATCGGCATCGACCAGCTCGACAAGGTCATCCAGATCGACCAGTCCGCAATCGGCCGCACCCCACGCAGCAACCCAGCCACCTACACCGGCGTCTTCACCGCCATCCGCGATCTCTTCGCCATGCTTCCCGAGTCCCGCGAGCGCGGCTACAAACCTGGCCGCTTCTCCTTCAACGTCCAGGGCGGTCGCTGCGAAGCCTGCCAGGGCGAAGGCCAGCGCCGCATCGAGATGAACTTCCTCCCCGACGTCTATGTCCTGTGCGAAGTATGTAACGGCCGCCGTTACAATCAGGAGACGCTCTCCGTCAAGTTCAACGGCTACAGCATCGCCGACCTCCTCGACCTCCCCATCGCCGACGCAGTCCCAATCCTGAAAGACATCCCCACCGTCAACATAAAACTCCAGACCCTCGTCGACGTCGGCCTCGGCTACATTCACCTCGGCCAATCCGCCACAACCCTCTCCGGCGGCGAGGCCCAGCGCATGAAGCTCGCAAGAGAATTATCCAAGCGCCAGACCGGTCGCACCCTCTATCTCCTCGACGAGCCCACCACCGGCCTCCACTTCGACGACGTCCGCAAGCTCCTCGAAGTCCTCCACCGCCTCACCGACCTGGGCAACACCGTCGTCATCATCGAGCACAACCTCGACATCGTCCGCAACGCCGACTACGTCCTCGACATGGGCCCCGAGGGCGGCGAAGGCGGCGGCCGCATCATCGCCCACGGCACGCCCGAGCAGGTCGCCACCGTCCGCGACTCCCACACCGGCAACTTCCTCGCCCGCTACTACGCCACCCACACTCAGGCCCTCACCAGCCGCAACGGCACCAGCCACGCCGGACCGCAGTCCCGCGACATCGTCGCGAAGCCCGACCGCAAAAAAGACGCTCGCGGCAAATTCATCGCCCCTGAGAAAAAGACCGGCCTCGCAAAAGCCAGCAGCGCAAAGCCAGAAGAAAGAACTGGGCCAAAAGCCAAAAAGAAGTCCACAATAGGCAAGACAACAAACAAAGTCACCGCGAAGAAAGCGCCGAAGCTGTAACCTCATCAAGCACGAAAGAGCATGAGCGACCTCACTCCCAACTCGTCCCCCTCCGTACGCCCCTTCACCTCGGAGGAACCCTCCGTCACCGTGCCTGTCTTCCGGCCGCCCGTCAGCCCCGAAGACCAGACCATGTTCTTCCCCCACGCCGAAGGCACGCCACCACCCGACCCTCCCTCGCGCATCCCCCACATCGGACACGCCGCTCTCTTCCTCGCCATCGCCGGTCTCTTCCTCCTGCTCACCCAGATCATCTTTCTCGGGATCACCCATCCTGCCGTATCAGCCAAACCCGTCGCCGTCTCGCCCAAGCTCCTGGTAGGCTCTGAGGCGATCGCTTACATCGCCACCCTCACACTCTCCTGGTTCATCTTCCCCCTCCTTTGGAAGCGCTCCTTCGCGGAAGGCATCCAGGCCAATCCCGACGCCGCCCGACGCAACGCCCTCCGCCTCATTCCCATCGGCCTCACCTTGTCCCTTGCCGTCCAGGCCATCTCCTCCCTCGCGACCATGCCCAAGAACGTCCCCATGGACGACTTCTTCCGCACCCCGTCCGACATCTGGCTCGTCACCGCCTTTGGCATCCTGCTCGCGCCTCTCTTTGAAGAGGTGGCCTTCCGCGGCTTCCTTCTTCCCGCCTTCGCCATCGCCTACGACTGGCTCTCGCTCCCCCGCACCCCTGCCGCCCGCGAGGCCTGGCACGCCACCAACAAGCTCACTGGTCCTGCCCTCGTCTTCTCCGCCGTCCTGACCAGCATCATCTTCGCTCTGATCCACGGCTTTCAGACCAGCTTCGCGTGGCCCGTCCTCATCCTGCTCTTCTGCGTCTCCCTTGTACTGAGCTTCGTCCGTCTCCGCCTGCGTTCAGTTATGGCTTCCACTCTCATCCACGCTAGCTACAACGCCACCATCTTCCTGACCGCCTTCATCGCCACCGACGGTTACCGCCACCTCGAAAAGTTCGCCCACTGACCCAGGCGGACCC
>DATHQG010000205.1:0-16262 GCA_035483075.1 Edaphobacter sp. | reverse complement strand
AGTCGACAACCCCGCCGGCCTCGCCTGGATCGTCAACCTCGGCTGCATCGAATTCCACCCGCACCCCGTCCGCTCCACCGACCTTAACCATCCCAACGAGCTCCGCATCGACCTCGACCCAGGCCCCGGCATCCAATGGCCCGACGTCCGCGCCGTAGCCCTCGAAGTCAAAAACCTCCTCGAAGAGAACGGCCTCACTGGCTGGCCCAAAACTAGCGGCTCCCGCGGCATGCACGTCAACGTCCGCATCCACCCGCGCTGGACCTTCACCGAAGTCCGCCGCGCCGCCCTCGCCCTCGCACGCGCCGTCGAGCGGCGAGTCCCCACCCTCGCCAGCTCCAAATGGTGGAAGGAAGAGCGTCACGGCGTCTTCCTCGACTACAACCAGAACGCCAAAGACCGCACCACCGCCAGCGCCTACTCCGTCCGCCCGCTTCCCGACGCACGCGTCTCCGCACCGCTCCACTGGCACGAGGTACCCGACGCCAACCCAGCCGACTTCACCGTCCTGACCATGCCCCAACGCTTCGCCGAAATCGGCAACCCCCACGAAGCCATGGACTCCACTCCCGGCTCTCTCGATCAGCTCCTCGCCCTCGCCGCCCGCGACGAAGCCGAAGGCCTCGGCGACGCCCCCTGGCCCCCACACTTCGTCAAGCAGGAAGGCGAAGCCAAACGCGTCCAACCCTCCAAAGCAAAGTCCTTCTCCGCGCAAAGCGCCGAAGGCTTCGGGGCCCATCGCTTCAAAAAACGCTCCAAAGCCGTCCCAGATTCCGTCATCCTGAGCGAAAGCGGCGAAGCCGCTGGAGTCGAAGGACCCGCCATACCTTCAAACTCACCTCATACTTCCAACCCACTCGGCCATGAATCCGATCTCCATAAGCCATCCGCCAAAACCCGCAAAAAAACCACAAAACGCACACCCAAACACCCCCTCATCATCGTCGCCCAAAGCACCGATAAATCCGCAGCCGAAGCCGGCCTTACTCGCTGGAAAGAAAAATATCCGGAAGCCTCCCAACACCTCGCCGTCGACGACATCCTCATCGACCGCATGCGAGGCTCCAGCTCAATCTGGTACCGAATCCGAGTCAATCTCCGTCACGTCCCCGAAGAGGTCCGCCCCACCCAGCAAACACCCGACCCCGACGACGACCCCACCCGCGCCTGGCGTGAAGCCTCCTCCTAGCCCTTACTCTCCGGAAAGATCTCCATCAACTCCTGCGGTGCCACCACTTCAAGCTGTTCATACGTACAATCCTGCGGCCTCTTATCCACTCGCCATCGCCGAAACTGCGCCATATGGCGGAACCTGTCTCTCTGCATATGCTCATACGCAACCTCGACCACCAACTCCGGTCGCAACGCCTCCCACGAAAGGTCCTTCCCCGCAGACCAACGGCTCTGCCCGCCGGGCATCCTCCCGCTCGCCACAGCCTCGGCCCATCCCGCCCAGGGATGCCCCATCAACGCATCCACTCGATAGGGCGCAAGAAACTCCACGAGTTCCTTCCGCTTCGGCATAGTAAAGCTGGCGCACACTCCCACATGCTGCAACGCACCCGCCGCATCGTAGAGTCCCAGCAACAGCGATCCCACCGCCGTGCCCTCGCCATTCTTATGCCAGCGAAAACCCGCGACCACACAGTCGCAGTCCCGCTCATGCTTCACCTTCAACATCACCCGTTTATCCGGCTGATACGATCCGTCCACGGGCTTCGCCATCACCCCATCCAACCCGGCCCCTTCAAATCTCTTAAACCAATCCATCGCACGGGTCTTGTCCCGAGTCGCCGGCGTAATATGCACAGGTGCCGTCGTATGTTGAAGCGTCTCTTCCAGTCTCTTCCGGCGAGTTTCAAACCGGATCTCCCGCAGGTCCTCGTTCCCCGCCCACAGCAGATCGAAGAACACCACCGAAGCCGGACTCTCCTCAGCCAGCATCTTCACCCGCGAAGCCGCCGGATGGATCCGCAACTGCAGCGCATCAAAATCCAACCCCGCGTCTGTGGCAATCACAATCTCACCATCCAGAACGCATCGCTGCGGCAACTGCGCCAGCAGTACCTCAACGACCTCAGGAAAATACCGGTTCAGCGGCTTGCCATCCCGGCTCTGCAGCAGGATCTCATCTGAATTCCGAAACACAAGACACCGGAACCCATCCCACTTCGGCTCAAAGATCCAGTCCTCACCGACGGGAATCTCTGCGACCCGTTTCGCAAGCATCGGCAGTATCGGCGCACTCAGTGGCAGACTCACATAGCTATCATAGCCCGCGTAAACACCTGCCTTAGACGACGAGATCGTTTCTGAAATTTCAGCCCCGGCCTCGTGGCACGCCGCAAATAAATCTTGCCTTTGCTCTTGACCCTTCCTCTGCCTTTGCCTTTGTCCTTGCCTTTGCCTTTGTCCTAGCCCTTGCCTTTGCCTTTGTCCTAGCCTTTGCCCTTGCCCTTGCCCTTGCCCTTTTAGTTGTCATCCTTCGCCGCAGGCGGAGGATCTGCTTCTGCTTTTGCTTTTGCTTTCGCTTTTGCCTTTGCCTTCGCTTTTTTTCTTTTTGCGTTTGCTTTTGTTATCGCTTCTTGCCTTCGCTTGTCCCTGTAATCGCTGATGTTACCCTCACCGCATGCGTTTCGAAGACCACGAGTATTACGTTTACATTCTTGCGAGCCGCTCTCGCACACTCTACATAGGAGTCACCAATAATCTCCGCCGCCGCATCGCCCAACACCGCACAGGCAAAGCCGACAGCTTCACCTCAAAATACAAAACCCACCGTCTCGTCTACTTTGAGCGATTCCAATACATCAAGAACGCCATCGCACGCGAGAAATACCTGAAACACTTCACCCGTCAGGAAAAGATCGCTCTCATCGAATCCACCAACCCAACCTGGGAAGATTTGACCGCCGAATCCTATCCACCACCTATCAACCAAAACCAATAGGCTAAAAACCTTGTCATCCTTCCGCGAAGTAGAGAAACCTCCGATGGGAACCTTAACGCACACCCTCTTGCCCATCAACCACCTCAAGCAACAGGTTGTCCCCATTCCGCAGCTCAACACTTTTGCGCGGACTGGTGACGGTGATCGTCCCATCAGCTGAATGGAGTTCAGCTGCACGATCAAAACCATACAAACCCGCAGCGGTCGTAGAGAATACCCCCAACGCGCGCGGCAATGGCGGCCCGTCATTCGGTGAAGCTGTCGGCAAGCTATAGACGCCGTAGTAATCTGCGCGCCCTACCTTCTCCCGACCGACGCCGAAGACCGGGCCCACCCAGCCTGTTCGGAAGACCGAATCGCCGCCGACCTGCTTCGTCGTCCAGTTCGCCTCGCTGGCAATGCCCATATCAGACCCCCCGTTAGTAGGCAGGTGCGTGTAGCCGACCTCCATGAAGTTGGCAATCGCAATTGCCTTCGTCCTGAGCGGAATAGACTGCTTGCCATACCGCAGCCGGGTGAACCGAATCGACAGAGTGGCTGGTGTCGAACCGTTGCCATGGCCGGCGATGGATGCCACAATCTCGCCATCCAGCTCGGCACCTGCTTTAAGATAGGTCTCCTCACTCACTGGGACCCTCTGCGTGGTCGTTACCACGATCGGTGTTCCAACCTGTACCTTGCCGGCACGAAGTGATCGCCCCAACTTTACGGGCAGAGTTACACCCGGAGGTAGCGCCTCCAACTCCGAGACTGCGGCTTCTCGTTGTGCGACCGCAGTTGCAACACACAAAAAAACGCCACCCAGCAGGAGAACGGCTCCGTTAGCCATGCCTAGGGCCCCACGCTTGAAAGCGACTTTCAGCATGTGAGTTCCTCTCCACAATTCAATGTGCGTTTTGCTGGGGACAGAGTAAGTAAAGCCGCCTTGTGAAGAAGTTTACCTCCGCTCACCGCAGCAAAACATCTGGTAATTGCAACAGGCCAAACTGTGCCAAGGAGAAACCATGGATCCCCAGTTCAAGGCAAAACTTAAGAACTTGTCATCCTTCCGCAACGCGGGAGGATCTGCTTCTTCGCTTGACTGCCACATCGCTGATTTCGCCATCACCTTCTAAACTTGTCATCCTTCACCACGGACGGAGTACCTGCTTTTACTTATAAAATCTGGTTCGCCATCAAGCACAATTCTGACACACCCTACCGTCCAGCCACCACTTCAAGCAACAGATCATCTCCGGCCCGAATCACAGCGCGCCCCCTCGAGTTCGTGATCGTGATCAATCCGACCGACGACTCTAGTTGAGCTCCCTCGTCATATCCATAAAGCCCCACCGCAGTCGTCGAGAACACACCCATCGCGCGTGGAACCATCGCGCCATCCTCCCCCTCCAGCTTCGCCGGCAGACTGTAGACCCCGTAGTAGTCCGCGCTCCCCACCGTTCGCGTCCCGCTGCCGACTACTGGACCCACCCAGCCCGACCGCACGACCTCGTCCCCTCCGACCTGCCGCGTCGTCCAACTGGCCTCACTCGAATTTCCCCGGTCCGCACCCCCTTGCATCGACAGAAACGTATCGTCGACGTCCATCAGGTTAGCCATCGCGACCGCCCGTGTCACCAACGGCACAGTCATGCCTCGATAGCTGAATTGCGTAAACCGAACCGTCAACCTGGAGGGGTGCGCCGCAGTTCCATCTCCCGCATCCGACGTCACCACCTCTCCCCGAACGGCCGCGCCTCGATTCAGGTAGCCGCTTGTCGAGATCGGCACCCGTTGCGTCGTCTTCACCTGAAAGACCGTACCGGGCTTCACCTTCCCCGCGCGAAGGGTTCGCCCCATCTGCACAGGCAAGGTGATACCCGCCGGCAGCGGCTGTAACTCGGTTATCGCCTGACTCCGCACTTCAATCTCTGCTGCCTTCCCCGAGACAGATTGAAACGCAAGCAGAAAACCGACGCAACACATCGCAAATCTCGTTTTGCAGAAGGCCAATGTCCCGCACATAAGACACCTCGCACTCATTAGACGCATGCGTTCGTGACCCTCGACCACAGCTTGTCGCGCACCGAAAAAGTATTAAACTAGAGGTGTCATGTCGAAAGCTTCCAACACGAAAGTCAAAGCGCTACGCTGCCCCACCTGCCGCGCCTTGGTCCTCGAACAGAACGAAGACTTCCCCTTCTGCTCCGACCGCTGCCGCCGTATCGACCTCGGCAAATGGGCCAGCGGCGACTACAAAATCTCCACCCCCATCCAGGACCCCGACCTCCTCGAAGATCTGGCCCGCTCGCGCAAAAACGACCCCAACCGCGACGAAGACTGATCCTCTGCCAAAATAAAGTGCCTCCCCCTGCACAGATAACCCCTCTGAATCGAAGACTTTACCCGCAAAAGCAGCTATTCCGACCCAAAGGTTCAGACTTAACCCCTTTCGATCGAGGACTTTGACACACTTTCAAAGGGGGTGGGGGGCTAAACTGAAGACAGCATGCCCAACTCCACCACCCAAATTCACCCTCCCTCCAAAAAGAAGACCCTCTGGGCCTGGGCCGTCGGCACCTTCTTCGGAGCAGGCCTGCTGGGCCCCGGCCCCGGCACCTACGGCAGCATCGCCGCCGTCCTGCTCTGGTACTCCGCCGCGCACATTTTGCACCCGTCGCCGATCGCACTAGCCATTGGCACAACAATAGCCGCCGTCATCGTCACCTTAATCGGAATCCCAGCCGCCACCATCGTCGCCCGCGAATCCGGCCGCGAAGACCCCGGACACGTCGTCATCGACGAGGTCGCCGGACAACTCATCGCCCTCATCGCCATCCCCGCCGACTGGCGCCACGCCGCCCTATCCCTGCTCCTCTTCCGCGCCTTCGACATTCTAAAACCGCCGCCCATCCGCCAGCTCGAACGCCTCCCCGCCGGTACCGGCATCATGCTCGACGATGTAGCCGCCGGCCTCTTCGCCCTGGCCGTCGCCCAAATCATTCATCTCTGGTTCTAGCTCGCCGACGTCCGTCCCCAGTTGCGCTCCCCTGCACACCGGTCTACGCTAGTCCCAGCCATGACCACCCTCCGCTCCCTCCTGACGCCCGACAAGACCGATACCCCGGCCCCGCATCTCGACCGCGTCACGCCGATCGCCGCCATGCCTGGTGGCGAGGTCGACATCCACGGCCAGCACCTCGACTCCAACGGTTCCCACCTCCCCCGCGCCACTATCGGCGACATCTCGGCCCCCGTCACCCTCAGCCGTCCCACCCGCGCCACCGTCCGTGTACCCGAGGGCACCATCTCCGGAGACCTCGTCCTCCGCCGCAACGCCACCGAGAGCAATCCCCTCAACCTTCGCGTTGCCGTCCCTATGGCGGAAAACCTGCACCCTGTCGCCAACCCCGCAGTGGACGCCGACGGCAACGTCTATGCAACCGTCTCCGGCCCTCGTGGCCAGGCCGTCCCCATCTCCATCTTTCAAATCCAGCGCGACTTCCAGGTCCGCCCCTTCGTCCGTGATCTCCTCAACGCCACCGGCCTCGCCTTCGACCCCGACGGCTACCTCTACGCCAGCTCCCGCGCCGAGGGCGCCGTCTACCGCATCTCCCCCGAGGGAGCCATCTCCACCTACGCCGAGGGCATGGGAATCGCCACCGGCATCGCCTTCGACCGCTTCGGCAATCTCTTCGTCGGCGACCGCTCCGGCACCATCTTTAAGATAAGTCGAGGTAATCCCAGCGGCACCAGCGGCGAAATCTTCGTCTACGCCACGCTTGAACCGAGCATCGCCGCCTACCATCTCGCCTTCAACAGCGCGGGGACCCTCTTCGTCACCGGCCCCACCACCTCCTCGAACCAGGCGATCCACGCCATTGACCACGATGGCAACACCACGGTCTTCTACCAGGGACTAGGCCGTGCCCAGGGCATGGCCTTCGACGTTGACGATAACCTTTACGTCGCAGCCAGCCTCCGCGGCCAGCGCGGCATCATCCGCATCACGCCCCGCCACGAGGCCTCTCTCACCATCTCCGGCAACAATCTCGTCGGCCTCGCCTTCCTCGAAGACGGCAACGCGGCCCTCGCCACTCGCGACGCTTTGTACCACGTGTCGCTCGACATTGAAGGCCGCAAACTCGTCTAGGCCTCCAATCGGCCAACGGCCTACCGCACTCCCGCGAAGCCGGTCATCCCTTGACTAGTCTGCATCGAATGAACATCGATCACGGACTCTGCCTGCCGGATGCGCCGTTCCACGATGTTCGCTGCCTCGACATTTTGGCTCTCGTGAAGGAACTTCGCGTAGCACTTTAGAGCTCTCAAATAGGCCGGATGCCCCCAACCGAGCTGCACGCTCATAAGCGCCGTTCCGCGCTCCAGATACTCGCTCGCCTCGGCCATCTTGCCCGATTTCCAATAGGCATAGCCCAGGAGAAACTCACTCAAGCCAACCGGAAAGTCATCCGGCCGCAGCGTGGCCTTCGCCTCATCCATGGCCACCTTCAGCACCGGAATGGCCGATGGACAATCCTTGAGTGAGCAGAGCGCTTCAGAGAGCGCGAACCGTATCGATATCTTGTCAAGGGCTTCGGCTTGCTCATTCGTATCGAATTCAGCCAATGCCAACCGCGCAAGGTCTCTCGCCTTCACATACTTTTGTTTGACCAGGTAGAGCGTCGCGAGATCGCTTTGGCTCCGCGCAATCTGCAACCGGTCGCCGAGCTCCAGTCTGATCTTCAGGGCCTCCAGCTCCTCCTTTTCGCTGTCCCGCAACTTTCCCATCTCTACGTGCAGGCTGCCCAGATGGCCCAGCGCCGCGGCAAGGTCATCGGTCGGCACTGAACTCTGTTGAAGCAAGGAAACTGCGTGCTCCAACACCTGCTCCGATCTCTCCCACCGTGCTACGTCCTGGTACAACAGACCGAGCTGCACGTAGGTCCGGCCGAGGGTAACGCTGGATGCATGGGCATCTTCCGCCTGACGCACGGCCGCTTCCTCGAGTGCGACCCGATGCAGTAGGTCCTGCTTGTATTCACCTCCAGCAATTGCGGCAGTGCTCACAGGCGGCCCAATCACATCGCCCCCCTGCGACACCTGTTGACCGGAAACACACGTGGAGAGCTGTAAAGCGAGGATGGGACTGACAACAAGACGCACGTTCATCACGACCTCCTGAGTCTCTTCGTTGGAACGCGCAATAAACGGGCGCGTTGAAGACAAGGGTTCCCGTTCGCGTTTTGCAGCCCGGATGGTCTGTAACATCGACGGAGCGGTATAACGCGCAACAACGTCCTAAGCACCAGGATCGATCAGGTAAAACGAGAGAAGGCCCGGATTGGTTACCTATCCTGACATTCCCCTAAAAACGGAAGACGGAAACGGCCCTATTGACACAAACGGATCAAAACGGCCCCTGGTTCCGCAGTTCGTCACGTTTTGTTACTTCAGCGCCACGGCGACTTCTCTTTCTCACAAGGCTGATTCAACCGCCTCGCCTTTGGGCCCTTGCAGTTTGGCGATTAGACAACGGGTCTCGCCCCTGGTTAGGCAGGAAACCTGAAAAATTCTTGATTGAGATGGTCTGGCGAGCGACGTTTACGTAAAATCATCTGCGCTGGCTATCTTCTAGTCTGGACACGACCCAAAACTCAGCTCCACTCAGCGCAAGGGAGGACACTGTGGATTCGCGGCTCTATAGCAGGCTTTTGTTTCGTCTCCTGGCACTCCCTGTTGCAGCACTCACTGTCCTGGCAATCGTCCTCGGTTACGGTTTGCAACGTGTTCAGGAAAGCGCGAACACGGTCGACCGTGCGGACGTCGTCATCCTCCATGCAAATCGGCTGATCAAACTGATAGTTGATGAAGAGACCGGCCTCCGCGGCTATCTCCTCGTCCGCAATCCGGCCTTCCTCGAGCCTCTGCACGAGGCAGACCCACAAATTGATTCCGAGTTCGCTACCCTGTTCACGTTGGTCCACCGTCCGGACCAGGTGGCACGGCTTAAGCGACTTCAGGCCGCCCACGAGCAATGGGAGCAGGAGGCTTATCAGGAAATCCAATCTCCTCCTGATGATCCATCCACCACGGAGCAACATATGCTCCAGCGCAAGCAGGAGATGGATGACATGCGGGCTGCCATGGATGAGTTTGTCGGTATCGTCGCTGGCCGTCGAGCTGAACACTCTGCGGAAGATGCCCAGGTCAATCGGAACGCCAGGCTCGGTCTAATCGGCTTCGTCTCCTTAGTCGCCGCCCTGCTCGTATGGGAGACACGCAGGGTGTTCCATAAGCTCACTGCTACCTATAACCATCAGATCCAGGAGATCAAGCTGCGGAGCGAGGAGTCCTACGCTCGCGAGCAGTGGCTGAACACGACCATTCGCAGCATCGGCGATGCGGTCATCGCCTGCGACTCCAACGGCAAGGTCGTCTTCATGAACCTCATCGCCGAGCAGCTCACCGGCTGGAAAGAAGAAGAGGCCCGCGGCATGACCCTCCCCGACATCTTCCCCATCTTCAACGAAGACACGCGAGCAGCAGTTGAAAGCCCTGTCGACAAGGTGCGCCGTCTCGGTAATGTCATCGGTCTCGCCAACCACACCTTCCTCGTCTCCAAGAACGGTAAAGAAATCTGCATCGACGACAGCGGCGCTCCCATCCGCGACGGCGCCGGTAAGATGATCGGTGTCGTTCTCGTCTTCCGTGACATCACCGAACGCCGCATGTCCGAAGGCGCATTAATGCGGGCCGAAAAACTTGCAGCTGCCGGACGACTCGCCGCTTCAGTCGCGCACGAGGTCAACAACCCGCTGGAGGGCCTGACCAACCTCGTCTACATCGCCCGCCGCTCCAGCGACTTCGATGAGATCCGCCAACTCCTGTCCCAGGCCGAGAACGAGCTCGGTCGTATCGCCCACATCACCCGCCAGTCCCTGGGCTTCTATCGCGAAACATCGACCTACGCGCACTTCATGCCGGCCGCGATCGTCCGCGAGGTCGCCGCCTTCTACGCCCCCCGCGCCGCCAGGCACGGGGTCTCTCTCATCGTCAACGCCCAGACGGAAAGAGAGGTGTTGGGCTCGGCTGGAGAGCTTCGTCAGGTCCTCTCCAACCTCTTGGCGAACAGCCTCGATGCCTGCGCCCGCGGATCCGTGGTTCGCATCGAAGCCAACTCCGCGATCGACCCACGCGATCCATCCCGACCCGGCGTTCGCATCACTATCGCCGATACAGGTCCGGGCATTCCTCCCGAACATCTCGAAAACATCTTCGAACCGTTCTTCACGACGAAGAAGGACACCGGCACCGGTCTGGGCCTCTGGGTCTCCCGTGAACTTGTCACAAAACACGGTGGCAGCCTGCGCGTCCGCTCTCGCACCTCCGATCCGTTATGCGGCACCGTATTCTCCATCTTCCTGCTAGCGCAGGGAGGCGGCCGAACTGTCCCTTCCTATGTCGCAGAAGAAAACGCAACGCCGGCGCAACAAAATGGGGTCGCGACAAGTCAACTGATCGCTGCTCAGGGCGTCCGTGCGTCATCCAATCACCCAGGGACTGACTCATGAGGAAAGAGATCAACAGGCTTCGCAACAATCGCACCGCCGGCCCCCCGACACCTTCATCCTGTGCAACGGCCCGTACTGAGCTTCGTCCGTCTTTCAGCGAGATGGCCCCGCGACCGTTATCATCGTGATGCGGGCCATTCCAGCCAGCGGAGAAGTCACCACCACACATGATCGCTGAAATTATCGCGGCGGGTTCCGAGATGCTCACGCCCTTCCGCCAGGACACCAACTCCCTCTACCTCACCGAAGGCCTTAACGACCTCGGCGTCCAGGTCGTCTTCAAGACCATCGTCGGTGATAACCTCGCCCACCTCACCAGCGCCGCCATCATCGCCATCTCCCGCGCCGACATCGTCATCTTTTCAGGCGGCCTCGGCCCCACCGAAGACGACCTCACCCGCGAAGCCGTCGCTGCCGCGCTCGGCATCGACATGCACGCCGACAACGCCGTCCTCACCGCGCTCTACAAACGCTTCGCCGCCCGCCAGATGGTCATGCCGTCCAACAACACCAAGCAGGCCAACGTCCTCGACGGCGCGACCGTCCTCGACAACAAAAACGGCAGCGCCCCCGGCCAATACCTGGACACGACCGTACCTGACACCAACAACAAGCCGATCCGCAAGATCGTCATGCTCCTTCCCGGACCGCCCAAAGAACTTAAGCCGCTCTTCGATAACGAGGTAAAGCCACGCCTCGCCGCGTCCCTTCCCGCACGTCACCTCGCCAAACGCACCCTCCGCATGGCCCTCATCCCCGAGTCGCACGTCGACGCCCGCACCGCCCCCATCTACAAACAGTACAGCGACGTCGAGACCACCATCCTCGCCGGCCTCGCCGAGATCCAGCTTCACTTCCTCTGCGCCAAACCCACATTGGCCGAGGCCCAGGCCCGCGTCGACGAGCTCACCGAAAAAATCGAAGCCGAGATGGAAGACACCATCTTCTCCTCGCACGGCGAATCCCTCGAAGAGGTCGTCCTGCTCAACCTCGGCCTCCGCGACCTCACCCTCGCCACTGCTGAGAGCTGCACCGGCGGCCTTCTCGCCCAGCGCCTCACCGCAATTCCCGGCAGCTCGCGCTACTTCCTCGGCGGCGCAGTCGTCTACAGCGACGCCCTCAAAACCACCTTCGCTCAGGTTCCCGCCGAACTCGTCGCAAACAAAGGCCCGGTTTCCTCCGAAGTAGCGCGCTCCCTCGCCGAAGGCATTCGCACCCGCACCGGATCATCGCTCGGCATCTCGATCACCGGCATCGCCGGCCCTGGCCCAGGCGCCCCCGGTCCCGACGCCAACAAGCCCATCGGTCTCGTCTACATCGCACTGGCCGACGCCCAACACACCCAGGTCAAAGAGCTCAACCTCCCCGGCGACCGCGAACGCGTCCGCTACTGGGCCAGCCAACACGCCCTCGAACTCATCCGCCACCACCTTCTATAAAAAGGTTTAACACGGATCGACACAAATGACACAAATTTGAAGGACGATTAAAAAGAATGATCAGATCTACTGAGATTGATTCGCCGTTCAATTGATTATCTTTATTGCTGGTCTTAAAATCGTTCTTGTTCTAAATCCGTGTTATCTGTGTCGATCCGTGTTAAGCCTTCTTGCATGCAGGATCAAATCTCCCCCTGCAACTTCTTTGTTTACCCTTGCTAAACTCATCCTGACGATCATGAACCCCTGGCTCATCTCCATTCCGCTCGCCTATCTTCTGGGCTCCATCCCCTTCGGCTACCTCCTCGTCAAAATCTTCCGCAAGCAGGACATCCGCACCACCGGAAGCGGCAACATCGGCGCCACCAACGTCGCGCGCTCAGGGGCCAAAGGCCTCGGTATCGCCACGCTCCTCCTCGACTGTGGCAAAGCCTTCCTCGCCGTCAAGATTGCGCAGCACATCGCCCCCGGCAACTACGACCTCGCAGTAGTCGCTGCCGTCGCCGCCATTCTCGGCCACGTCTTCCCCATCTGGCTCGGCTTTCGCGGCGGCAAAGGTGTCGCCAGCGCCCTCGGCGTCTTCCTCGCCCTCTCGCCCGCTGCCGCCGGATGCACCTTCGCCATCTTCCTCGTCATCTTCCTCATCACCCGGTACGTCTCTCTCGCCTCCATCATCGGCTCGGCCTTCTTTCCACTCTTCGGACTCTACTTCATACCGCAGCGTACCCCCATCATCATCGCCGGCCTCCTCTTCATTCCAATCCTCGTCATCGTCAAGCACCACGAAAACATCCGCCGCCTCCTCGCCGGAACCGAGGGCCGCTTCGGCAAGAAAAAGGCGGCGGCATGAGTCGAATCGCCATCCTGGGCGCCGGTGCCTGGGGGACCGCACTCGCCCTCTCCCTCGCGCGCCGCGGCGGCCACCAAATCTGCCTCTGGTCGCACTCCGCCGCACTCGCCGACCAACTCACCGAGGCAGGCCAAAACCTCCCATACCTCCCCGGCTTTACCCTCCCCGTCGACATCGACATCACCGCCGATCTACCCCGCGCCATCTTCGAAGCCGACGTTCTCCTCTGCGTCACACCCTCGCAACATCTCCGCGATGTCATCACCCAGATCGCTCCCTTGCTCACCAAAAACCAGATCGTCCTCAGCGCAAGCAAGGGCCTCGAAGAGACCACCTTCCTCCGCATGTCGCAGCTCGTCGCCTCGGTCACAAACAACCCCTTCGCCGTGCTCAGCGGCCCATCTTTCGCGCAGGAGGTCGCAGCCGGCATGCCCACGGCCGTTGTCGTCGCTTCGGCCACGCCCCAGATTGCCCAGACCGTCCAGCGCGACTTCACCTCCTCCACCTTCCGCGTCTACACCAACGATGACGTCGCTGGCGTTGAGTTCGGCGGCGCCCTGAAGAACGTCATCGCCCTCGCTGCCGGCATCGCCACCGGCCTCAACCTCGGCCACAACTCCTCCGCCGCCCTCATCACGCGCGGCATCGCCGAGATGACCCGCCTTGCCGTCGCCTGCGGTGGCCGCCGCCAGACCCTCGCCGGCCTCTCCGGCGTCGGCGATCTCGTCCTCACCTGTACCGGTTCGCTTTCACGCAACCGCTCCGTCGGCATCGAACTCGGCCGCGGCCGCCAGCTCCCCGAGATCATCGCCGGCCTCAACGGCAAGGTAGCCGAAGGCGTCCGCAGCACCCACGCTGCCCTTGGCCTCGCCGCCCGTTATGCCGTCGAGATGCCCATCACCGAGCAGATGGACGCCATCCTCCACCACAATAAGGGCCCGAAAGAGGCCATACGCGAACTCATGTCCCGCCCCGGCCGCGACGAGTAGCCTCTCGTCATTGCTCTCATAAAGTTCCCAACCCCCGCACCGCCCAGCGCAATTTGCAGCTAAGCTTGTCTGCATGCACGAACACAACCACGAACGCGACCACCAGCACGAGCACATCCCGCCCCCCGACCTGCCGAAGCACAAAACCGTGCTCGGGTTCAAACCTCACATCTTCATCGGCGGCCTCGTCCTCATCGCAATCCTGCTCATCTATCTACTCTTGCTGGTGCGCCCCGGAATCTATTCCCCGGCGCCGCAGCCTGCTCCCACATCCACTTCGACACCCGCACCAGCACACTGACGCCAGCGAAGTACGCCCGCCGCAACCGCATCCAGGGCGCAGGCCCGAGCATCAAAAAAATATATGAAGATCCTCGTCGTTGGTGCCGGCGCAGTCGGCGGCTACTTCGGAGCGCGTCTCGCCCAGGCAGGACGCGATGTCACCTTTCTCGTACGGCCCTCCCGCGCACAGCAGCTCCGCAGCGAAGGCCTTCGCATACTCAGCCCCCACGGAGACCTCACCCTCCAGCCCCAGACCATCACCGCCGAAGACCTTCACACACCCTTCGACATCATCTTCCTCAGCGTAAAGGCCCAGGCCCTCGATCAGACGATCAAGGACATGGGGCCCGCCGTCGGCCCCGACACAATGATCTACCCCGTCCTCAACGGCATGCGCCACATGGATACCCTCGCTCGCAGCTTCGGCGACCACGCAATCCTCGGTGGCGTTTGCATGGTCTCCACCGACCTCGACGAACAAGGGCGCATCGTGCAGATCACTCCAATGCAAAAGCTCATCTACGGCGAGCTCAGCGGCGAGATCACCCCGCGCATCCGCTCCTTCGACGAGACAATGCGCAACGCCGGCTTTGAGACCGAACTCTCAACCAGTATCGTTCCGGCAATGTGGCATAAGTGGGTGATGATCGCCTCACTCGGTCTTGTCACCAGTCTGCTCGACGGCCCGATCGGCGAAATCAACGTGGTACCCGACGGAGAAAAGACCATACTCCAGGCCATCGACGAGTGTGCATCCGTAGGTGCCGCCTGTGGATACCCACTCCCGCAGCCCATCGCCGGCTTCCTGCACCGCTCAGTCACCGCCAAAGACTCGAAGCTCACCTCGTCTATGTTCCGCGACCTGCAAAAAGGCGTTCCTACCGAAGTCGAAACCATCCTCGGCGACCTCCTCCAACACGCCCACGAGCATCAACTCCCCACCCCGCTCCTGCAGGCCGGCACCGTCCGCCTCCGCGTCAACCAGAACGCCCGTCACGCCTCTTGATGCCTGCCCATCCGCTAAACTAGAGCTAGTATGGCCTTCTCCATCTTCGGCAAACGCCCCGCAGAACCTGACGAGTCCCAAACCCCTGAAACCCGGGAGCCGAAGCGCGGCCTCTTCGACCGCATGAAGCAGGCGGTCACCCGCACCCGCGAATCCTTCACCGAGTCCATCAGCTCCGTCATCGCCCTCACCCGCGAGGTCGACGAGACGACCCTGGTCAATCTCGAACCCCTCCTTCTCGCCGCGGACCTCGGCGCCCCCACCACGGCCCTGGTTATGGAGAACCTCCGCCAGCGCGCCCTCCGCACCGGTATTCAGGGTGGCGACGAACTAAAACAGCTCCTCAAAGCCGAACTCAAAGCCATCCTCGACGGCGTAGCCCGCCCCGTCCGCCACCCGGCGACCCCACCCGAAGTCATCATGATGGTCGGCGTAAACGGCACCGGCAAGACCACCACCACTGGCAAGCTCGCCGCCCACTTCACCGCGCAAGGCCGCACCGTCTTGCTCTGCGCCGCCGACACCTTCCGCGCCGCCGCCATCGAGCAACTCGAAGTCTGGGCCCAGCGCTCCGACGTCCAGATCATCAAGACCAAACAAGGAGGCGACCCCTCCGCCGCACTCTACGACGCCTGCGCCGCCGCCAAGGCCCGTGCCACTCAAATATTGATCGTCGACACAGCAGGACGTCTCCACACCAAGACCGACCTGATGAAGGAGCTCGACAAGATGCGCCGCACCGCGGAAAAGTTAGTCCCCGGCTCCCCGCACCAGACCCTCCTAGTCATGGACGCCACCACCGGCCAGAACGGCCTCCAGCAAGCCCGCCTCTTCACCGAAGCCGCCCACGTCACCGGCATCGTCCTCACCAAACTCGACGGCACCGCCAAGGGCGGCATCGTCCTGGCCATCGCGACCGAGCTCAAGCTCCCCGTAATCTACGCCGGCATAGGCGAAAAACTCGAAGACATCATTTCGTTCGACAGCGGCGCCTTCATCGACTCCCTTCTCGACTAATCTCCGCCTGGTCCCTTTCTGACCAAAAGACACTGTTGAGCACTCAAAACAGAAAACTCGATATCCTCGAAGCCATGCCGGACAACGCATTGCAATACGCACAGGACGAAGTCTTCATGCAGCGCGCCCTCAAGCTCGCCGCCGACACCATCGGCCTCGCCTCGCCGAACCCACAG
>DATHQG010000204.1:0-5327 GCA_035483075.1 Edaphobacter sp. | reverse complement strand
CCGCCCCAGGCCTCCCTGCAACAACCCCACCCGTAGTCTGGGGCGAGATCAAAACTCCCGGCGCCAAGCGCACCATAGTCTTCTACGCCCACTACGACGGCCAGCCCGTCACTCCCTCCGAGTGGGACACCGGCCAGCCCTTCACCCCAGTCGTCAAGCAAGTAGACGGCGAACCCCGGATCTACGCCCGCGGAGCCGGCGACGACAAAGCCGCCATATTCGCCCAGCTCACAGCCCTCAGCGCCCTCCAGGCCGCGCACATCCCGCTCCAATCCAATATCCGCTTCATCTGGGAGGGCGAAGAAGAAGCCGGCTCCGCGCATCTCGAACAGATCCTCATGGCAAACCGCGATCTCATCCACGGCGACATCTGGTTAGTCTGCGACGGCCCCGTCGACCAGACCCGCCGCCAGACTCTCATCTTCGGCGCACGTGGCGACGCGCACATCCAGATCACCGTCTACGGCCCCGACCGCTCCCTCCACAGCGGCCACTACGGCAACTGGGCCCCAAACCCCGCCATGATGCTCGTCCAACTCCTCGCAGGCATGAAAGACGCCAACGGCCACGTCCTTATTCCACACTTCTACGACGGCATCACTCCCCTCGGCCCCATCGAAAAACGGGCCCTTGCCAACGCCCCCGTCAACGACGAACTTCTCCGACAGGAGCTCGCTCTCGGCCATACCGACGGCGGCGGCAAGCACCTCCTCGACCTCCTCAACGAACCATCGCTCAACATCAACGGCATCTCCTCCGGCCAGACAGGAGCGCGCTCCACCAACTCCATCCCACCCACTGCCACCGCCAACCTCGATCTCCGCCTCGTAGTAGGCATCGACGCAAAAATCCAGCAACAGCGCGTCATCGACTACGTTCGCACCCAGGGATACTTCATCACCAGCACCCCGCCGACCCGCGAAGAACTCCTTGCCCACCCCAGGGTCGCCTTCATCCAAGCCGAACCCGGTGAGAACGCGTCCCGCACGCCCATGGACCTCCCCATCGCCGCCGATGTCATCAAGGCAGTTGAGAGCGCGCGGGGCAAGGTCATCCTTCTACCAACCTTCGGGGGAACGGTGCCCCTGGATGCCATGGAGCGCGCAGCAAACACCCGTACCATCACCGTCCCCATCGCCAACCACGACGACAACCAGCACGCCGCCAACGAAAACCTCCGCCTCGAAAACCTCTGGGACGGCATCGAAACCATGGCCGCACTGATCGCCATGCCCTGATTGACGGGCATATTGCATAATCCGTCCTCCCGGAGGATACTAGTCGTATGCGACGCGTCGTATACGACTAACCCACATATTCGAAGGAGGAAGATATGCTTTCCCTCATCACCATCAATCAACTCATCCACGGGACCTCGCTCCTCTGGCTCCTGATCACTGCCGTCTGGCTCGGCTCGCTCCCCTTCGTCAAACGCACCATCCACAAGCAATCGCTTTCGTCCCGTTTTGAGCAAGCTGCTGTCTTAGCGACCGGCATCTATCTCCTCTTTGGTTCGCCGTCGAATCCTGATTGGTTTAATCAGCCCGCGCTTACAGTGACCCTGCCGATCGCGCTTGCCGGCTTTGCCCTCGCGGTCTGCGGCATCGGCTTCAGCATCTGGGCGCGCCTCACGCTCGGAGAAAACTGGAGCAGCTCACCCACCATCAAGCAAGACCACGCGTTGATTGTGCGCGGCCCCTATCGCGCCGTGCGTCATCCTATCTACACCGGCCTTCTGGTCGCCCTGCTCGGCTCTGCGCTGCAACATGGACTCGTCCGCAGCTTCCTCGCGGTCCTCGTCTTCGGCGTCGGCCTCTGGCTGAAGGTTTCGGTGGAAGAGCAGTTCATGGTCCATCGCTTCGGCGAGCAGTACCTTCGCTATCGCAAAGACGTCAGCGCCCTTGTGCCATTTCTCTTCTAGACCACGTCTCTGCCATGCTGTTAATGAATGAAACCAAGAGTTAAGACAAAACCCGGCCCCTCTCGCAAACTGGTCGAAGCTCAGCAGAAGGACGATGGACCATCCGCCGAGCTTCATGCGCTCGCGCAACACACCGAGCGCCAGCTCAATGTCATCCAGCGCAGCATGCGCCAGCGGCTACAGGCTGAGTTCGCCCGCGGCAACCTCACCGGCCCGCAGCGGCTGGTCATGTCCGTACTCGTTCGCACCCAGGGCCTCAGCCTCAAGCAACTCAGCGAAGCCGTCAGCCTCGCGCACAGCACCGTCTCAGGCATAGTTGACCGGCTTGAAAAACAGGGCTTAATCGAGCGCCAGACGCTCGCCACCGACCGTCGTATCACGCTCCTGGTCGCTTCGCCACCGGTCCGCGAATTCCTCGCCACCCGCATGCCCGAGCTCGCGCTTCACCCTCTCCTTGAGGCCTTGCGCCACGCGACCCCCACCCAGTTGCGGGCCATTACCAAAGGACTCAACACCCTCACCCAGCTCATGTCGCACACCGGGACACCATCGAATGACGAAGCATTCGACGGGCTCGGCGAGTAGCATCCGGCCTTGCGTCCCGCTCTCCCTTCGTCGCAAAATATTGCTATCAGCAGTTGTGGAGGTGCTTTGATGACCCACCGCAATCTCCTCGCCCTCACCCTCGCCACCCTCACCCTTCCCGCACTGGCAGTGGCCCCTGGCACCACCGCCCCCGACTTCAAGGGCATCGACTCCAACGGCGTCCAGCACTCTCTCTCCGAGTACCGCGGCAAGTACGTTGTCCTCGAGTGGGCCAACCAGGGCTGTCCCTTCGACCGCAAGCACTACCTCAGCGGCAGCATAGAGTCCCAGCAACGCGACTGGACCGCCAAAGGCGTCATCTGGCTCTCCGTCATCTCGTCGGCCCCGGGCGAACAAGGCTACGTCACGCCGTCTGAAGAAAACACCTACCTCAAGACCATGCACGCCGCTCCCACCGCAGCGTTGCTCGACCCCACCGGCACAATCGGCCGCCTCTACGAAGCCAAGACCACGCCCCACATCTTTATCATCGACCCCACAGGCAAGCTCATCTATCAGGGCGCGCTCGACGACAAGCCCACAACCGAACAAGAAGATCTCAAGGGCGCACGCAACTACCTCAACGAAGTACTGACCGACGCCATGGCCGGCAAACCGGTTCCAGTTGCTAGCACCCGCCCCTACGGCTGCTCCGTCAAATACGCCCACTAGGGTTCTGTCTGTCCGTTATCGAGATAACCTTGTCATCCCGACCGGAGCGTAGTGGAGGGACCTGCTGTTTAGTCTGGACTGGCAATCAGGTCACGCGTCGCGATAATGTCACTTGAACGAAGTCTTAGCCGCCTCTTCGATCTCTGCTCGGGTCAACGAGACCTTGTTCTGGGCCATCGACCACTTGTGCCCGAACGGGTCCTTCAACTGACCATACCGGTCACCCCAGAACTGATCTGCCAGCGGCATCGTCACAATCGCTCCAGCCGCAACGGCCTTTGCCCAGGCTGCGTCGACGTCCTCGACCTGCAGATGCAGCGTCACCGGCGACCCGCCTAATGCCTCTGGAGTAGAAGGTTTTCCCCCAAACTGCGAAGAAAAGTCGTCCGACAGCATGAACACACCGCCGTTGATACTCAAACAAGCATTCATGATCTTGGTCGTACCAGGAGCAAGATGCAGCTCACGCTCCTCCGCGCCAAAGGCCTTTTTGTAAAACGCGATTGCAGCAGCACCGTCCGAGACGGTCAGGTAGGGAAGCATCGGTGGCAACGCACTCATAACGGCACCTCACTGAGAATTTGAAAATCGCAGCACTAAACTACCACGCCCTACCTCCGCTTGGCTGCTTTGATCTGTGAAATTTCGTCCATCCTCTTTATTTTTTGTTGTCATTTCGACCGAACCCTGAGCGAGCGTAGCGAGTCGAAGGGGGAGTGGAGAAACCCGCTTCTCTACCACTACATTTTCATCTCTGCTTCGCTGCCTTGATCCGTGAAATTTCATCCATCCGCTGCGCCAGCAGCTTCTCACGGCCCTCGTTCGTTGGATGGTAGTATCGCCGCCCAGCGAGCCCCGCCGGCAAACACTCCATGTCCGCCACGCGTCCCTCCACATCGTGCGCGTACTCGTAGTCCTTGCCATAGTCCAACTCCTTCATCAGCTTCGTCGGAGCGTTCCTCAAATGCAGCGGCACCGGCTCCGCCGCAGTCGCTTCAATGTCCGCCAGCACCGCGCCATAGGCCGTATAAATCGCGTTCGACTTCGGCGCCAACGCCAGATAAACCACTGCCTGAGCCAGCGCAAGCTCCCCCTCCGGATGCCCCAGAAAATGCATCGCGTCCTTCGCGCTCAGACAAAGATTCAACGCCTCCGGCGCAGCCAGCCCAATGTCCTCCACCGCCATCCGCACGATCCGCCGCGCACAATACATCGGGTCTTCCCCAGCTTCAAGCATCCGTCCCAGCCAATACATCGCCGCGTCCGGATCAGAGTTCCTCACACTCTTATGCAGCGCCGAGATAATGTCGTAGTGCTGCTCGCCCTTCTTGTCGTAAAGCAACACCCGCCGCTGCAGAGCCTCCGCGGACAGCGCCTTCGTAATCAACTTCTCGCCACGACCTTCTGCCAACTTCGCCGCAACATCAAGAGCATTCAGCGCATTGCGAGCGTCCCCGCTCGAATAAGAAGCAATCGTAACCAGGGCCTCATCGTCCGCCATAACTCCACTAGCCCCAAGCCCGCGCGCACCATCAGCCAGTGCCCGGCGCAGCAGCGAAACAATCTGCTCCTCCGTTAGCGCCACCAGTGTATAAACCCTGCACCGCGACAGCAGCGCAGCATTGATCTCAAACGAAGGGTTCTCCGTCGTCGCCCCAATCAGCCGGATCGTCCCCCGCTCCACATACGGCAGAAACGCGTCCTGCTGCGCCTTGTTGAACCGATGGATCTCATCGACAAACAAAATCGTACGTGACCCGAAGCTCGCCGCCTTCTCTGCTTCCACCATCACGTTCTTGATCTCTTTAATCCCGCTCATCACGGCCGAAAACTCAATAAAACTAGCCTGCGTCATCTGCGCAATGATCTTCGCGAGCGTCGTCTTCCCCGTACCCGGAGGCCCCCAGAAGATCATCGAGGTCGGATCATCGCCCTCAATCGCCAGCCGCAACGGCTTGCCCGGCCCGAGCAGATGCACCTGCCCTACAAACTCATCCAGCGTTCGCGGCCGCATCCTCTCCGCCAGCGGAGCCTGCCGCTGCGACCGTCCCGGAGCGCTGATCGGAGAAGCATCAAACAAACTCATCTCGTCTCTCTCGAACCTTTTCTTCTCGCGCACAACCTGCTGTCTTGAGCACAAGCGTCTTGA
>DATHQG010000203.1:0-3531 GCA_035483075.1 Edaphobacter sp. | reverse complement strand
AACCTTTTCGTCTCGAGGATGACCATCAACTCCTCCGCACGGCCAGTCGCCTTTCCAGCCACCCCAAGCCCGCATCAGCCAAAAGCGCAAGCAATGCCGCAGGAACCGCTCCCGCCAGAACTAGCCCGTTATCCACGCTAGCCACTCCCCTGAAAATCAACTCCCCCAATCCACCCGCCCCAATCGCTGCCGCAATCGTAGCTACACCCACACAAGTCACAGTAGCTGTCCGCAAACCCGCCAGAATCACACTTGCCGAAAGCGGAAGCTCCACCTTAAATAACCTCTGCAAATCACTCATCCCAAGTGCATTGGATACATCAATCAACGCCGGATCGACACTCCCGATTCCCGCATAGGTATTCCGCAGAATCGGCAACAGCGCATATCCCGTTAAAGCCAGAATCGCCAGCCGAGCCGCATTCTCCCCAAGCCAAGGAACCGGCAACAACAATCCAAACAACGCCAGACTAGGCACCGTCTGCAGCACATTCGCGAACCCAATCACTGGCTTCGCCAAGCCGCGCCTGCGCGTCAGCAAGATGCCCAGCGGCAACCCCACTGCCGCCGCCAGCAACATAGCCGAGACCGTCAGCCACAAATGCTCCAAGGTTAGCCGGCCAATCTCCCATCCATGCGCCCGCATAAAATCCATCATGCTCGCTCCACACGATGTACAGCCGAAACATAATCCTTTACATAAGGATTATTCGACCCCACGATCTCCTCGGGAGACAGATCCGCCGCAATCGACCCCTCTGAAAGAAACACCACCCGGTGCGACAGGTAAAGAGCCTCATCCAGATCATGCGTCACTAGCAACACCGTCTTCCCCACCCGTTCCAGCAGACCTCGCAACATCATCTGCATCTCCGCCCGCGTCACTGGATCCAGCGCCCCAAACGGCTCGTCCATCAGCAACACCACTGGATCCGTCGCCAGCGCGCGAGCCAGCCCCACCCGCTGCCTCTGCCCCCCGGAAAGCTGCCACGGATACCGCCCGCGAAACTCCCCATACTCCATCCCCACCAGCTCAAACACCTCTCTCAACCGAGCCCAACTCTCCGCCCTGGGCTTGCCCGCCAGCTCCATCGCCATCCCTGCATTCCGCTCCACCGTCATATGCGGGAACAGCCCTGTCTCCTGGATCACATACCCAATCCCCCGCCGCAACTCCACCAGGTCGCACTCCACCACCCGGCGTCCCGCCACCCGCACCTCACCGGAGGTCGGCGTCACCAGCCCGTTCACCATCCGCAGCAGCGTCGTTTTGCCCGACCCACTCCGCCCCAACACGGCCGTAGTCGTCCCCGCCTCCAACTCAAGCGAGATATCGCGCAACAAAAAGCGCCCTGCCTGGCCGTCAGCACTTCGCGGCAACGCATAGCTCACCTTCGCGAACTCAACGCCAGCCGTAGGCATGCTCCTACTGTAACTTGTCTTGCGGGAAACCTACTCCGCGGTCTCCGACACGGCAACGGCATCCGCGGCAGCGCTCGGCTGCCCCTTCACCCGCACCACCGTGATCTTTTCAAATCCCTCTTTGAAGGTCGGCGGCTTCAATCGCTCTGCCATCTTCTGCATCACGTCGTCGGTCACCTGCCTGTCGCGCTTCGAGTTCCGCTCCATGCAAACCGCCAGCGGCACATCGAAGAACACAGCCTGAACCTCATACCCGAAGCTCTTCGCCATCTTGATCCATTGCCGGCGTTCATGCGGCGACAGGTTCGTCGCATCCACATAGTTCCACGGCATCTTGGCGATCAGCCTCGCCCGCAGCAGACTCCGCAGCGTGGAGAACACCAGCCCTTGATACCGCTGTTCGGTGATGTCGTCGAACAGCAGCGACCGGAGCAGGTCGCTCGATAGCGGAGTCACCCCCCGCCGCTTGTACCAGGTCGTCTTGCCCGACCCCGGCAACCCGATGGTCAGCACCACATAGCCCTTCGGTGACTTCAGCGGAGTCTGTTCAACCGGCGGCGTAGATAGAGACTCAGGTTGCGTCTCCACAACAATCTTCCGCTCCGGTTGGGGCGCATCCTCGGCGCTCGCAGTGTCAGTCACGCCTTCCGAAATAGCCACAGGCGCATCTGCTTTACGAACCGGCTCACTGTCCGGATACGTTGGTCTCAGGGGAGCCGGCTGGTTCGAGGGCAGCTCCTGCCCACTTTTCCCTGTGGACTCCGATTCATTCGGTCCACGTCTAGGGCGTCGTCTCATCTTTTCGCTTATCCATTCGCGCAACTCGCGCATATGACGCTTGTAACACAGCGCTGAAGTACCCCGCAAATCGCCGAACCTCCGGCGCCACGTCACTTCCACTCTCACACGCTCATCCCATCTTATTTCAGCTCTGGAAATCTTCCATTCATCTTCCTCCAATATCGTCGCCGATGAACGAGGTGAACCATGGCCATCGAAATCTCCGATCTCGACCAGTTCCAGACCGCCTACAAAACTGCAGTCGATCAATGGATCAGCGCCATCCGCGAAGAAGAGGCCCTCGCCTCCGCCGACCACTCCGAAGCAGAGATCGACACCTGGGAAGCCGCCGGCTTTCGCGAAGAAGATGCGCGAAAGAAGGCAAAAGACGCGAAGAAGCAGTACGAAGGCGCCCTCCGCGAGAAGTTCTTCAACTTCTAACCCCACATTCCAGCCTCATTTCGCAACTACCTGATCCTCCAAAGTAGATACGCGGCGTCCTGTTCGCATTTGCGCCACCCCTGCGCGAGTGTTAACATCCGAATTGGTGGGCGCAAGCGATTCTGACCCGCTATTCAACACCTATTCCATTGAAATCACATAGCATCACACGACAGGAGCAACCGAAATCATGGCAGCAGTAAAGGTAGGCATTAACGGCTTCGGCCGCATTGGACGCAACGTCTTCCGCAGCGCCCTCGGAAATCCAGAGATCGAATTCGTAGCCGTCAACGACCTCACCACCCCCGCCACCCTGGCCCACCTCCTCAAGTACGACTCCATCCTCGGCAACCTCAAAAACGAAATCTCCCACGGCGACGACTTCATCTCCGTCGACGGCAAGAAGATCAAGGTCTTCGCCGAGCGCGACCCCGCCAAGCTCGACTGGGCCAGCGTAGGCGCTCAGGTCGTCGTCGAATCCACCGGATTTTTCACCGACGCCGAAAAGGCCAAAGCCCACCTCGGCAGCACTGTCAAGAAGGTCATCATCTCTGCGCCGGCCAGCAACGAGGACATCACTGTCGTCCTCGGCGTCAACGAAGACAAGTACGATGCCGCAAAGCACAACGTCATCTCGAACGCCTCCTGCACCACCAACTGCCTCGCCCCGGTCGTCAAGGTCATCCACGACACCTTCAATATCCAGTCCGGCATCATGACCACGATCCATAGCTACACCAACGACCAGGTCATCCTCGACACCCCGCACAAGGACCTCCGCCGCGCCCGCGCCGCCGCTCTCAGCATGATTCCCTCGAGCACCGGCGCCGCCAAGGCCCTGAAGCTCGTGATCCCGGCCATGGACGGCAAGCTCGACGGCTTCGCAAT
>DATHQG010000202.1:0-23074 GCA_035483075.1 Edaphobacter sp. | reverse complement strand
GACCGTTCCCTCATGTTAGTGACCGCTCTTTCCCCTGTGATTGGCTATGACAAAGCATCGAAGATTGCGCACTACGCGCTCGACAACGACCTCACCCTCAAGCAAGCTGCACTGAAGCTGGGATTTGTAACGGAAGACGAGTTCGACCGCGTCGTTGATCCGGCGAAGATGGTCCACCCATATGTCGCAAAAGCCAGTTGATCACGAATCAGAGCTTGTGGTGCGATACAAAACCGAACGAAAAACTATAGAGACGAAGGGAAACGACTATGACGACAAATAAGCGCGGAATCGAATTGCTGCAGGACCCGACACTCAACAGGTCAACGGCCTTCACTGAGACTGAAAAGCAGGCACTCGGAATCGTTGGCCTCGTACCCGATGTGACCGAGACCGAAGACCTGCAACTGAGCCGGGTAATGATGCAACTCGGCCACAAGACCACGGACTTCGATCGTTACATTTACCTGATCAATCTGCTTGATCACAACGAAACGCTCTTTTATCGGACGGTCATGTCCGATCCGGCACGGTTTCTTCCGATCGTATATGACCCGACCATTGGCGAGGCATGTCTGAAGTTTGGGCACATTTATCGTCAACCACGAGGTATGTTCCTCTCGATGACGCGACGTGGCAAGGTCAAGGAGGTCTTAAAAAACTGGCCGCAAAAAGACGTTCGCTTCATCTGCGTGACGGATGGAGGCCGGATCCTTGGGCTTGGCGATCTGGGGGCGAATGGGATGGGGATCCCCATCGGCAAGCTGCAGCTCTACACCGCCTGCGCGGGAGTGCCTCCTCAATACCTGCTCCCCATGTACCTTGACGCTGGCACTAATAACGAACAGTACCTGCGCGATCCGTTGTACCTGGGCATGCGCAAGGCGCGTCCGTCGACTGAGGCCCTCTATTCCTTTGTCGACGAGTTCGTCGATGCGGTGCAGGAGGTATTTCCGAAATGCTGCATCCACTTTGAGGATTGGACGGGGACGGATGCCGTTCACCTGCTCCAGCGCTACCGCGATAAATACTGCGTCTATAACGACGATGTGCAAGGTACGGCGGGCATTACCCTTGCGGGGATGATCAATGCGACCAAACTGAAAGGCACAAAGCTGAAGGACGAGAGGTATCTATTTCTCGGCGCAGGCTCGGCCGGCATTGGCTTGGCCAATCTGCTTTGTTCCGCTCTCGTTGCCCAAGGTTTGACTCTCAAAGAGGCACAGTCGCGGGTCTACATGTTCGACATCAATGGTCTCCTGGAGTCGACCCGCAAAGACCTTGTTGATTTCCAGAAGCCGTATGCACACCAGCACGCGCCGACCCGGGACTTCGTCACGGCGATCGAGAGTATCAAGCCAACCACGATCATCGGCGTGAGCACGATTGGCGGGGCCTTCAATCAAAAGGTCGTCGAGGCCATGTCAAAGATCAACGACCGCCCTGTAATCCTGGCTCTCTCGAACCCGACCGAGCATGCCGAGTGCACTCCGGAGCAAGCTTATACCTGGTCGGAGGGTAAAGCGATCTATGCTGCCGGAGTTCAGTTCGAACCGGTCCACTACAACGGGAAGACGTTTCTGCCGGGACAAGCGAACAACTTCTACATCTTCCCGGCTGTCGGCATGGCTATCTTTGCGACGCAGGCGAAACGTGTCACAGATGAGATGTTTATCGAGGCAGGACAGGCAGTAGCGGATCAGGTACCGTCCGATCTGTTGAATCAAGGGCTACTTTATCCGCTGCAGTCGAACATTCTTGAGACCGAGATTCAGACCGCGGCCCGCGTTGCAAAGTTGGTCTTTGATTCGGGGCTTGCCCGTGTTGACCGTCCCAGCGACATGGTTGCGTTCATTCGTGGGCTTGTCTACAAGCCTGAATACAAACTCGAATCAGCGTCCTTGAGCGCGGCGGCCTAAGAGCGGCCCATCTGCCAAGCAGCCGCAATCACGTAAGCCACAATAACCGTTCCATGTCGTCCACGATTACGGCGAGGAGACGGCACGCTCCAGCAGCTCGTAGGCTAATTCGGGGTGTTTTGCGAACGCAAAACCCTGCCAACCGGGGACAAGGCGATCGATCAACAGAAATAAAGCCAGGCCTTCATCCTGAGTCCAGCGATTGCGCTTTCGTCGAACCTCCGGCAGCGCAAGCGTCGGCGCTATATGAGCGCCCTCAGGATCTGTAAGCCATGCATAAGCGGTCCATTGCCCCAGACCTTCCATCGTTAGAAATACCTCATCCACTTCTCTCCAATAGGCCAACTTACCGGTAAACCACATCGATCGCCTGGCGCGCACTTGCGCAAGGGCCTTCTTGGCGATTCGTCTTGCTTCAGCATCGTCTGGAGCAAGTGCGGCTTCATAGAGGAGATCGCGTTCTCGTTCGTAATCGGCGACATACTTGGGATCTTTGGAGAAAGCGTCTTGTAGCGAGTCGTCACCAATGTCATCCGACAAATGGTTCACTTTCGCCAATCGATCCATCGTCGGGTTGACGAAATAGAACTGCCTTGTATGGGTCATCTCGTGCAGAAGCACACCATCCATCAGACGTTCGAGACCCAGTCCACTCTGCACGTGGTTGGCGCGCCAAACAGAAGGCAGACTCATCACGAAGAAACCCGCGTCCGTATGACCTGCGACTGGTGCGGCGAACGAGACGACCCCGAAAGGGACCGTGCTCCCGTCTGGCAGAGCGATTGTCGAGCCATGTATCGAGCCCTTCCAAGTGGGACCCTTTTGAGGCGACTCAGAGATGTACTGGCAGCGATCGTCGAATACTTCGATGGGCGGGAGTGGTTTTGGGGTAAGGTGCAACTCACGTACCTCCGCGAACCGCCAGGCCGCTAACGCTTGATCGATCCATTTGTGATCGCTCTCAGATATCTCGCAGCGCTCGGTGCTGGACGCGACGCTTTCATTCCCAGCCTGCGCTGGAAGACTAGAAATACTGCTAAAGAAGGCAATGGTCCCGAAAGCGATGTGTCGCCATGCATGTATTCGCCTTATTGTCGTGACGCCTTTTCCGGCACTCGAATGGTTCGAAGAGCTTGCTGTGCGGCCTTGATCGAGAGTTCTCTTGGGAGTGAGAATAGTTTGTATATCCGTATTGGCACACATACTTTGACCCTTGGGTGTCTCAGGGTCAATCCGAAATATTCCGTCGTGAAAGATTGCCTCGACCTGAGCATCGATCATTTCTCCTCTAACTCTCCTCTTCCAACCGCGTACGTAGTCGCTACGTGGCATTGATCTCTCGTGAAAACACTTGATGCGACACGGGCGGGGACAGATGCCAGTGCTCTACGTTGCGCCGGCCGGCTTGGGCCATATGGCGCTTACCCATGCTGCTCTTCAAGTCATGATGATCCGCCAGCGACGGAGTCTCTAATGATATAGGACCTGTCGCCGCAGATTACTCGTATAGACGACAGATGTGGTTCAGCTCGGCTTCCTCTCAATCCCATCGAGGATCTCAGCCGCGCACATTCTGTAGCTGTCGTCGCAGAAATCGCCTCTCCGGCTCCGCACAATCACATTGCAGTGCAGCAGAAAATGCCGTTTCAGCTTCGCGAAACCGTCCCAGCTCCGACAGTACGCGTCCACGGACCGCAGGCAGCAGATGATATCCCCGCATCGCCGTATGGCCCTCCAGTGGTTCCAGTGCCGCCAGTGCTGCCTCCGCGCCATGCACCTTCAGCAACGCCACCGCGCGATTGAGCGCCACCACCGGTGACCTGGTCATCGTCAGCAGTTGATCGTAGTGTTCAAGAATCGTAGTCCAATCAATTGCCTCCGCACTCTCCGCATTGGCATAGGTTGCTGCAATCGCGGCCTGCACATGCCACTCGGAGATCTCCTCGCCTGCGATGGATCGGTCGAAGTAGGAGAACCCCAGCGCAATCAACTCATCATCCCAGAGACTGCGGTCCTGCTCCTCCAGCAAAACCAGGTCTCCGGATGAATCCGCGCGCGCAGGCAGACGCGCCGCCTGTAGCGCCATCAGCGCGACCAGGGCATCGACTCGCGGTGCGGCCATCGACGACGCAGCTATCAGCTGGCCTAAACGCAGCGCCTCCAAACAGACGTCGCGCCGAATGAGCTCCTCTCCGGTGTGCGCCGCGTAGCCACCGCTGAACATGAGGTAGATCACCTCCAACACGGAGTTGAGCCGCTCCTGCAGCCCCGCTTTATAAGGCATGAGCAGAGGCAAACTTCGCTCACGGATCAACCGCTTCGCACGCACCAGCCGCTGCGCAATCGTATTCTCTTCTGCCATGAAGATCCGTGCGATCTCATCGACACTGAAGCCACTCACCAACTTCAGGCTCAAGGCAACGCGTGCATCCTGGGCCAACTCCGGATGACAGCACATAAAGATCATGCGCAGCTCGTCGTCGCGCAGGTTCTGCTCTATATCGACATTCTCAACGCACTGCGTCCTGGCTTCGAGCGCGGCGATCAACTCACCGGTCTTGCTTTCAAAGCGGGTACTGCGCCGCAGTATGGAGATCGTATGGTTATGCGCCACGCGAAAAAGCCATGCCTCCGGTTTTTCCGGAACGCCCTGAAATGGCCACGTCTGCACTGCGCGTAACATGGCTTCCTGCACGGCATCTTCAGCCAGTTGCAGATGTTGCGAGCCGAGTAGCCCGGCCAGGCAGGAAATAATTCTTCCTGCCTGCCTGCGAAACAGGTGCTCCAGCAGTACCGGACTGTTCAAGTCATTCATCGGGCGCATTATCCGTTACGCAGACCGATGGTTCACTTCGCGGATCTCAATGGTTCCGAAGTCCACGTGGGGGTTGTCGGACGAGAGCTTGACCGCCTCCTCGAAGTTCGCGGCTTGAATCGTGTAATAACCGCCCATTACCTCTGTCGACTCGCTGTATGGTCCTGCCGTTACGCTCACGCTGCCGTTTTTCTTCTGCAGCACACGCCCCGTCTTCTCTACCAACCCAGCGCCGTCGACCACAAAAGGTCTGTTCCGCCAGGCAAAATACTTCTCAATGGTCTTCTGCATCTCTTCCGGACCGAGTTTCCCGAACAACTCCCGGTCATCGCGTAACAAAAGCATGTATTGTGGCATCGAACTCTCCTCTTTCCCTCGTTGGGAATCTTTCTACGCCAATAACGAACGAGGACACAAATAATCGACAGTACAGCGAATTTTTTTTGAATTAGCTCGATTCCCGCTCGACGAGTCGTCCGGCCTAGCATGGCTAGGGAGAAAATAGAGAATACAACATACCTGTGGGGTCCGTTTCACCCACATGCCGCAAGTTATTCCGTCTATGGTGGATCTGAAGGGGACCGAACTGCGGACCTCCTCGTTACGAGCCCCGTTGGAAGTGCTCGGGCAGCTGAAAAAATCCGCCGGGTACCGATGAGTTTGAGCCACTACGCCGGTTTTACACAATATAGGGGCAAGATCGGGCAGGCCAGTGGCAGCCCCAATAGGAGAACACCATGAATATTGAGAATAAGACAGTTTTGATCACCGGAGCCAACCGGGGCATCGGTCAGGCGCTCGTCAACGAGGCGCTTCGGCGCGGGGCGAAGAGGGTCTATGCCGGAACACGGGGCGCACCCACAATCACCGATGAACGTGTGACGCCATTGACGCTTGATGTGACCAGCGCTGAGCAGATCCAGTCGGCAGTCGACAAAGTCGACACGCTCGACGTCCTCATCAACAATGCCGGCATCGCTCTCTACGACGATCTGAGCAATTCAGGCGCAATCGAGCAAAGCCTGGCCGTCAACCTCTTCGGATCGTTCAATCTGACGCGTGCTTTCCTGCCGCTGCTCAGGCGCTCCAAAGGAGCCATCATTAACAATCTGTCCCTGCTGGCGCTCGCCCCCTTGCCGGTTATCCCCTCCTATTCGATTTCAAAGGCGGCCGCTTTCAACATGACGCAATCCCAGCGAGCGTTGCTGGCGCGTGAGGGTGTGACGGTCCACGGAGTTTTTCTTGGTCCCGTTGACACCGACATGAACCGCGGCTTCGATATACCGAAGGCCTCACCTGAATCAGCCGCTGCGGGCATCTTCGATGGGTTGGCGAATGGTGAAGAGGATATCTTCCCTGATCCGGCGTCTCAGTCCATTGCGGAGGGCTGGCGCACTGGAGTAGCCAAGGCGTTCGAGCGCCAGTATGCCGGTTTCCTGCCACCGTCTGCGGCATAACGGCATTCATTTCGCGACAGGCCGATATCGAGACGATCGACTGTAACAGCCCCCAACTTCGGGCAAGTCCTTTTGATCAATGAAGAGGAAAGATGAGCGATCAAAATTTTACTGCGACAATTACGGTCGACCAGAGTCCGGAAGAAGCTATCGAAGCCGTCAAGAACATTCGTGGATGGTGGTCGCAACAGCTTGAAGGTAGCACCGACAAACTCGGCGATGAGTTCACCTACCGTCTTAAGGACGTCCACTCTTGCAAGATGAAGCTGGTTGAAGTCATTCCTCAAAGGAGAGTTGTATGGCTGGTTGAGGACAATTATTTCAAGTTCACGAAGGACAAGACCGAGTGGCAGGGAACGAAGATCGTTTTCGATGTCTTCAGGAAAGACAAGAAGACAGAGGTTCGCTTCACTCATGAAGGCTTGGTTCCTGAATATGAGTGCTTCGATATGTGTTCCAAAGCATGGGGATCGTATCTCAACGGTAGTTTGCGTAACTTGATTGTTACGGGAAAAGGGCAACCCAATCCGAAGGAGTAAGGGGACGATTTGTGGCCGGCAGCGCCGAGCTACTCATGGAGCTACCGAGAGAACAGGAGTGGGGTTGTTATGCGGAAGTTGATCGCGGCGATGAAGGTTTCGGTGGATGAGAAGGTATTGGTCTCAGGCGGAACTGCGGATTGGGTCAATGCCTGGTCGGAGGACTACGGCCTTACACCGCTCATAGACGCGTGCGTGCTTGGTGCGGGGATGTACCCCGAGTACGAGCAATATTGGACCTCGATACAGAACGACCCGGACAAGCCCGCCTGGATCACGGACAACGCACCAACGCCGGCTGAGATTGAATGGGCCGACTTCGCCAAGCGCACCCCGCACTATGTGCTATCGAGCACTCTGACATCGGCCCTCTGGCCCAACACAACCTTTCTCCGGGGGCTCGACGAGATTGCTGCGCTTAAGCAACAGCCCGGCAAAGATATCTATCTCGTTGGCGGTGCCCGAACTACGGGGAGCTTTATCGATGCCGGGCTTGTGGATGAACTCCGATTGATCCTTTATCCGCTTCTCGCGGGGGAGGGGAAGGCGCTCTTTGCGATGACGGAGCATCGCCATCGGCTCGATCTGCGGAAGGTACAGCAACTTCCGGATGGGCGAGTCAGCCTGATCTACGCAATCGGCTAACGGAGCGTGGAGAACAGGATGCTTTCACTGCGAGATAAGAACATGGTCGTCATCGGTGGGAGCCGAGGGGTGGGACGACGGATCGTGGAAGCCGGTGTCCGCGAAGGCGCGCGTGTGCTTGCAGTAGCGCGACAGGAACAGCCCTTGCGGCAATTGGCTCGGGAGGTTCCAGGAGCTGAAGTTTTGTCGCTCGACGCAAAGGAGGAGGGTTGCCCCGTGAAAGTATTTGACGCCCTCCTGCCCGATATCCTGGTTGTGGGCGGGGGTGCGTTTTCGCCTTTTGTGCCGTTACACGAGCAGAGTTGGCAGGAGTTCGCTGTCAACTGGGAGAGCGATGTCAAAATTGCGTTTAATTTCTGTAAGGCGGCATTGTCGTGTCCTTTGCCTGCGGGCGCCTCTGTTGTTCTCCTCTCGAGCGGTGCCGCTCTCGCGGGCTCGCCACTTACGGGAGGGTATGCCGGGGCCAAACGCACTCAGATTTTCATGGCAAACTATAGTCAGAAGGAATCAGATCGTCTTGGGCTCGGCCTGCGATTCATGGCGATTGCGCCGCGCATCGTTCCGGAGACCGAGTTCGGAAGACGCGTCGTCGCATGCTATTCCCGCTATCTTGGTATATCCGAGGCTGATTTCATTCAGGGCATGGCTTCGCCGCCGACCGCATGCAATGTCGCGACCGCGGTCATCGAGTTGCTTCTGAATTCGGATCGGTCCCTCGGCGACGTGTTCATCGTCTCCGGGAAGGGACTCGAAGCCGTGGCTCGATGATAAGGTCCTTGGAAGAGCTGGAGGAATAAACAATCGCAATGGAAGCGCAAGAACCATCCCATCACGAGCAAGTTTCGGAGCATGCAAACCAGTCGTTTGAACGGCTTGCCGAACCGTTCCGCCGCGAGATCAAATTGCATTGTTATAGGATGCTTGGCTCCGTACACGAGGCGGACGATCTAGTGCAGGAGACCTATTTGCGTGCCTGGCGCAGCTTCGACAGCTTCGACGGCGGGTCCCTTCGCGCGTGGCTTTACCGGATCGCCACCAATGCCTGCCTGAGTGCGCTCGCCAGCCGTAAGAACATGCGGCGGTTCCTGCCCGACCAACAGGCACCTCCTGCTATGCGGATGCCTGAGGGCGGCCCGGCAGTCGACCTGCCCTGGCTTGAACCTTACCCGGATTCATATCTGCAAGAAATCGCTGATGACGCACCAGGTCCGGGTGCACGCTTTGCCTCCGGCGAGGCTGTGAAATTAGCTTTCGTCGCCGTCATCCAGCAGCTGCCTCCGCGTCAACGCGCGGCGCTCCTACTCTGCGATGTGCTCGGTTGGGCTGCTGCTGAAGCCGCATCGCTGCTGGGTGGGTCGACGGCCTCGATTAACAGCGCTCTCCAGCGAGCGCGCGAAACGCTCGCCAAACGCTATCCCGACGGCCGACGAGTGGCAGCATCCCGGCCCAATCCCGCGCAGCAAGAGCTTCTCGGCCGCTATGTGCGGGCCTGGGAAGGACACGATCTGGACGGCTTCGTGGCCCTCCTCAAAGAGGACGCGGCATTAACCATGCCTCCATGGCTCGAATGGTATGCGGGGCGGGAGGCTATAGGGTCCTTCTTTGCCATGGCTTGGAAGACCTGTGGCGGCCTTCGGTTGGTTCCAACTGCAGCCAATGGGCAGCCCGCCTTTGCCCTCTACGAACGCACCGGCGCAGATACGCGGTGGGACGCTCACTCTATCCATGTGCTCGGGATCGAGAATGACATGATAGCCACGTTGACCATGTTTGTGCCACCCATCGGCTCGAAATTGTTTCCAGCCTTCGCTCTTCCGCCTACCCACCCGGACTCTTTGAGCGCCGAATTGCCTCTTCTGGTGCGATGACATGGCCCAAGTCAAGATATTCGGTCTTCGACGTTCATTGCAGAATAGCCGCGCCGCGATATCGCAAGCGATCCATTTATCTGTCATGGAAGCTCTTGAATATCCGGCGGAAAAGAAATTCCACCGTTTCATAGCCCTTGACGAAGAAGATTTCATTTATCCGCAGGACCGCTCGGAGCGTTACATCATCATCGAAATTAGTATCTTTGAAGGTCGCTCTATCGAAGCAAAGAAAATGCTTATTCGGTTGCTGTATGAACGCATACCTCAACTCTCCGGCATTTCTGCTCAGGACATTGAAATCACCATCTTCGAGACACCCCGTCATAGCTGGGGCATCAGAGGAATGCCAGGCGATGAGGTTAGGTTGAACTACAAGGTTGAGGTGTGAGGCTGATTCAGACACCCGACATGCAGCAGACGAGGTTGGTTTAAATGAAAGCGGGCATCGGGTATCTCCGGTGCCCGCCTTTCAGTCATGCAGCGAATCATTTCGCCCGCAGGCAGAAGCCAACTTCGATGTTGTTCGCGTTGTGCTCGCCGGGCAGGCTGTTGACGATCGTACGGTCCCAGACATCCAGCCGAACCACGTAGCCGCATGGCTTCATGGCGACAGGCTTGGCCGTGTCCAAAGACCAGGCATGTCCGGAAGGTGCAGGGGCCGCATCCGTACTGGGCAATGGTGCCGGCGGCGGTGACGGCGGCGGAGCTGTCGCCACTGGTTGATTCGACGGCGTTGAAACGGTGTTAGGCTCCGTCGAGAGCGCCCATGCGCCAAAGTGCACGTCGTCGGCGATAAAGTAGCCGATGACCAAATCGCCCTGTCCGATGTCCTTGCAATCACCACCACCTGAAGTGATGTGGATGTCCATCGTGAGCGGCGACGCAGGCGGGCCCTCTGGCGCTGTGTTGTCCAGTTGCATGCGATACCACGGACTGCTTGCGAAGATGGAAGCTTCGGTTGCGGCCGTAGCCATATCCAGCTGCACCTCCCACAAGTCGTCTCCGCTGGTGTTCCACAAGGCCAGTGTCCGGTCAAAGTAGAGCGCCGGATCAAAGAACTTGAAAAACCCTCCACTGGACGTCTGCAGGTCGAAGCCGGTATCCCAGCGCTCGACCAGGAAGCTATCTGCCAGCACGGTGTATGAGGCAGGGGGATCGCCTACCTTGTGGGCTTTCACGCGATAGTAGTAGGGAAGATAGTAATTTCCCTCAACAATCACCTGGCCTCCGAATGGGCAGGCACGACTCAGTCCCCATGCGTCAGCCGGGTCACCTGGATAGTGAGCAAAGACCGCTGCGGGAAGCGTCATTCCACTACTCGGAGTGTCGATGTCTTCCACCGGAATTCCACCAAGGTTGCGGATCTGAGCTGGCGGTAGCCCTGTGATCACTTCGCCTGGATCGATCTGGACATGAGTGTCCAGCCGATTACCCCAGTAGTTCAGTACATCGGGGTTGGTGGTTGAAGGCGCGACCGCCCAGGAGAGCACAGCGCGAATTCGAGCAATCTTCGGCTCAGTGCATTGCCGCCGATGATACGTTAGGTCCACCGGCAAGATTGCCGAGTAGCACAGACCCTCCTTGGGAATCAAAGCGATGTCGTGAACGTTGACCGCGACAGTTCCAAGATAAGAAAACTTACAGGTGTTGTCCCAGTCAGCCCAAAAGGCGATGTACTCCTGACTTCCCGCCTGACACAGATTTCCCGAATACCCAGTCGGTCGTTTGATTCGGAACGTAGCCACCAGGCGTTCGGGCGTCGTATCGTCGATGCCCAAACATTCAATCTGTTCGTACGTGGTATTGGCGTTAGTCTCCTCCAGCGCTCCCAGCGCGGCTGATAGGTCGAGCCCGGCAGCCTTCCAGCTTGCTGCTTTGTTCGCGATCAGTTGATCGCTGAAGGCCCCGCTGCTTAGAGCAGTCTGCAGGTCGGCGGTCCCAAAGCGATGCGACTCCACGCTGATCTTCTTCGCCTGCGCGTCTTTGCCCGTGTACAGTGCGGCCAACTCGTTCAAGCTCAACGGCGGAGGATCTGGAAGCGGGATCGGCTTGTACTGTATCTGCTCAAAGAGAGGAGGCACCTTCAGCTTCTGATTCACGCCTACGGAGATCTCCTCGAGAATGCAGAAGAGGTTCCATGGGTGAGGCTTGATCTGAACGTTGCAATCAAGGGCATTGCCCCACGGCGGCAGCCATCCCACGTTGGATGGCCCCGGCGGTGGCACCAGATTCCACGAGAGAATCGCATGCACCTTCGGCAACACCGGGTGGTTGCAGCACCGGATAATCTTTGGACTAAGCTTTAGAGAAGCGACATAGGTCAACGGCTTTGTGGATTGCTTGGCGCAGTCATCACTATTCGGTATGTCGTGGACCGCGATTCCTCCAAGACCCGCATCCACCCAGCCCGAGCCATAGTCAATGAAGAAGCGGATGTACTCCGTCGTTCCTACCCCACACAGATTGCCGCCATATCCGGTAGGCCGCTTGATCGAGATCGTCGCTTCCAGGAACTGCTTGTCTGGGTTATAGCCAACGCAATTCAATTGCTCATAGTCTGTGTTGGCGATCATCTTTTTGACGGGTTTCAGCGGACTTTTGTCGATGGTGCCGAAGTAATTCGCATTGTCGAGAAGCAACCGTCTGAATTCGCTTCGTTCCTTTTCGATAACTTGGGCTTTTGCTTTCACTGAGTCGGGCATCCGATTTCTCCTTTGGTTGAGGGCAAGCAGCCGCGTCCGCAAAGCCAAGGCTGTGCAGCCGCAAACGGAGACCGGACAGAATACGCCCGATCCACTCAATTGGCATTTGGCCCAATCCTGGGAGGCAGTTCAGATTTCGATTGCTCGGCTGTCAGAGGAGCCTTTGGAAGAACTGGTAGTCGCCCTTTGGGGCCTAGGCGCTATTGGGGATCCTGAGTCAGCCTGCGGGAGTTGTTTTCAGGGGCCCGAGTACCGTTCGCTCACATTCCGATTGATGGCGAGATTGACTGGCAGCGTACGTGATAAGAGGTCTGTAGCCTGTCGTGACCTGAATAGGCCGGCGCTGTGGCCACATCCTCGCCCAGTTTGATTGCGACCGAAGGGTATACCCAGCTTAGAGCCGTGTCAACAAGTCTAGTTTGGTTCCATCTTTCCGATTCTCAGTCCGGTAAAAGTTGACGAGAGGATTATCGGTAAGCGTAAGGCGCAAAGACTTTTGCAACCGCACGTAGATCGCGTGAACTTCTCTTCTATCGTCGCAGAACAGTGAACGGAAATCAGCAAGCTTTGAGGACTTCGCAGCGATATGGGAACGTGACTACTTATCGTTATCGAAGCCTTCAACTCAATCCGGCGCACGAAGTAGTTTGAAACAATCGAAGGCAGCTTTCGGAAAGAAGGATATGCGACAGATCGACGCGGGAGATATTCAACGTTTCATCGCTGCATCTGTGGCGGAGGGTCTTGAGCCTAAGACCGTCCGCCATCTGTGGGGAACGGTGAACCTCATTTGGGGGTGCCGCTCGCGCTCAGAAGTACGTAGACGCAATGCTTCCCAAACCGAAGTTGCTCCGCAGAGCTAAGAAGAGAGCAAAGTTCTAGACCTTGAATGATGTTGCGAAGATCATTGCAGCATCGAAAGGTCTCTGAAAATCCCACAGGCACGGTTCCACGCCTTCCGGCACTCAATGTTTCACTGCATTGCGCGTTCCACTGAAGACGATCCAAGAGACGTCGGGTTATGCCCTCGCTGACGTATTCACGTTGGACGTGTACGGCGGATCGCCTGAATGGGAACGGAATCTTGAGGCCGGACGCCTGGCAGGTTCGGAGATTGAGAATGCCGTGAGTAAGCTCGAAAACGAAAGCAATTCCGCTCTTGTTGGCAGCTTATTGGCTATTGAAAAAAAAGGCTCGGGAGTCGAAGTCTCCTAAGCCTTTAGATATCAGTAGATTTGATTGGTTGCGGGGGTAGGATTTGAACCTACGACCTTTGGGTTATGAGCCCAACGAGCTACCGGGCTGCTCCACCCCGCTCTTTGAATATACCGTTACCGAGCGGGAAAATCAATGATCGCCCAGCTTGGCTCTGCGTGGACTGACCGGAACTTTTTCAAAAAAAACGAGTCTTCATGGATAGTATGTTTGCGAGGCGGAACAGTGCCTGCCGCAGGAGATGGTGGAGGGAACGTATGCATCAGAGCCATTCCATTTCGAAGTTCTCGATTGCAGCGCTTTTGATGGCGGGCCTGCTTTTTGGGGACGGCGTCGGCTTTGCCCAGACGAAGCCAGCGACGATGCCGGACGCGCAGATTGAAGCCAATGTTCTGAAGGCGTTAGCGGGTGCGCCGGAGCTTGCGGACCAATCGATTACCTCGACCACGGTTTACGGCACAGTGACGTTGAACGGGACGGTTCGGGACGAGCCCTCGAGAGATTTGGCCGAGCATTTGGTCGCGAACGCCGCTGGCGTCCAGAAGGTCGTCGACCAGTTGACGATTGGCGTGCCTGCGGCGGCCGGCAACGATTCGCAGCAAACTGGAACAAACCCGAACCTGCAGTCAGACGGAACGATGGCTCCGCCGCAGACTCCGCAGACGCAGAGCTATCCCGCACCTCAGGCTTCGCCGCAGAATGGCGCTCCTCCGCAGCAGGGCCAGTATCCGCCTTACGGTGCGCCACAACCGGGCCAGTATCCTCCACAGCAGGGTCAGTATCCTCCGCCTTACGGTGCGCCTCCACAAGCGGGCCAATATCCTCCGCAGCAGGGCCAGTATCCGCCCTATGGCGGCCCTCCCTATCGCCAGCCGTATTCTCCTCAGTACCCGCAGCAGCCATATGTTGCTCAAAAAGGGGGAGATGCGGTTGTGGTTCCAAATGGATCCATCCTCAGGGTGCGGATCAATCAGGGGCTGAGCAGCAAGAATGCAGCACCGGGCACGACGTTTGATGGAGTTGTCTTGAGCAACGTCATCGCGGGTGGTTTGATTGCCATTCCTCGCGGCGCCTCATTCCAGGGGACGGTGGTGGACGCCCATACGGCCGGTCAGTTGAGCGGTAAGGGCGAACTGAAGCTGCAGCTCACAAGCGTTACGTTTGGCGGCAAGACGTACCCTGTGGTCACTGATTTCTGGTGGCACCAAGGTGCTGATAAGACGGGAAATACGGTCGGCAATACGGTCGGACTTGCGGGCGTTGGGGCCGTCATTGGCGCCATAGCTGGTGGCGGTGTTGGGGCTGCGGTTGGGGCCGGAGTCGGCGGTATTGCCGGACTGGGCGTCTCCTCCGCGTCCGGGAAGGGTGAAGCGACGTTGCCGGCCGAGGCGATCGTGACCTTCCATCTGACTCAGCCGGCAGACGTTACGACGGTGTCTCAAGCGGAGCTGAACCGGCTGGGTGCCGGCGTGCCGCAGCCGCAGATGCAGCGGCGCTATCCGCCTCCACCACCCTATCCCTATCCGTATTACGGGCCGGGTTACTACTATCCGCCACAGTAATTAATCGCGATTTTTCAGAAAAATATCTAAGGCGTCCGTGCGACCGGTTTTTCCGGTTTTACGGGCGTTTTTTGATGGGGGTCTAGAGAAACGTCGGTTTTGTGGTGGTGTTTTGATGGTGAATTCGTGGTGGAATGTGTGGTGATTGTGGTCGGTAAAACTGGTCGGCATGGAAGACGAAAAACATGCCAGATTTTGTGAATTTATTTTTTTCAGGAGATGTCCCGCGACCTCTTGTTTCACAATCACGCCATGTATTTCGGATGTGGATATCTTTAGTACTCGATCAGCTCTAGTTTCCAGCCGAGAGCTGTCACAGCACTTCGCTTGAAATTTGCGATGCGCCGGGCCCTGGCAGTGGGTCTATCCGAAGCTGGCGGGTGAATTCTGGACTCCGCTGATTTATACTTGTGGCTTGCCCTGCAACCAGCGTGGCGCGAGTCGCAGGACTCCCCCGCAAGGTGCGCAAAATCCCGGGCACGCGCCTGCTTTCCGCGAGGGAGGTGGGCCACGTAAAGTGAAGGTCTCTACACAGCATGATTCGTCTTCTGCAGCAAGACTCCCGCATCATGAAGATTATCTTCGCGGTCATTATTGGGCTGGCCGCCATCACCATGGTGATCACCCTTGTGCCAGGCATCTTTGACAACGCCAGCGCGACCGATTCGACGACCTTTGCAACGGTGCGTGAGCCTGGGTACTTCGGCCGGGTTTTTGGCGAAGCCACGTCGATCAAGACGGTGGAGGTCAACCAGATCGCCGCGCGTCAGTTGCAGCAGCAGCACCTTCCGGAGCAGCTGATGCCGTACCTCCTGCCGCGCGCCGGACAGATCCTGGTGCAGCGGGCGATCCTGAAGCATGAAGCGGACCGGATGAACCTGCAGGTGAGCGACGAGGACCTGCGGCGCGAGCTGCAGACCGGACCTTTTGCGCAGTATCTCTTTCCCAACGGCAACTACATTGGCGACGACGCCTACATCAACTTTGTGTCGACCGCCTTCGGCAACCAGCTGACCCGGTCTGAGTTTGAGAGCCAGGTGAAGAGCGACATGGAGCTGAACCGGCTGCAGGCGCTGATCACGGGCGGCGTTACGGTCTCCGACGCGGCGGTGCGTGATGCGTACAAGGTGGACGGCACGAAGGTGAAGTTCGACTATGTTGTGATCTCGGCGGACGACGTGCGCAAGGGCATCAACCCATCAGACGCGGAGCTGCAGACGTTCTTCAAGAGCAATGCCGCGCGGTATGCGTCGGCGATGCCTGAGACCCGCAAGATCCAGTACGCGTCCTTTGACGCCTCGAACCTTCCGGGCGGCAAGCCACAGGTGTCTGACGCCGATGTGCTGGCCTACTACAACGCGCATAAGGACCAGTACGCGGTGAAGGAGCAGGTGAAGACCCGTCACATCCTGATTGCGGTGCCTGCGGGCGCGGACGCGAAGACCGACGCGGCCGCCAAGGCGAAGGCCGCAGACCTGTTGAAGCAGATCAAGGCGGGCGGCAACTTTGCCGATCTGGCGAGCAAGAACTCGGACGATCCGGGAAGCAAGACGCAGGGTGGTGAACTGCCGATGTATCCGACGAGCGGACTCGATCCGGCGTATGCCAAGGCCGCGATGGCGCTCAATCCGGGACAGACCTCCGATTTGGTGCGGTCGCAGTTTGGGTACCACATTATTCAGACCGAGCAGAAGGAGCCGGCGCACACGAAGCCGCTGGCCGAGGTGAAGGCGGAGATCCTTCCGGTCCTTGAGCAGCAGCGCGCAGGTGCGGCGGAGCAGACCTTTGCCTCTGCGCTGGCGGCCGATGCAAAGAAGAACGGTCTCGAAAAGGCCGCTGCAGCGAGGGGGCTGCATGTGGTCACAACGGACTATGTTGCGAAGGACGGGGTGATCCCTGGCCTGGCCGATGGCTCGGCGTTGCTGACGCAGGCCTTTGCGGTGGTTAAGGGCGCTGATCCGGCACCGGTCTCGACCGGTGAGGGTTTTGCCGTCTTCGCGGTGGCTGATGTGAAGCCGGCGCATGCTCCCGACTTTGCGGAGTATAAGGCGCACATCCTCGAGGACTACCGCGAGCAGCAGGTGCCTCAGTTGCTGAATGCGCAGCTGACCAAGCTGGAGGCCCGGGCCAAGGTGCTGAATGACCTGAAGAAGGCCGCCGCGGAGATGAACCTTCCGCTGAAGACGAGCGACCTGGTGGGCAAGGACGGTCAGGTGCCGGACCTGGGCGCGATGAGCGGTCAGGGGTCGGTCGCGTTCTCACTGGCCAAGGGCGCTATCTCGGGGCCGATTAATACAGGCCGAACGGGTATTGTGCTCAGCGTGGTCGATAAAGAGGAGCCCACGGCGGAGGACATCGCGAAGAACTTCGCTGCTACGCGCGAGGGTCTGCTCAACCAGCAGCGCGAGGAGATCTTCCGGGTGTACATCGGCGAGCTGACCCAGAAGTACGAGAAGGGCGGCGCGGTGAGGTATTCGAAGAAGCAGCCTGAGCCGGGTGGGTCTCCGTTCGGGAATTAGATCTCTGTGGATGGCCGATGGCCCAGGGCAGGCGACTGGGCCGTCGAGCGTTAGACCGCGGCCGCGGTGGCCTAGCCAAATGGGAGCTTCAGACGGATGATGCGTGCGTTGCAGCGTCTGATCGAGGAACTGGAACAGGACCGTTCGCTGGACGAACCGGAGCGGTTGCGGGAGCGCATTGAGGCGGTTGATCGCCTGGATGTCTATCTGCCGGACGGGCGGTCGCCGGTCCACGACGCCAATTCGGCCGAAGCTGAGTTCCATCTACGGGCCAGGTCGCTGTATACCCAGTTTGAGTCAGCGAACCTCGAGCTCTATCAGACCATTCGCGGTGAGATCCAACGGGCAACTGGGCCGTATCGTTTGCTTCGGTGGGTGCCTGACCGGCCGGGTAAGTCGGCTGATCTTGCGAAGGGTGATGGTTATGACTACCTTGATGAGCTGATCAGCGGGGTCCTGGACTTCGAAGAGCCTGACGCCGAGGGTGTCGAGCCAGCGCAGGAGATGGTGTTTTATCAACCCACGCCGGCGCGTCATATCTTCGACCTGATCGATCGCATCGCACTCACCGAGAGAGACGTTCTGGTCGATCTTGGCTCCGGGCTTGGGCATGTTCCGTTGCTGGTCTCCATCTGCACGAGCGCCCGCAGCATGGGAGTCGAACTGGAGCCGGCGTACGTCGATTGCGCCCGGCGGTGCGCTGAGCAGCTGAATCGAACCCATGTGGCGTTTCTGCAACAGGACGCGCGTTTGGCGGACCTGTCCAGCGGAACTGTGTTTTATCTGTACACGCCCTTCACCGGCAATGTTCTTCGCACGGTCCTCGACAGGTTGCAGCGGGAGGCGACTGGCCGCGAGATCCGAATCTGCACCTTCGGCCCCTGCACGGCGATCATCGCCAAAGAGCCATGGCTAGAGGCGATTGGGGCCTTGGAAGCGGACCGAGTCGCCATATTTTCTTCTCGCCATTGAGGTCCACGTTGCTGCTGTTCGACGGTGCGCTGGTTGTGCGTTATAGGCGATTTTTCGTTGACTCCGTGGTGATGAGCGTGTGGTCGTCTTTGTAGACGATCCTGCCGTCGAGAAGGGTCATCTCGCATTTGATGTCTTTGAGCTTTTCGGCTGGGACGGTGTAGAGATTGGTGTCCCAGATGGCGATGTCGGCCCGCTTTCCGGGCTCGAGTGTGCCTACCTTGTCTTCGAGGAAGAGAAGAGGTGCGGCCCACGCGGTGTAGGAGCGCAGGGCGGTGTGTATGTCTACGGCCTCCGACATTCCGAAGGGACGGGTGCCGGCAATGGTTTCGCGCTCGACCGATGCCCATAGACCGTAACGTGCGGCGAGGGGAGTGACGTAGTAGTCGGAACCTCCGCCCCAGCGGACGCCGTTGTCCAGGTAAGTCTTGAGGGGCATCGTGCGGTGCAGTCGGTCTGGGCCAAGGCTGTTGGATATCGTTTTGCCGATGGACCAGAGAAAGCCCGGCTGCACCTCCGGGTATGCGGCGTCGAACTGCTTCTGGAGCGTCGCCATAGTGGCGACGGCATGGGGTGTGGGGAGATAGGCGTGGATGATGGTGTGGCGGAGGCCCGGGGTGGGGGTTTCTTTGAGGACGAGGGCGTAGGTGTCGACGACCCAGTCGATGGCGCGGTCGCCGATGGCGTGGGTTCCGACGGTCACGCCGGCCTGGTGGAAGAGACGCACCATCTGACGGTAGACTTCAGGGTCCATGTTGGGATAGCCGAAGTTGCCTTCGTCGATCTCGGTGAAGTTTTTGTGCCACGGTTGGTAGACCCATGCGGTGCGGGCGGCGGTGCTGCCGTCCATGAAGATCTTCGCGCCACAGGCAACGAGTCTTCCGTCGCCCAGGGACTGAGGAGGACGTGGGTTCTTCTGGATCTCGGCGAGCGCGGCCTTCGCGGTCTGGAGCGAGTTGTCTGCGCGCCAGAGCATGCAGACCCGCTCGTCCAACTTTCCTTCGGCGAGCAGTTCCTTGTAGGCTGTCCACGTTTGTGGGCCGCCGATGTCCTTGATGGAGGTCATTCCTTCATGGTGGAGGTCGTCGATGCTTTTGAGGATGCCCTGCTTGCGATGGTCAATCGAAGGTGGGGGGATGAGCGCGAGCATTGCGACGTTTGCCTGTTCCTTGAGGACGCCGGTGACGGCCCCGGATGCATCGCGGTCGATGGTGCCTGCGGGCGGGTCTTTGGATTCGGCGGTGATATGGGCGAGGCGCAGAGCGTAACTGTTGACTGCAGAGTAGTGTCCCGTTACGTTCTGCAGCCAGACGGGGTTGTTGGGAGAGACCTTGTCGAGGTCGGAGGCATAGACGTAACGATCTTCGGCGAGTTTGCCCTCGTCCCAGCCGGAGCCGAGGACCCATTCGCCGGGTTTGGTGGTTGCGACCCGGGCCTGGACGCGACGGACGATCTCGGCGACGCTTTTCGCGTCGGTCAGTTCGATGTTGTAGAGCTCGTCGACGCCGCCGTCCTGATAGTGACCGTGGGTGTCGATGAGTCCAGGAGTGGCTGTCCTGCCGTGGAGGTCGAGGACCTGGGTGTGTGCGTCGGTGAGGGCCAGGACCTGTTGTTTCAGGCCGACGGCGATGATCTTTCCGGCGCTGATGGCGAGGGCCTCGGCGATGGAGTCTTTGGCGTCGACGGTGAGGATAGTCCCGTTGATCAGGACTAGATCGGCTTTTGTCGCGGGCTGGACCGACACGGTTTGGGTGAGACAGGATGTAGAGAGAGCGAACGGTAGAAGGGACAGCAGCGCCTTGCAGGGCAGACTTATCTTGGTCACACGGACCCCTGTTTCTATTGAGGTGATTTGCAGTGGGGCGATGGTACCACACGGTCTTCGTTGCGACGACGTATGATTTGGCATCATAGGTTCCAGGGAGCAAGGGGGGATTGATGAGTGGGGAAACGAGCAATCAGGAGCGTCTATCCGGTGTTCTGCTGCATGTGACTTCGTTGCCTTCGTATGGCGGGGTCGGGGACTTTGGCCCGGCGGCGTATGCGTTTGTCGATTTTCTTGCTGCGGCGAAGCAGAGGCTGTGGCAGGTGCTGCCGCTGAGTCCTACGGGGTATGGCAGCTCGCCGTATTCCGCGCTGTCGGCGTTTGCGGGCAATCCGCTGCTGATCAGCCTTGAGCTGCTGGTGCGGGACGGGTGGATTGCGGGGGAGCGGATCGCGGGGCTGCCCGGGCACGATGGGCCGGCGGATTTTGAAGCGGCGCATCGTTTGAAGCTGCCGCTGATCGAAGAGGCGGCGGCGAATTTTCTGGACCATGCGCCGGACGACAAGCGCGCGAGGTTTCACAAATTCTGCAAGGACAATATCTCGTGGCTGCCTGACTACGCGATGTTCAACGTGCTGCGTCGAACCTATAAGTACGTCAGTTGGAACGAGTGGCCCGCAGAGCAGGCACGCCGGCAACACGACGCGATGACCAAAGCGATGAACCAATATGGTCGTGAACTGGCCATCGAGGAGGTCATTCAGTTCTTCTTCAATGAGCAATGGTGTGCGTTGCGCGGCTACTGTAAAGACCACAAGGTCCGCATTCTGGGCGATGTTGCGATCTTTGTGAATATGGATAGCGCCGATGTGTGGACGCATCCTGAGTTGTTCGAGCTGGATAAAGACCTGAAGCCGGTGCGTGTTTCGGGCGTGCCTCCCGATTATTTTTCGCCGACGGGGCAGCGCTGGGGCAATCCGCTGTACAAGTGGGGGCTGATGAAGGACCGCGGGTTTGACTGGTGGGTGGCACGGATTCGGCGGGCCCTGACGCTGTATGACGTGATTCGCCTGGACCACTTTCGCGGATTTGAGGCGTACTGGTCGATTCCCGCGGACGAGCCGACTGCAGTTCATGGACAGTGGGTGAAGGCGCCGGGGCATGAGCTGTTTCAGCGGCTGAAAGACGTTTTTGGCAACCTGCCGTTTGTGGCGGAGGACCTTGGGCTGATTACGCCGGAGGTGGATGAATTGCGCGAGCACTTTGGCATGCCGGGGATGAGGATCCTGCAGTTTGGTTTTTCGGACCGCGGCTCTCATTTGTATCTTCCCCATCGCTATGTGCCAAATACGGTGGCATACACCGGCACACATGACAACAACACGACCCTGGGGTGGTGGCGTGAGGGCGCGACTGATGTTGAGCGCGCCAATGTGCAGACGTATCTTCAGACGGTCGAGCATGAAGGCGATATCGTGTGGGCGATGATACGGGCGGCGGCGCGGTCGGTCGCGAACCTGTGCGTCTTTCCCATGCAGGACGTGCTGCACCTGGGCAGCGAGGGGAGGATGAATACGCCATCGGCGGGGGCAGGGAACTGGACGTGGCGGTACAGTCTGCATGCCGTGCATCCGGACTTTGCGACGAAGCTGGCTGCGTTGATGGAGATGACGGACCGCGACGGTTATCAGAAGCCGGCGGAGGGTATCGAGGCAGGTAAGCCGGTGGAAGAGGCCTCGAAACGGGCAGAGCAGGGCGTGAACGTTTAGACTGGAGAGGTACCTCTAATTCTTCAGGAGCAACACGAACATGCCTCTCTCTGGCGAAGCTATCCGCACCATGAACTACGTTGACGACATCTCGGTAACGCTGCGCCGGATTCTTGCCGTGCTTCCCTCGTTGACAGACGACGAACGCCAGCGCGTGTCAGATCACATTAAGGCCGCAGAGCCGAGCTACGAGTCTGTGATCACGGCCGTCGCGAGCAAGAAGTGAGCGAGACGGCTGCGCCCGGGCCGTCGTTCGAAATACGAACAGTCGCAATCATCGGGGCCGGGGTGGCGGGCCGCAGCTTTGCTCTGGCATGTGCGGCGGCAGGCTTTCATGTTGTGCTGGAAGATGTGATGCCGGCCAATCTGCGGAAGGCGGAGGCGGACTACGCGGACCTGACTCAGCGTGGCACCGTCGGGCGCCTTGAGCTGGCGTTGACGGTCGAAGACGCTGTCCGCGAGGCCGATGTTGCCGTGGATTTTGTGCCGGACGAGCTGGAGTCGAAGCTGGAGATCTTCAGCATGATCGACCGCATGGCTCCGCCGAAGACCATTCTGTGCACGCCAAGCTACACGCTGAGCATTACGGACCTGGCGTCGTGCGTGTACCGCCCGGAGCGGTGCGTCGCGGTGCGGGGTAATCTACTTCGGTGCAGTGCTGCCGTGGCGCCGGTAGTGCGGCTGCTGTATCCCGCTGCCGTTGCTGAATCGACACTGACGGCAATGGGTGAGTTTCTGCGGACGCTTGGGGTCGAGGTGCGGCCAGAGGCTGATCCAGAAGTGCCATTGCTGATGAAGAACGCCCTGATGTAGGCTTTCGGTAGATTTCGGGGACGAATAGCACTATGCAACCGAATTCGTAAAGGGGCATTAACAAAAGGGAACCGTTTCGTCCGCGTCTGCGTAACCAACTGCGGAGAGGTTCCGTCCAATGATTGTCATGCGCGCCTTTTTCAATATTCTTGCGCAGGTGTTTCGCTCGATTGGGGCCAACAAGCTCCGGTCGTTCCTGACGATGTTTGGCATCGCGTGGGGCGTGGCTTCATTGCTGCTGTTGATCGGGCTGGGCGAAGGGTTTCGTTCGGGGCAGCGCAGGGGGCTGGCAGAGCTCGGTACGGACATGATCATGATGTGGGGCGGCACGATTCCCGTGTTGCCCGAGCAGCATGTAGGGATGCATCCGTATAAGTTGACGGTCAGCGATGCGGCGGCGATTCGCGGCGGGGCGCCTGATGTGCGGAACGTTACGGCGCTGATTCAGCGCAGCGACCTGAAGCAGGTGAGCGAGTTTTCGAGCGCCGGCGGGCAGGTGATGGGCGTCGAG
>DATHQG010000201.1:0-6615 GCA_035483075.1 Edaphobacter sp. | reverse complement strand
GCATCCGGCGAGTACGGGGGGAGTGTTGCTGGAGATTGTGGGGGACGGTGTTCCTGAGGGTGGGGATTGATGCGGCTGCTGCTGATCAATACGGCCGGCGGTGAAGGGAGTGTGGCGCTCGCGGATACAGAGGTTGCGCCGACGATTGTTGCTGAGGAGGTGTTGCCGGGGAGGACTTCGTCGGAGCGTCTGGTGCCGGCGGTGCGGCGGTTGATGGAGGCTCGGGGTTGGAGGCTGAGCGAACTGGCTGCGGTGGTGGTGGTGCATGGGCCGGGCTCGTTTACTGGGGTCAGGGTGGGTTTGAGTGCGGCGAAAGGGTTCAGCGAGGCAGGAGGTGTGGGGTTGATTGCGGTGTCGCGGCTGGCGTTGCTGGCTGCTGGGGTCGATGGAGGGGGAGGGCCGGTGCATGCGGTGCTGGATGCCGGGCGCGGGGAGTTTTATTACGGGGAGTATGTTGGGCGACGGTGTCTGCGCGAGGTGTTGATGGGTGTGGACGACTTGCCGGCGGCGGTTGCGGGTGGGATCGTGGTGGTGTGTGAGGTGAAGGTGGCGGATGCCCTGGTTGGGGTGCGGCCGAAGATGGTGGATGAGCCTATGGCAGGGGACGCCTTGCCGTTTGCGCTGGAGCGGATTGCGGCGGGGGAGTTTGATGATGTGGCTACGCTGGATGCGAACTATCTGAGGCGGACGGATGCAGAGATCTTTGCGAAGCCCGCGGCGTCGAGGGCGGCGAAATGAGTGTTGCGGGGTTTCGCGTTCGGGTCGCTGGGGCGGAGGACCTGGCTCGGGTGGTGGAGTTGGAACGCGGCATCGCGGAGGCTCCGCATTGGGGCGATGGCGAGTATGCTGCGATCGTAAATGCTGATCGAGGTGTTGATGGCGGAGTGAGGCGGTGCTTGTTCGTTGCTGAGGCGGCCAGCCGGCTGCTGGGTTTTGCTGTGGGCAAGGTGATAGGTTTGGGCGAGGGGGATCTGGCTGAGTTGGAAAGCGTCGCGGTGGAAGGAGCGGCACGGCGGAAAGGAGTAGGCGCGGCGTTGTGCGCGGCGGTGATTGCGTGGAGCAGGGGGCAGGGTGCGGCGACAGTGGAGCTGGAGGTCCGGGCGGGTAGCAGGGGCGCGATTGCACTTTATGGTGGGCTCGGATTCGTTGTTGTTGGGAGGCGGGCGGGGTACTACCGGGGGTCGTTAGAGGACGCAGTACTGATGCGGCTGGAGTTAGAAAAAACCAAGTAATCCACATTGCCGCTTTTGCCAACGGTGTGATAGCGTTTCGCAAGTCGGTGAGTGTTGTTTGTTGCTGGAGGTACACCCCACGTGCAAACTGCAAAGTTCACGGAGCTTCCCGAGTCTGCTTCAATTCCATCCATCCAACAACTTATGCAGGAACATAGCTTGTACGCACGCAGGCTGGATACGTTGCGTTCGAAGCTCTTCCTGACTGACGCAGAACAACTGGAAGAGGTCCGGCTGAAGAAGCTGAAACTCAGCCTGAAGGACGAGATGGAGCGGCTGAGGCGGCTGGGAGCGTCTTAACCGCAGGCCGGGTGGGCTGGGTGGCGGGTAAGTGGGCCGGTGGCGGGCCCTGAGTGAAGGTGTGCGTGGCCTTATAATCGAGTACTTATGGTGCGAGACGGGATTTTCTATGCCTTAGGGCTTGGGGCGGTGGCGGCAGCGCTCTGGTATTTGAATATGCCAGGGTGGCTGGTGGCGATGCCGGTGGTTCTTGCAGCGTTTTTTCTGTGGTTCTTTCGCGACCCGAACCGGACGATTCCGCAGGGGGTGGGGCAGATCGTTTCGCCCGGCGATGGCCTAGTTACTGAAGCGGAGTGGATCGAGACGATTAGCGGAAGCCGGTTGCGGCTCAGCATCTTTTTGAATGTCTTCGATGTGCATGTGAACCGCTCGCCTGTGGGTGGCGTGGTGAAGGTGTGCGAGTTTCGCAAGGGCGAGTTCATGAACGCGATGAAGCCCGAGTCTGTGCTGAATAATGAGCAGACGTTGGTCACGATCGACGCTGGTGGCTATGAGGTCAGTTTCAAACAGATTGCGGGGCTGCTGGCCCGACGTATTGTGTGCAATCTGAAGGTGGGCGACCGGGTGGAACGAGGTCAGCGTATTGGGCTGATCAAGTTCGGTTCGCGCGTGGATGTGCTGATACCGGCGGAGGCAAATTTGAAGGTGAAGACGGGCTCCCGTGTGAAGGGCGGCTCAACCGTGCTGGCTGTGCTTCCGGAGCATGCTGGGCAGGCGAAGAGCGCCACAGCGGTAATGGTGGCCTGATGACAGACGAGGCGCAGATTGGTGCCGGCGAGAGGGTAAGGCGCCAGCCGAGCCGCGGGATGTATGTTCTGCCTTCCTTGTTTACGGCAGGCAATATGGCCGCGGGATACTACGCGATTACTCAGAGCATTCAGGGATCGGCGGCGGACCAGGGTTACTTCGATCGGGCGGCGCTGGCGCTGGGCATAGCTGTTTTGTTCGATGGACTGGACGGCATGATCGCCCGGATGACGAATACGGCGAGCGACTTCGGCAAGGAGCTGGATTCGCTGGCGGACGTGATTACGTTTGGAGTGGCGCCGAGCCTGCTGGCTTATATCTGGGGGTTTCGCATGCTGCCGGTGATGGAGCATCCGCAGCTGCGGGAACAGCTGATGCACATCGGGATCTTTGTCTGCTTTATCTTTCTTATTTGCGGGGCGAGCCGGCTGGCGCGGTTCAACATCAGTATCAATCCACAGCCGCGCAACCCGGGGCGGCCGGGGAAGAAATATTTCGTTGGGATGCCAATACCTGCGGGAGCGGGCGTAATCAGTTCGGTGATCCATTTTCAGAGAGGTTCGCCGATCGATAACCCGTGGATCGCGCTGGTGTGGCTGTGTCTGCTGCTGTTTACAAGCTTTCTGATGGTGAGCAACTGGCGGTTCTGGAGCGCGAAGGAGATCACGGTCGGGTCGCGTCATCCTTTCCGGTTGTTCACGATAATTGGGGTGGTCGGTGCGCTGATTGCTTTGTATCACCAGTACATGCTGATCATAATTGCGATGGCATATCTGGTGTCTGGGGTGGTTGCGCGACTGGCGTATTCGTGGGGCAGAGAGCGGCGGCACTCAACTGTTGCGAGTCAGGAATAACGGGCCGGGAAGTACGGTAGCAACCTGGCGCTGCGGCGCCCTAAAACAACAGACGGGTTTCAGGAGACCATGACGAACAGGGTGTATCGAATCGGAATCGTCGGGGCGTCGTCGCTGGCCGGGAAAGAGTTGAGTGAGGAGCTCGCGGCGTCGTCGTTTGCGGCATCGGACTTTGTGCTGCTCGACGTGGAGGACGCTGCGGGCCAGGTGACGGCGGCGGCGGACGAGGTCTCGTTTATCCAACGGCTGGAGACGTCATCGTTTGAGCGGATGGATTTCGTCTTCTTTGCGGGTGGGGCCGCGATGACGAGGAAGCATTGGCAGGACGGGCGACGGGCCGGGGCGAGCATTGTCGATCTCACCTATGCCTTGGAAGGGGAGAAGGACGTTCTGGTGCGGGCGCCTTGGGTCGCGGAGGTGCTCGCGGACAAGGCACCGGGTTTACTGCCGGACCTGAGGACGCCTGCGGTAGTTGCGGCGCATCCTGTTGCGGTGATGCTTGCTCTGGTTGCCGGAAGATTGCAGACGAAGCTGGGGTTGACGAGCGTTGCTGCCACCGTGATGGAGCCGGCGTCGGAGTATGGCAGGGCGGCGATGGACGAATTGCATCAGCAGACGGTGAACCTGCTGTCCTTTCAGACGCTGCCGCGAGAGCAGTATGACACGCAGGTTTCGTTCAACCTGCTCCCGGAGCTGGGCGAGGCGGCGAAGGTAAAGCTGGGGGCGACGGAGCAGCGCATTCGCAATCACTATGCTGGACTGGCGGCCGGACAGTTGCCGGTGCTGGCCCTGCAGATGGTGCAGGCACCGGTGTTTCACGGGTATGTGACGTCGCTGCTGGTGGAGCTTGGCAGGGCCGCTACGGTGGATGAGGTCGAAGCGGCGTTGTCTGGCGATCATATTGACGTGGTGAGTGGAGAGTCCGATCCGCCGAGCAATCTGAGTGCGGCGGGGCAGGAAGACATCATGGTGCGGGTGCGGAAGGACTCCGGTGAAGGCGAAAAAGGGACGCGGTTCTGGATCTGGCTGGCTGCGGACAATCTGAAGCTCGCAGCACTGAATGCGATCGCGTGTGCGACCGAGTTGCGACGGCTGCGTCCGCTGGGAAAGGTCCAGTAGGGCAAGTCAGCTGGCTCAGTGGTGCTGTTTGGAGCCGCGGTGGCCCATATTTGTTGCGGAGTGCTCGATGGGTCCCATCTGGCTTACACTCGAAACGCAACACTTTTACTGTATGGCGAAGGTCCGATGAAAAGTACAGAGATGCGCATGGGGATCGATCTTGGCGGGACTAAGATCGAGGCGCTTGCAATCGACAACCATGGCGTTGAGTTAGCGCGGCATCGTATTGACACACCGCGAGACGACTATGACGCGACGATTAAGGCGATGGTGGGGCTGGTGAGACGCCTGGAGGAGGAGACCGGAGAGACCGGCACTGTGGGGGCGGGAATTCCGGGGTGTATCTCGGGGATCACCGGGCTGGTGAAGAACGCGAACTCAACGTGGCTGAACGGCCGTCCACTCAATACGGACCTAAACGCGGCGTTGGGTCGTGAGGTCCGAATAGCTAACGACGCAAATTGCTTTGCTGTATCCGAGGCCACAGATGGCGCGGCGGCGGGCAAGCACGTGGTGTTTGGCGTGATTCTTGGGACGGGATGCGGGGGCGGAGTCGCCGTTGGCGGGCGCGTCCACGACGGGCCGAACGGAGTCGCGGGCGAATGGGGTCACAATCCTTTGCCGTGGCCGAGGCCGGAAGAGTTTCCGGGACCGGCGTGTTATTGCGGGAAACGGGGATGTATGGAGATGTGGGTCTCGGGCACGGGAATCGCACTGGACTACAAGACTGTGACGGGCAAGACGAAGACCACTCGACAGATTGTTTCGGAGTTCGAGGCCGGTGACGGGGACGCGGCGGCGGCAATAGAGAGGTTCGAAGATCGGCTTGCGCGTGGATTGGCGCAGGTGATCAACGTCCTTGACCCGGACGTCATTGTGATTGGTGGCGGCGTGTCGAGCGTGGAGCATCTTTACGATGAGCTTCCTAAGAGACTGCCAGCGTATGTGTTTGGCAGGGAGGTTTCCACGCCGGTTTTGCCGGCCAAGTATGGAGATTCGAGCGGCGTTCGAGGTGCAGCGTGGCTCTGGCCTAATAGAGGAAACTGAGAGATGACGGTAGGCTATGCGATACTAAAAGTCGGATGAGGCCGCTATTGGGCCGAATTCATGACTTGCTGATGGTAGAGCCGGGATGGCGGAACTGGCAGACGCAGCGGACTCAAAATCCGCCGAGGGCAACCTCGTGGGGGTTCGACCCCCCCTCCCGGCACCACTACAACTAAAGGACTTACGCGGATTTGGCCTCCCTTCATGGAGAGGCCAAAAATGTTTGATGGCTGTTTTGATGGCTGTTGCCCCTGTAGTGACTGTTTCGTGGAATAGCCCATAGACAGAAACAACGGTTTCGCCGGTCGGCAACGAGCTCAAGATTCCCACTGCCTTCCGTGACCCGTCGCCACGGTGAAGCAGGCCGGTTATTCCACAACCATTGCTTCCGAGAAGCCGACTTCTCTCCCGGTTGAACTGACTCGGGCTCTCATAGCCGACTTCGAAGGCCGCACTCGCGGCATCGAGCTCCCCCGTGAGCATCTTCTGACGCGCTGCGTGAAGCCGAAGCTGTTTTTGAAACTGCAGCGGGCTCATGGCTGTAAGGCTGCGGAAGTGATGGTGGATGGTCGATCTACTCATCCCGGTCATCGATGCAAGGTCACCGATGAGCCGCCTAGCCGTACACTCTCGAACTCATGGCCCAAGTGGTAGTGCTCAGGTGGAAAGCTCCGTTCGAACCAGGCACAGAGAAGACCCCAAGAGGTCATCAACCGCGGCATCGTTTCGGAAGAAGCTCCCGATCCGTTTGTTCCTGTGCGAAAAGTGGTACCGCCAACGCCAATACAAACATCACGATCCGCCCGACAGAGCATTGAGTTCTTTTAGAAGTCCGACTTATCGTGTTTTCCAAAGGCCTCTCTGCCCTGTGATCAGGTGGTTACTGGCCTGATGCTGGAACTCCGCTTGATGCCGTAACGACGGGTCAGCCAAGCGCGAACGGGTTCGTCGAAGTACTTCAGAGCAATCCAAGCGACAAAGATCACAAATGGAATAAGCAAGAAAATCCATATCAGCTTCACATCCATGCTCGGATGCCTCGTCCACGAGTAGCCTGCAAGGACATATACGAACGGAATGTGAGTGATATAGAGGGGATAGGAAAGTCGGCCGCTGAACTTGCAGAGCCTCATCATGCCTGTGCCTGCATTCGAGTGCGCCCCACAAAGGATGATGAGCGGGAACAAGAAGAGCACGCATGCCGCGTCATAAAGACCGTTTAACGAGAGACCACTCACTTTCGAGAACTGTGGCATCTGAAAGCACACCACAAGAACAATCGAAAGTAGGAGCAGTCCAATCTTGGGGAACCGAAT
>DATHQG010000200.1:0-3658 GCA_035483075.1 Edaphobacter sp. | reverse complement strand
CCCCCGCGCCTTCTACACTGCTAAATTGAATACCCGAGCTCCTCCCACCCATTCCATCTTCGGTTGCCTCGAGCGCCGGAGGCCTCCGGCCCGGCACGACGCTCACCACATAAACGTCCACCAGCCTGTTCTCCCGCGTGGCCGTCACATGAAAGTTGTCCTGCAGCCCCTGCCGCATCCGCTCCTTCATCTTCTCCCTGCTCTCCCCCTTAGGCAGAACAAGAGCGAAGTCGTACCGCTTGTTGTTGTCGAGTGACGCGGGCAGATGAAGTCGAATCGAATTGACCTCATACAACTGTTCAACCACTTCCTTCAGCGTGTAGCCTTTCAGGGCCCAGTAATCATCAGCGCTGAAATTGCCGCGTTCTTCGTTCTGGGCTAGCGAAACATGGACCATATAAGAAGGCGGAAAAGCTGGTCTGTGGTCGTCCTGCCGCGGAATTCTCTGAGGCTCCGCATCGATCAGCACCTTGCCGCTCTCCATGAACGCTTTGAGCGTGGCCTTGTCCGGTCGCGTGGTCGTAATCCGGCCGTCCTTGACCGCCTCCAGCAGACTCTCGGTCTCCGTGGTACCCATGTAATATCCGACAATCCTGCGATCGGCGCCGACGATCACATTCTCCGGAATCTCCATCCCGTATGCATTGCCCGTCCGTCCCGTCGAATCCAGCAACACCCACCCGCTGATCGGATGCTCTCCAAGCCAGGGCAACAAAGTAGACTCGCTCTCACCCGTAATCCACAAAAACTGGATCGCCTGATCAGAGAATTTCTCAACCAGATCGTTCCACAGTGTGACAATCTGCAAGTTATGCGACGTATCGGGCATAAAAGCCAGCACAGTCAGTTGACCCGACAGATTCGTCTGACTCCACGATCCCGCAACCGGAGCGCTCAGCACCTTCGTGAACGCAATGTCCGGAGCGCGATCGCCCGTTTTTACATGGGCAGCAACGGTCCCATACACACCCATCTGAGCGGATCCACTGGGAACAGCAAGTGCGATAACAAGCAGGAGGGATCGGGCAATCATGAAAACGCTCCACCCAAGCAGCATACATATTCCTCTCGCGTCCCCTACAATTAAGTCTCATCTATGGGCCAGGTAAAAGCAGTCCTCTTCGATTACGGCATGGTCCTCTCCGGGCCACCCGACCCCACCGCCTGGGCCCGCATCCGCAAAATCACCGGCCTCACCGAAGACATCTTAGACCGCGAGTACTGGGCCCACCGCCGCGCCTACGACCGTGGAGATCTCACCGCAGAAGCCTACTGGCACAAAGCGGCCGCCGGCGCAGGAATCGTCCTCACCCCCGATCAACTCACCGAGCTCATCGCCGCCGACACCGACCTCTGGTCGCAACTCAACCCACCCATGCTCGAATGGGCACAGCGCCTTCAACGTGCCGGCGTCCGCACCGGCATCCTGTCCAATATGCCCGACGCCGTGGAGGCAGGCCTCCGCGCCCGCCACCCTTGGATCGAATCCTTCGACCACCACACCTGGTCCCACACCCTCAACCTTCTCAAGCCCGAACCCGCCATCTACCTCCACGCTGCCAAAGGTCTCCTCACCCCGCCCCAAAACATTCTGTTCATCGACGACCGTCCCGAAAACATCGAAGCCGCCATCGCCATCGGCATGCAGGCCATCCAATACACCACCCACACCGCCTTCGAGCACGAGATGCACACTCGCGGCCTCGACTCTCTGCTGCAACTGGAAGGTCATACAGATTCCCAAAACGGGAAGCTATAGTACCTCCGTAACGTCGCTCGCATCTTCTTCTACTAAACCGTTTCACAACCCATGGATAGTTAAGGTCAGGCTGCAACAGAGCTCCGCCCGCAGCCAGCAACCCATGCAGATACTGCTCTCGCTCCGACGCATCCTTGCCGGTCTCTGCGGCCTCGTGGCACTGGCCCTCGCGGCCCACCCCCTCACGTCACAAACCACCGGCCCGCAACAACTCGTCTTCACAGGCCTCCTCGGATCCACAAATCCTGCGGACCCCGCAAACGCCCAGTTCAACGCCGTCCAGTCCGACGCCTCCGGCAACCTCTACCTCCTCCTCGACCAGAAAGACGGCGTTCGCCTTCTCAAGACCGACCCCACCGCCACCAACGTCCTGGCCCAGACGCAACTAGGCGCAGCAGGCGACATCGGCGTGGCCATGGCCCTCGACCCATCCGGCAACATCTACATCACAGGCACAACGACCTCCGGCGCAATCACTGCAACCTCCGGCGCGGCCTTCCCCGGCCCGACCGGCACCTCCACAAACGCCTTCATCGGCAAGTTCGATCAGAACTTGAATCCGATCTTCATCACCTACGCCGGCAGCGGCGGCCTCTCCGTCACCGCCATCGCCGCCACCGCCGACGCCGTCTTCATCACCGGCAGCGTCTTCGGCTCGGCGCTCCCGGTCACTCCCTCCGCAATCATCCAAGCCCCCGCCTCCGGCAGCCTGCAAAATGGCTTCGTCGAACGCTTCAACGCAAACGGCACCACACTCGTCTACGCCACCTACCTCAGCGGTCAAAACGGCAACACGGCCCCAGCCGCCATCGCCGCCGACGCAATCGACAACGCCTACATCGCTGGCTACACCACCAGCTCCGGCTACCCGACACTAAACGCACTCGTCCCCGACATCCTCAGTCCAACCTCGGGCTTCCTCACCAAGCTCACCCCGGTAGCCGACGGACTCATCTTCTCCACCTTCGTCCCCGGCCCCGGCATCACCTCCATCGCAATCGACCTCGCCGCGCAGAATCTCCTCCTCTCCGGCGCCATCGCCCTCGGCCAGTTCCCAATCGCGACAGTCTCGACACCACTCGTCAACACCACCTACCAAACCCTCCTCCGCCTCTCCTTCGACGGCAGCACCGTCATCAGCTCCACCCTCCTCGCCCCCGGCACTCAATCCACACTCACCCCGGCAGCAAACCAGAACACCTGGATCGCCACCACCCTCACCAACCCCGCCTGGCTCCTCCCGCTCACTCCGCTCTCGACAATCGGCAACAGCTACGCTCTCCGCGTCAACCAGCAAAATCAAATCGACCAAACCATCCGCTTCGGAGGCCTTCCCACCACCAACCCCACCTTCGCGAGCGCCCCCGTTACACTCGCCTCTGTCACAACCGACCTCACCGGCACTCCAATCTTCGCCGGCAGCGCCAGCCCCACCGCGAGCGCAAGCCTCCTCGCCACGGAAACCTACGACCTCCCCTCCTACAACACTCCAACCCCAGTCCTCAACTCCAACCTCCGCGCCGCAGTCCTCTCCCCCGCGGACTGCAGCGGCAGCCTCTGCTCCGGCGCCGCCGCCTACCTCGCCAAACTCAGCCCCACACCCGCCCCCACACTCGCCCTCTCCGTCGACACGTCTCCTAACATCACCCTCCGCAACCTCGGCTCCGTCACCGCAACCAATCTCCAGCTCACCGCCACCAACTTCACCCTCGCCTCAAACTGCCCCACCACTCTCGCGCCAGGTGCAGAGTGCAGCATCGCCCTCACAAGCACCTCTACCAACCCTGGCACCCTCACCGCACAAGCCGACAACGCCACCACCCAAACCGCCACTCTCGCCGCCACCACCACACGGCCCAACCCAATCGCCTTCTCCCCCAAAGAGCTGGATTTCGGCAT
>DATHQG010000199.1:0-11893 GCA_035483075.1 Edaphobacter sp. | reverse complement strand
CCCGCGATTTGTCACCCGCACCGACACCCGCACCAACCGCCGTCCGTCCTTGATCAAAAAGCCCGGAACCTCCTCCACTCCAGTCACCGTAAAGCACATCTCATCAAAGCACTGCGGCTCACCTATCGCCATTACCCTCTGCCGCTGCACTAGGGAAACCCCAACCACCACGCCTAGATAGACCGTCCACACTCCCGCCAGCCACGCCACTCCCCGCCGCACCCGCTGCCGCTCCCCACGCCACAGCGACACCGACACCCCCAGCAAGCCGATCGTCGTCCACCCCACCAACCCCAGAAGCAAAAGCTCCGTGACCTTCATCCCCACCCCATTCAGGATAGACTTTAGATATCTAATGCTTCCTCATTCTTCCACGTTGCCCTCTTCGCCGGACCAAGTCCTCTCCGCCCCTCCCATCATCCTTGCCCGGGACCTCGGCAAGACCTACCGCTCCGGCAAACTTGAGGTCACCGCCCTCCGCAACGTCAACTTCGCTATTGCCCCCGGCGAGTTCGTCGCCATCGTCGGCCCCTCCGGTTCAGGAAAGTCCACCCTGTTCTACATCCTGGGCGGTCTCACCAACGCCACCACCGGGTCGGTCCTCATCGATGGCACCGACTTTGCCAAACTCACCGATGGCGAGCGCACCAAAATGCGCCGCGCCAAGATCGGCTTTATCTTCCAGCGCTTCAACCTCTTGCCCACCCTCTCTGCGATGGGCAACATCGAAATCGCCCACGACATCGCCACCCTCGGCGCTTCCACAAAAAGAGAATTGGACAAGCCTCTCCTCGACCATCTCACCGACATGCTCGGCATCCAGGGTCGCCTCGACCATCGCCCCAACGAACTCTCCGGCGGCGAGCAGCAACGAGTCGCCATTGCCCGCGCCCTCATCAACCGCCCCGCCATCGTCCTCGCCGACGAGCCCACCGGCAACCTCGACACCAGGAACTCCGACGCTGTCCTCAAGATGCTCCGCCAGTCCAGCCGCGAACTCAACCAGACCGTCCTCATGATCACCCACAACCCCGAGGCCGCCCAGATCGCAGACCGCATCCTCCACATGCGCGACGGCGAGATCACCCACATCGAAGACGGCCAGGGCTAGCCGACGGTTGCCTCCTATTCCACCTTCTTGTCGTTATTGCTGCGATCATCATCCGGCAGCACATGGTCCGGATCGACCACCACCTCAGCAATCGGTGTCTTATTCTCCAGCGTCCACGTATAAATCCCCTTGGACAGCCAAGTCTCCACCGGCAAAGTCACCCGCGTCTTCGTCCCGTCCTTAAATCGCACTTCAACCGGCGTCGGCAGCACCAACTGTCCTTTGTTCGAGATCGTCACCACCGATCCTTCAATCTTGTCGACGGCCATGTCATACTTCCAGTTATTCAAATACCACCCACGCCAGAACCAGCTCAGGTCCTCGCCTCCTTCGCTCTCCATCGCGCGAAAGAAATCCGATGCCGAAGGATGTTTGAACGCCCAGTCTTTGATGTACTTCCTGAACGCCCAGTCGAACCGCTCCGGCCCTAAGATTTGCTCACGCAACAACACCATCCCATAAGCGCCCTTGAAGTAGCTGATCGGATGTCCAAGCTGCCCCGGATAGCTATCCGCCGGCATCATCACCGTACCCGCGTCCGGATTGTCCATCACCTTCAAAATCGTATCCGGTGGCTCCCCGCCAGCCGAGTACTCCGAATCCCGCTTCGGCCCATACTTCCCGCCCAGATACTCCGCCGACTCTTCGATATCGATGAACGTATTGAAGCCCTCATCCATAAACGCATGCCGCCGCTCATTCGAACCCACGATCATCGGGAACCACGTATGCCCAAACTCATGCGCCGTCAGCCAGAAAAAGAACGGCCCTTTGTCCTCGACCCCATCGAACACCACCCCCGGATACTCCATCCCGCTTGAGAACCCTGCAATACTCACCGCAGCCGGCCAGGGATACGGATACCAATGCTTCGAGAAGCGCTCGATCGTGTCCTTTGTATACTCGGTCGATTTGTCCCACGCGTCCGGCCCCACGCTCTCTGGTGGATACACACTCATCGCCAAACTCTTCTTCCCGTCCGGCAGGTTGATCTTCGCCGCGTCCCACACGAACACCGGTGACGCACTCCACACAACGTCCCGCGTATGGTCCATATGAAAGTGCCACGTCAGCACCCCATCCTGCTTCGGTCTGCTCGCCGGATCGCTTACCTCGGCAAGCGTTCGAATATAAACCGTCTTATCGCTGTTCCGGGCCTGCTCCAGCCGCGCAATCTGCGTCGCCGTCAACACCTCCTTCGGGTTCACCAACTCACCCGATCCCGCGACGATCATCGACGAGGGCACCGTCACAAAATAATCAAAGTGTCCATACTCCAGATAAAACTCACTTCCGATATAAGGCAGAGTGTCCCATCCCCGCAGGTCGTCATACACGCACATCCGCGGATACCACTGCGCCATGTCATAAATCTCACCGCTCTTGGTCGCGCCCCACGAAGTCCGCCCGCCCCAAACGCCAGGAATGGCATAGTGGTATTTGATGTGGATCTTCAACTGCCCGCCATGCCCAGCCAGCGGCGTTGCCAGCCGAATCTGCATCCGCGTATCGCTGACGAGATACTCTGCCTTTGAAATCTGCTTGCCCTGTTCACTCTCCACCGAGTCGAACACATACCCATCGGTCGTCGTGACCTCAGGAGTGGCAGGAGGCGCATCTGCAGCTGCCCTCCGTCCTCTGCGTCCGCCCCCACTCGCAATCCGTGACCGCGAATCCTTCCTGTAAATGTTCTGCTCCACCTGCACCCACAGACTCGGCAGAACGTCCGGACTATTATTCGTATAAATAATGGTTTCCGTCGTGCTCAACTGCTTCGCCGCAGTATCCAACGTGGCATGCAGCTCATAGTCTGCCTCATTCTGCCAGTAGTTCGGCCCCGGGGCCCCATTGCTGGATCGGTACGCATTCACCGGCTCCGGCAGCGTCAGCGGCGCAAACGTCAACCGCGGATCGTAGCCAGCAGTTTGCGCCGGCGTTGCGACCGCCAGCAGACACACAGTCGCCAACAGAGATACAAAAAGGCTTACACGGCATCGGCTAGGCATCCGGCGGGGTCTCTCTTTCCAAAATCTTGGTTGGTTTTCTGAATCATAGACGGTCCCAGCGGTACGATGGACGCAGGAACAAGCCCACGATCTCACCGCCGCAGAGGAAAACAGCTCCATGGCTGACCCGAAGCTGATCGCCACCCTCTCGTCCCTTCTCGGCTCACTCTCCGGAGTCAAAGAAAAGCAGTTTCCCAATCACACCAGCTTCTTCACCGGCAAAAACGTCTTCGTCTTCACCAGCCGCACCAGCAATCGTGTCGTACTCAAACTCCCCAAAGAAAGAATCGCCGACCTACTGAAGCGCGCCGACATCGAACTCCTCACTATGGGTAAACGAACCATGAAGGAGTGGATTGTCATCGAACACAGAAAACCCGCAGACTACAAAAAGGACCTCGCTCTCTTCAAAGAAGCTAAGGCGTTCGTCGAAACAGAAAATGAAAAAGCGAAAAAGCAGTAAGGAGCCGCCATGCCCTGGTATCAACTCGACGACGCCAGCGACCCAAGACTCGACGAACTCGCCAGCCAGTACGACCTTCACCCCCTCCACATCGAGGACGCCCGCACCAAAGACGAGAGCGTCAAGGTCGACACCGCGCCGCACTACACCTTCGCCGTCTTCAAACCTGTCCGCCTCGAGCCCGACCCCGACAACCCCGGCGAACAGATGCTTGCCTTCTCACCCATCGACATCTTCGCCGGCAAAGACTTCCTCATCACTATCTCCGACCCCACCTGCCCCACCACTCATCAGGCCCTCGAGCGCGCCCGGCGCGACGGTGACGACGAGCACCCCGGCAAACTCGTCTACCTCATCCTCGACACCATCGTCGACCTCTACTTTCCCGCCATCGACCACTTCGACGACCGCATCGACCAACTCGAAGATAAAGTCTTCGACGGTCCCTCACCCGAGATCCTGCAATCCGTCTTCGCCATCAAGCGCGAGCTCATCGACCTACGCCGAGTCCTCGTCAACACTCGCGACGCCTCGCTCCACCTCCAGCGCGACCCCAACACCATCATCGACACTGACCACCAACCCTACGTCCGCGACACCTACGACCACATCGCCCGCCTCCTCGACTCAGTCGAAACCCAGCGCGACCTCCTCAACAACACCCTCGACATCTATCTGTCATCGGTCGCCAACCGCACCAACGAGGTCATGAAGGTCCTCACCGTCCTCGGCACCATCGCCCTTCCGGCGTTAGCCATCTCCGGTATCTATGGCATGAACCTCAAGGGCCTCCCCTTTGAAGACTCTCCCCACGGGGCCGAATGGGTAGGCGGCATCACCGTCCTCGCGACCGCCGTCCTCCTCTACGCCCTCCGCAAACTGAAGTGGCTCTGACCGGAGTCATCGGTCTCACGGTCCCTACCAGAGCACCCCATGCACCGGCACCTCGGCCTTCGGGACCGTCGTCTCTCCCAGCAGCTGCCGCAGATTCACCTCGATCGTCCTAGTAATCGAAGTCAACGGAACGTCATAAATAGTGTTGTCGAAGGGGTCTTCCAGGTCCCGCCCAATCTTGTCCAGCGCCAGAAAGATGAACCCCACCAGCGTCGACCCCAATGGCGTATACCATCCCATGTTCGTCACCAGTGCCAGCGGCAGCAGCATGCAATAGATCTGCACAAACAGCCTTGGATAGTAGTAGTACTGTATCGGCATGGGCGTGTTCTTAATGCGTTCGGCACCGCCCTGCGCATCCACCAGATCGTCCAGGCTCTTGTCCAGGGCCAGCCAATGCGCTCGATCGATCCATCCCCGCGCCTGGCATTGACGCACGAGAGAACTCATCCGTTGCTCTATCGCCAGCGGAATGTTCTTCTTGTCCCGCAGTTCGCCCAACTCCTGCTCACTCAGCAGCGGCACTAGCTCCTCCCAAGGCTCCAACCCGCGCAGGTGTTGTCGCAGCGCATGCACATAGGCAATCCCGTGATACACCAATCGCCGCTGCATCGCCTTCAACTCTCCGGCCTCCGCGTCGTTCAGCGGCATCATCAGCGTCGTCACCTGCCGCCCCCAACTCCGCGAGTTGTTCACCAACGAACCCCACAGCGTCCGCGCCTCCCACCATCGTCCATAGGACGACTGGTTTCGGAACGCCAGAATCACACCGATCGCCGACCCGAACAGCGCCAGCGGAATATGCGGTAGCGCCACCCAGTTCCAATGCTCCACCTTGTACCCTGCCACCACAGCCACGTCATACCCAACGAGTACCAACAGCGGCTTGCCCACGTAGGTCAATAACTTTGTCGCAGCTAGTCGCCCCTGCGGAACGATCATGCGTTTTTACCCTCAGTCGTCACCAGACGAAACACCCGCCCACCGTCCTCCGAGGTCCTCACCTCGCCTTTGCCAATGTCGTACACCCACCCAGAGATCGTCAGCTCCTCCCGCGCCATCGCCCCTGCCACGGAAGGATGCGTCCGCAGATGCTGCAGCTGCAGAAGGACGTTCTCCTCCGTCAGCCGCCGCATTAAATCGCTCGGCGTCTCGTCCGCCTCTGCGAGCGAATTCGCCACGCTCAACGCAGCGTGCGCGTTCTTCAGCCAGCTCTTCACTGTCGGCATCTTCTCCAGCGCCTCCGGATGCAGCAGTCCCTTCATCGCTCCGCAGTCCGAATGCCCGCACACCACCACATGCTGGACCTTCAGCGCTGTCACGGCATACTCGATCACCGCGCTTACGCCGCCCATCATCTCGCCATAAGCAGGCACCAGGTTCCCCACATTGCGCGTCACAAACAGATCGCCGGGTCCCGACTGCGTAATCAACTCCGGATCAATCCGCGAATCCGCGCATGTTATGAACAGCGCATGCGGCCTCTGGGGCTCACTGACAGCCTTCAAATAGGTCGCTTCATTCTTCGGATAGATCTCCGTCCGAAACCGTTGAATCCCCGCCTTCAACTCCGCCAGAACGTCGCTCACAAGCCTCTCCTCACGTAACCGTTGTCGTTTCGAGTGTACCGAAGGCCCGACCCTCGCAATCTATTCCTTCCACTTGATATTGCACCCGACCGCGGACCGCTGGTTCGGGTCCGGCCTCCTCCCCGCGATCACCGCATCCATTGCCGCCCGCAGGTCTTTGCCCGTCACAGGAATATCGTTCCCCGAATCTCCCCGCCGCGGCCTGCTGTCATCAAGCTGCCCGCGATAAACCAGCGCCATCTGACCATCGAACAGAAAAAGGTCCGGCGTACAAGCCGCGTCGTAAGCCCGTGCCACCTCCTGAGTCTCGTCATACAGATAGGGAAACCGGAACCCCAGCCGCTCGGCCTGCTTCTTCATCTCCTCAGGCGAGTCCTGCGGAAACGTCTCTACATCATTCGACGAGATCGCCACCATCGCGATCCTGCCCTCGTAGTCCCGCCCAATCCGCGCCAGCTCTTCCTCGACATACTTCACATACGGGCAGTGCACGCAGATAAACATCACCAGCAGCCCATGGCATCGGGTCGCGCAGTTCGCGCCATCCGCCCGTGCATCGTCCGAGACCGCGGCGAACACATCGTCCCGCCCCACGGCCTTCCCGCTCACCACATCTATCAGTTCAAACGCCGGAGCCACACTTCCCAGCGCCACCATCATCGACTGTGTCTTCGACATCTCTCCATCTCCTTGCAGTCGGAATCAAATCCTGTACCGCCTCGATCAATCCCCATTCTAAGGCTCGATGGTTACACTATTGCCATGTTCATCCACATGTTCTCCTTCCGCTGGAAACAAGGTGTCACCGGGCAGCAGAAGCAGCGAGTATTCGACGAGGTCAACGCTCTTCGTACAAGGGTCCCCGGCATCCTGGATTCGGCTGCCGGCTTCAACACCTCACCCCGCGCACAAGGTTATGAGTTCGGCGGCTTCATGAAATTCTCCGACCGCGCCGCCTTCGAAGCCTACAACGCTCATCCAGTTCACGAGCGGCTCCTTACCTGGCTCCTGCCTCTCATCGACCCCATCGAGGTAGATTTCACACTTTGAAACCAATCACAGCCCCGATTCGCAACGCATCTCCGAAGAACACAGGCCAGACAAGTAGATCCATGCTCCCCTCACGAACTCTTTCCGGCGGCCGCACTACTCGCCACGCACTACCCCGAGGCCCCAACGGCCTGCCTCTCTGCCGATGGTGCGAACTGGAGGTCCTCGCCAAACGCCGCCGCACCTTCTGCTCCGACTACTGCGTCCATCAATGGCGTCTCCGCACCGACCCCGGCTACCTCCGCGACCAGGTCTTCGCCCGCGACCAGGGCATCTGCGCCGTCTGCCACATCGACACCATCGCCGCCTACAACGCCCTCAAACGGGCCCGCGGCCCCGCCCGCATCGCCGGCCTGCACCTCTATGGCATGAAGTCCATCACGTCCCGCCGAAGCCTGTGGGACGCTGACCATTTCCGCCCCGTAGCCGAAGGCGGAGGCCAATGCGACCTCGACAACCTCCGCACCCTCTGCCTGCTCTGCCACCGCGAAGCCACCGCCCAACTCCGCCAGCGCCTCACTCGCGCCCGAGCTGTTTAGACTCCAGCCATTATCGGCCTCACGCGGCAGTGAAAATCTCGATGTCGTCCCAATTGGTCAAACCAAAAATAAATTCAGAAAAAGAGGAAAATTTTTCGGGCCTGAAAATGTGCACTTAAGAACCACAAAAATCACCACAAAATTGCACTAACAACCAGAGAAAAACCACGTTTTTACACTGTGGAAATCGCAAAATCCCCTGTAAAAACGCCACTCCCACCACAAAATAAAAAATCCAGCTTAACCAAACCGGTGATCATTCATCCAGAACTCCGGCCAGGGTACCCGTGGCGGTCCGCACACAAAGATATCTGGGTGGTCCTCGCTCTCCTCATTCTTCACCCCCTCAGAGTTGCCGTTATGCCCCGCCAGCCGACATGAGGAAAATTTCTTGTTCGCCCCCTCCTCCGAAAACCCAAGCACAATCAATGTCGTCGGCTGCGGCGTAGGGTACCCGCGCAACCATGCCGAGTTAGTCATACTGATCGGCATCGGCAGCCCGTATGCCGGCCCCAGAATCTCAACCGCACCCTGCTCGCCATAGTTCCCCACGATCACGCCGACATGGTCGCGTTGCTCAGAGGGAAGGGAATCGCGAATTCCCGCCACCGTCTTCAGCAACTCATCCCACCCAATCTCCTCCCGCAGATCGCCATTGTTCTTCAACGCAAACTGCCTCAGCGGCCCACTCGAAGCCAGCGGCACCAGAATGCAATACGCAAGCACGCCCCATGCCGCGACCCCGGCAAAAAACAGACTCTCAACCGTTAGTCGCCAACCCCGCTTCAGCGAATCAACCCACCGCTCTCCAACAACCGCGCCCATCGCGAACAGCATCGGATAAGCTGCAGCAACGTAATACCCGCGCCCCTTGCCGATGACAAATAGCGCCAGCGGAATCAGGTACATCCATCCCAGCATCCGATACCGCCGGTCGTGCAAAAAACCAACCAGCCCCGCAATCCAAAGAGGCGCCGCAAACAAGTTCGCGCAGATGATGAACTGGTCCCGGAAAAATCCATTGGCACGCCCCTCGCCCACGTCACGCACATGGATGTGCTGCAAAAAATGCACTGAGATGAACCCATGCCGCACTTGCCACAAAAAATTCGGCAGAAAAATCAGCAGCGCCACTCCAACTCCGCCCCAGAACCACCCGCTAAGAAAATATCGTCGCGCGGCAGTCAACAACATCCCACCAAGAATTCCTGCGATAAAAAAACAAATCGTATATTTCGTCATCAAGCCGGCGCCAATCGCCAACCCAGTCGCCAGCCACCACCGCGGGTCTTCCGACTTCAATAGCCGAATCACAAAGTACGCAATCAATACCCACCACAAATAATCGAACGTCGAATATTGAAACTCCGTCCCCTCAAACACCGGCAGCCCCGAAGTCGCCACCACCAGCGCCGCCATAATCTGCGCCAGCCGCCCACCACCGAGTTCCCACGCCATCAGCCCCGTCACAACAATCGCCAAAGCCTGCGCGATGACCGAAAACAACCGCAACCCGACCATCGAAACGCCAAAGATCTCCAGCCCAATTCGCTCCACAAACGGCGTGAACGGCGGATACGCCACGAACCCCCAATCCAGATGCCGTGCGTCGCTCAAAAATTGCAACTCATCGCGATGGAACCCATAACGATTATTGGTAAGCAGATGGATCGCCGTCACTACGAGCGCAATCCCCATCAGCGCGAAGACATCGGCCCGCCCGCCAGCCTCTCGCCGCACTAAGCTCTCCTCCACATAGGTTCCAGCCATCCGCGTCTCCGCCTGGTTGTCGATGTATCGCAACTCTACGCATCACACCTGCACTCCGCAAATCACGCCCATCGACACGTCTAGTTCTTGCCTCTCAAACTGGTATGACCACCTATTGACCTCCCTTGCGCCACGGTGTATCAAGGCTGCACGATGCTAAGCCTTCATCTTGTCCCGGTCACAACGCTCCTGGCTGCGGCGACGCTCTTCGCGCAAACCACGCCTCCGGCCCAGCCCAACTCCAACATTGGCCGCGCCCAACTTACCAACTATCTCGACGACATCGCCGCCCAAGAGACCGCTGCCCGCCGCGTCACTATCGCTGAGATCACCACTCGCGCTCAGGCTGAAGCGCGGCAGCGCGAGGTCCGCAAAAAAGTCCTAACCTTAATCGGCGGTCTCCCGGAGAAGACGCCACTCAACGCCAAGTCCCTCGGCACCACGCAGGCTGAAGGCTTCCGCATTGAAAAGGTCCTCTACTACTCCCAACCCAACTTTCCGGTCACCGCACTTCTCTATCTCCCTGACGCTCCGAAACAAAAGCTCCCGGCTATCGTCGTCGCGCCCGGCCACGGCTTCACCGGCAAGGTTACCGACTACGCCTTTGCCAGCACCTTCGCCCGCAACGGCTTTGCCGTCCTCTCCTACGACCCCATCGGGCAGGGTGAGCGCCTCCAGTATCCCGACCCTGCCGATCGCTCAAAAACCCTCCTCAAAGCCGCCACCGGCGAGCATGGGGAAGCCGGCCTCCAGCCCACTCTCATCGGGGACGCGCTCGCACGCACCTTCGCCTGGGACGGCATCCGTGCGGTCGACTACCTGCTATCGCGCCCCGAGATCGACTCCAATCGCATCGGGGCCTTCGGCTGCTCCGGCGGCGGCACCATGACGGCCCTCCTCGGCGCACTCGATCCCCGAGTCCACGCCATCGCTGTAGCCTGCTACCTCACCAGCTTCGATACCCTCCTGCCTTCCCTCGGCCCGCAGGACTCCGAGCAATCTACCCCCAACTTCATCGCGAGCGGCCTCGACTTCCCCGACTGGGTCGAACTCGCCGCCCCGCGTCCCTACGCCATCATCTCGACCGCACAGGACATGTTCCCCTACGCCGGGGCCCTCGCCACCGCAACCGAGGCACGCCGCTTCTTCGCCCTCTTCGACCCTGCATCGGCCGGAACGCCAACCGGCAACCCGGCCCCCGGCATTCCCACCGGCCCAACCCTCAACCCTGACACCTCAAACTCGGTCCCAGCCACAGCTGCACTGCAATGGATCACTGGCATCGGCCGCCACGGCAACCTCCACCCCATCACCGAGCAGGTCGTGTCCTTCTTCCTGACTCACCTTGCCAACTCCGACGCGAAACCTGTTCTTCCGCCTCCACCAGCACCGGGCGCAAGCCCCTTCGCGCTGCCCGCAGACATTCCCGCCTCCGCATTTCAGGTCACCCCGACCGGTCAGGTCTCCACCAGCTACCCTGGCAGCGAAACCGTCCATACGCTGACCCTCAAACGCTACGCGGCCCTGCCCAAACCCAAGCCGCTGACCCCGCCGCAGCTCCAGCAATCCATCCGCGAGGTCACCCATGCCACTGTGAAGCCTGGCGATGCTGCGCCCGTCAACACGGAATCCCCGCCTCTGGCGTCGCCACCTGAGGGAGACGTCCATGTCCGCCACCGCTTCACCCTCGCCACTGCGCCGGGCATCAACATCCAGGCCGAGTTCTACCGTCCAGGCGATGGCAAGCATCCTGCTCTACTCGTTCTGAAGGACAGCCTCGACCCCGCGCTCGAACCATCGCGCGTTGAAGAGATCAAGAGATTCCGCGCCCTCGCGGACTCTGGCACCGCGGTCCTTGTCATCGCTCCGCGCCCCAGCCCACCCGGTGTTGAAGAGACCAAAGCCTCTATTCTCGGGCCGTTCTATCTCACCGAACTCCGTGCGGAACTCGTCGGCAAGACCCTCCTTGGTCTCCGCGTCGACGATGTCATCGCGGCGGTCAACTTCATGCAGGGCAGCAGCACAGGCGATCCCAACCAGATCAGCGCCGAAGCCTCTGGCCATCTGGGCCTCGTGCTCCTCCATGCGGCTGTCCTGGATCCCCGGCTCAAGCACGTCACGATCGACCATGCGCTGGAGAGCTACGCGAGCCTCCTCGCGGCCCCTATGCCCATTGATGCTCCGGAAGACATTCTCCCTGGGGTTGTGCTCCACTACGACATACCAGAGCTAGTCCATGCTCTCGGTCCTCGTCTCACGTTCACCGACCCACTTCCTGGCACCGCCAATCTTTCAGCAGCAGATCCGCCAAAAATTTGAAGGCTTTTGCAGTATTTTTTTTCTGGAGCTGGTTTTCTCGTTTTTGCTGGGGGTTTTGGCAAAAACGGGGTGCAGAACGTGGTTTTTTGATGGTGAATTTGTGGTGGGATTGCTGGTGAAAACGTGGTCCTTATCGACACGTTTTCGGCTTC
>DATHQG010000198.1:0-4505 GCA_035483075.1 Edaphobacter sp. | reverse complement strand
CGAAGTCATCCACGCCGGAACGATCCCAAATACGACCCCCGTCAGCAGCGATAGCGCAAACGCAAACCCCAGCACTGCCAGCGAAGGACTGGCCGCAATCGGCAACTGCGGCGAATCAGGAAAGGCCAGCGCCAGGATCGTCCGCGTCCCCGCATACGCCACCGCCAACCCCGCCAGTCCGCCCATGCAGGCCAGCAGCAAGCTCTCCGTCAACATCTGCCGTATCACTCTGGCCCGCGCCGCCCCCAGCGCCATCCGCACGGATATCTCCGCTCGCCGCGTCGCACCTCGCGCCAGCATCAGGTTCGCAATATTCGCGCACGCAACCAGCAGCACCAGCGCCGAGATCGCCATCAGCAAATAGAGCCCTTTGCCCGTCTCCTTCTGCAGGTTCTGGATCCCCGCACCCCCCGGCACAATCACCACATGTTGCTTCGGAATAATCGAGGCCCCGCCGTTGACCGAATATCGCGGCTCCTGTGCCAGCCACTCCCGCAACCGGCTCGACATCTTGTCCGTCAACGCGGCTACACTCACGCCCGGCTTCAATCGCCCGACCACATACAACCAGTTGCTGTCCGGCACATGCAAAAGCGTGTTCTTCTCTTCGATCACCGGCTCGTTCGCCAACGGGATCCAGATCGCCGGCGGACCGCTCCGTATCCTGTCCCCGAAGAACCCCGGCGGCGCTATCCCCACCACCGTCGTAGGCTTCCCCTGCAGATAAAACGTCGACCCCACCACCGCAGGGTCGCCGCCATAGTCCGACTGCCACGCCTGGTAACTCATCACCACTGCCGGGGCTGCCCCCGCAGTGTCGTCCTTGTCCGTCAACACACGTCCAGCATAAGGACCAATTCCAAACGTCGTAAAAAAATTCCCCGAGACAAATTGCGTGGCCTCCGACTTCGCCGGCTCCGACCCTCGCCGCACGATCATCGAGTTGCCGCCCGCCTGCATCGCGGCCAGTCGTTCGAACTCCGGTGTCGTGTCCTGAAAGTGCTTGTACAGCTCCCACGAAAACAGATCGAAGTCGCCGTTGTCGTTCTCAAACCCGCCATTGACGCAACAATCGTCCAGGTCTCCCACACGATACAGAGACTTCGGATCGGCCACCGGCAGCGACTTCATCAGCACTGCATGGACCAGCGTAAAGATCGCAGTATTCGCCCCAATACCAAGCGCCAGCGTAATCACCACAGTGATCGCATATCCGGGCGACTTCAAAAACTGGCGAAAAGTGACAAGGGTATCGTGCATGGATATTCTCTCCGGCCGTCGTGAGGTACGACCTATCTACGCAACCTCCCTCAAAACGGTTCCGTTCCGCAGAAAACTTTCTCCCCTACCCCGTTCATCTCACTGGGATACAATTCCCGCGTTCGCTAGCTACGGGCCCGCAACTCCATCTCACAACCGAAAGGACCCACCCAATGGCAAACTCCTTCTGTCACGTCGAACTCGCCTCCACCGACGTCGCCAAATCCAAGACCTTCTACTCCACCCTCTTCGACTGGAAGATCAGCGACACCGACATGGGCGGCGGCATGATCTACTCCACCTTCAAGCCATCCGCCGACAGCCCCGGCGGCGGCATGATGCAACACCCAGTCCCCGGCGCCCCATCCGCGTGGCTTCCCTACGTCCTCGTCGACGACATCAACGCCGCCACCAAGAAAGCCGCCAGCCTCGGCGCAAAGATCATGCGAGACACCCAGGAGGTCCCCCACATGGGCTGGTTCAGCATCATCATCGACCCCACCGGCGCCCCCTTAGGCCTATGGCAAACCAACCCATCCGCCCCAAGACCATAAGCGCCGAAAACCAGGCCAAGTGGACACACCGCGGCCTCATCGCGATGTGTGTCCACTGGCAGGCCGGTAGCAATCGGACAACAGCAATCTCCAACTCCTGTTCGAAAACGGACGCCTCTTCTCATCAACGGACACAGACGTTCCTCCGTCGTTCACAAAAACGCTGATAATCCTGAGCTTCCATCTTTGGCCCAATGGCGACGGAATTGCTTCACCAGATGCAAGTCCAGGTGCAAACGGGGGCCCAGTGCAAGTGGAGGTAGGTGCATGTCAGCACTCCTGCAAGACCTTCGATACGCGCTTCGACTTCTCATGAAAAACCCCGGCTTTGCTCTGACTGCGGCCCTCATCATGGCTCTCGGCATCGGGGCAAACACTGCGATCTTCAGCATCGTCAACAAGGTCCTCATCGAGCCTCTCCCCTACCGTGACGCCGACCGCATCGTGCAGATATGGCACACCCCTCCCCAGTCCAGCTTCCCAGGCATGTCGACCTTCGCCATCTCACCCGCCAACTTCCTCGACTGGCAGAAGCAATCTCGCCTCTTCGACAAGATGGCCATCTACACCGGCGCAGGCGTTGACATCACCGGCGCAGGCAAACCCGAATCCATCCCCGCCAGCCCCGTCAGCACAGACTTCTTCTCCGCCCTCGGAGTCCAACCCATCCACGGCCGCGTCTTCAGCCCAGACGAAAACAACCCTGGCCAGAACCACGTGGTCGTCCTCAGCTACAAGTTCTGGCAGACTCACTACGCCAACGATCCCGGGGCCGTCGGCAAAACCATCAACCTCGACGGCGATCCCTACACCATCGTCGGCGTCATGGGTCCGGCGATGAACAAGCCAGGCTTCGCCCGTATATGGGTTCCCGTGGCCCTCACCCCTGCCGCAGCAGCAGTTCGCAATAACCATAACTACCTCGCCGTCGGCCGCCTCAAACCCGGAGTCACCGTCGAGCAGGCGCAGGCCGAGATGAACACCATCTCCCAGCGCCTCGAGCAGGCCTACCCCGCCGAGGACAAAGGATGGGGCGTCGTCATTCATCCCCTCCGTGATGAGACCGTCGGCGATATTCGTCCCGCTTTGCTGATGATGCTCGGTGCCGTCGCCTTCGTCCTCCTTATCGCCTGCGCCAACGTCGCCAATCTTCTCCTCGCCCGCACCTTCTCGCGCCGCAAAGAGATCGCCATCCGCACCGCAATGGGAGCGCTCCGCTCTCGTATCATCCAACAGCTTCTCGGAGAATCGGTCCTGATCTCAATCATCGGTGGGGCCCTTGGTCTGCTCGCCGCTCACTTCGGGATTCAGCTTCTGCTCAAGCTCTTTGCCAACCAGTTGCCGCAGCTCGGTGACATCGGCCTCAGCGCACCTGTGCTCGCATTTACCTTCGTGCTCTCCATCGCAACCGGCGTCCTCGCAGGATTGCTGCCCGCTCTCAACATGACTAAAGGCGATGTCAACACCGCACTCAAGCAGGGCCTCGGCCGTACCGACGCCGTCAGTGGAAGCAGCGCCACCCGCTCCGCTCTGGTCGTCGTCGAGGTCGCATTGTCCTTGGTCCTGCTGATCGGCGCCGGACTGATGGTCCGCAGCCTCTGGAAGCTCCAAACCATCGACCCGGGCTTCGATCAGCACAATGTCCTCACCATGAACGTCAAGGTCAACAAAAAACTCTTCGCCAGCGCCACCGAAGAGTCCCAGTTCTTCGATCAGGTGCTTAGCCGCATCCGCGCCCTGCCCGGAGTCGAATCCGCCGGAGCGATCGACGATCTGCCCCTCAACGGCGGCTCAAACCAGCCGGTCGCCGTCGAAGGTCGTCCCGTCGTCGCCCTGTCCGAACAGCCCGAGGTCTCCGTCCGCGTCGTGACCTCAGGCTACTTCAGCGCCATGCGCATTCCGCTGCTTCAGGGCCGAGCCATCACGGACGACGACCGGGCCGCCTCCGCACCTGTCGTCGTGATCAGCCAGTCAATGGCCAAACAGTTCTGGCCCAACAGCGACGCCATAGGCCATCACCTCAAGTTGTCCTTCTTTCCGGACAAGGACCGTCAGATCGTTGGAATCGTCGGCGACGTCAAACAGACCGGCCTCAACAACTCCACCGGTATCGCCAGCCTTTACTGGCCCGCGGCCCAGGTCTCGACCCCATCACAGGAGTCCTGGAGGTCCGTACCTCTGGCTCTAGCCGTCCGCACCACGGTCGCTCCACGCACCCTCGCCACGGCCATCACAGACGCCGTGCATCAGGTCAACAAAGACGTCCCCGTCGACAACGTCCTCACGCTCGAAGAGTTCGTCGAGGAAACGCTCTCTCAGAACAGCGCCAACATGCAGCTCCTCTCCATCTTCGGCCTGCTCGCTCTCGTCCTCTCCACGGTAGGCATCTACAGCGTTCTCGCCTACTCGGTCAAACGCGGCATGAAGGACATCGGGCTGCGCATTGCCTTTGGAGCAACGCGTAGCGATGTCATGCAGTTCGTCGTCACTCAGGCCATTAAGCCGACAGCGATTGGTATCGTCATCGGACTCGTCGCAGCCTACTCGCTCAGCCGTCTGGTCAAGAGCATGGTCTATGGCGTAAGCGCCCACGACACCCTCACCTTCGTCGCCGTGACCGTCCTTCTTGTCCTTGTAGCCTTCGTGGCCAGCCTTGTCCCGGCCCTTCGTGCCACTCGAATTAGCCCCCTC
>DATHQG010000197.1:0-3036 GCA_035483075.1 Edaphobacter sp. | reverse complement strand
GATGCCGTACGAACGGCCCGCGCTCTTCAAGAGGGCCAGCCCGTACCCGATCCCATGGGCCTCGGCCAGACCTTCAGCATGGGCGAGAAGTTTGACAGCGGCAAACTGCCCGTCGGCGCCGTGATTCTGATCGGCTTGGGCGTGCTCTTTCTGCTGCACACCATGGGCATCATGGAATACGGCTTCGAACGCTTCTGGCCGCTGATTCTCATCTTCCTCGGCGGCTGGATGTTTTACCGGAACTGGGAACGTTCCCAGCGACTCTGTGGCTGTGGACGTTGCAGTACGCGTTGGCTGATGGGCCCATCCATGGTGCTTACCACCGGCGTCCTGTTCCTGTTCCACACCATGAATATTGCCGAGCTCAACCGCACCTGGCCGGCATGGATTCTCGTCGTCGGCATCGTAAAACTGCTGCAGAACAACGCCTCGTCCGAGGGACACGTCGGTCCGCCGCCCCCGGGGCCGGCTTCCATCGCCCCACCTCAACCACCCCCGCCGCCCGATCCGTCGCTTTCGAATCAAGGGCCAACGTCTTCTTCCGGCGAGGTGCACCATGTCTAACCCGACCCCTCCAAATCCGGCTCAACCGGTTCAATATCCTGTTCAACCGCCCCTTCCACCACGCCACCGGCGCCGCTCTTTCGCCGGACCCGTGGTTCTGATCGTGATCGGCATCGTTTTCCTGCTAGGCAACCTGCACATGCTCTCCTGGATGCGCCTGGGAACCTTGTTCGCTCACTACTGGCCCGCGCTGTTGATTCTCTGGGGCGTCATCAAACTCATCGAGTATCAGCAAGCCCAGCGCGACGGCGTACCCGCTCGCGGCATCGGCGCCGGCGGCGTTTTCCTGGTCATCTTCATCGTCGTCTGCGGACTCATGGCCACCCAGGCTGCGCGCTTCAACTGGGGCGAACTCCGCGACAACATGAACATCGACGATGGCGACCTCGACAACATCTTCGGCGAAACCTTCAACTTCGACGATCACCTCGAACAGGACATCCCGCCCGCCACTACCAGCCTGCGCGTCAACAACGACCACGGCGCCGTCCGCGTCACCACTTCCACCGACAACAAAATCACCGTCACCGTGCGCAAACGCGTGGGCGCAGATGGCCAGAGCGACGCCGACAAATACAACCAGGCAACAAAGCCGGCCCTCACCGCCACCGGCGGTCTGTTAACGCTCGACGCCAAAACTCAAGCCGCCGGCAATCACTCCGTGCAAAGTGATCTCGACATTTCCATCCCTCGCAAGATGACGGTGCAGATAACTTCTCGCCGGGGCGAAGTCTCCGTGATCGGCCGCGACGGCGAAGTCGAAATCAACAACCAGCACGGCGATGTCTCCGTCGAAGACATCACTGGCAACGTTAGACTGAATCTCGAAAAAAGTTCCGCCAAGGTCGAGCAGATCACTGGCGACGTCCACATCGACGGCCGCCTGAACGAGGTTTCCGTCACCGATATCAAGGGAGCCGCCCAGTTCGACGGCGAATTCCAGGAGAGCGTCAAACTCGCCCGCATCAGCAAAGGCGTTGCCTTCAAGTCATCCCGCACCGACCTCGAGTTCTCCCGCCTCGATGGCGATCTCGACCTTGATTCCGATGACCTCCACGCCGACCAGCTCGCCGGCCCCCTGCACCTTTCCACGCGCTCCAAGCAGATCCGCCTGGATGAAGTTTCCGGCGATGTCCGCGTGCAGGATGAAAACGGTGGCATCGAAGTCTCCATGCGCTCGCTCGGCAACGTGCAAATCGACAGCCGCAACGGCGACATTCATCTGAGCGTGCCCGACAAGGCCGGTTTCCACGTCGACGCCCACACTCGCGACGGAGAAATCCAGTCCGACTTCCCCGAATTGAAGATTGACAACGGCGAACGCGAGGCCAAAGCCGCTGGCACCGTGGGCAACGCCGCCTCCCACATCGTCCTCAACAACGAACACGACGGCATCGAGATCCGCAAGACCTCAGCCAAGGCCGCTCCAGCCGCGCCCGCCGCTCCAGCAACCCCGGCCAAGCCGGCAAGAGCCCTGCCCCCGCCCAAATCCAAAGTCGAACCCACAGAGAACTAGATTGGACCGAGACACTCTGTCATCCTGAGCGGAGCCTGATCGTCCAAAGGACGATCAGGCGCAGTCGAAGGATCCCTTACCCTCCGGCAGCCGCTAACAAGCCCCGCAGGGCGTTGCCATCACCCCTTCAACCTCTGCCCGCACGGCCAGCCGCCTAAGCAAGCCTCTAACGCACGACTGCAAGCCCCGCTCCACCCTCCGTGCACCCCAACTCTTTGCCTTCCACCCCACCATCTGCGAAACTGACCCTGTCCCCACCGCCACTGAGAACTGAGAACCGAGAACTGAGAACTGCTTTCATGGGCCGCATCCACGTCCTCCCCGAACACGTCGCCAACAAGATCGCCGCCGGCGAGGTGGTCGAACGCCCAGCCTCGGTCGTAAAGGAGTTGCTCGAGAACGCGCTCGATGCAGGCGCAACCCGCATCAAGATCAACATCGAAGCCGGCGGAAAAAAGCTGATTCAGATCACCGACAACGGATGCGGCATGGTCCGCGACGATGCCATGCTCGCCTTCGAACGCCACGCCACTTCAAAAATCAAGGACGCAGAAGATCTCCTAAGCGTAGCCACCCTCGGATTTCGCGGCGAAGCCCTGCCCTCGATTGCCTCGGTCTCCCGCCTGCACCTGGAAACGCGCGCGGGAGAAGCCTCGGCCGGCACCATCCTCGAAATCAACGGCGGCAAGATGGCGCGCGTCGAAGAAGCCGGTCTCCCTGAAGGAACCTCCATCACCGTCCGCGATCTCTTCTTCAATACTCCCGCCCGCAAGAAATTCCTCAAAGCAGAATCAACCGAACTCTCGCACATCGCCTCGCTGGTTACCCACTATGCGCTGGCTCATCCGGAAAAACATTTTGAATTGCATTCCGCCACCAATGCCATGCTGGTTGCCCCGCCCGTAGCGGGATACAGTGAGCGCGTCTATCAGGTCTTCGGCAAGGAAACTCTCGAT
>DATHQG010000196.1:0-4568 GCA_035483075.1 Edaphobacter sp. | reverse complement strand
GATGAACGACGCCCTTCATGCACTGCGGGCTTATTGCGAGAAACCGGCGGGGGGTGGACGTTCGAAGCCTGCGCGGCGGGTGCATAACCAGGCTGGATTCCGTTCGCGGCGGACGACTCCACCGACCGCGCAGGGTCGCTGGAGTTTGAATGCGGTGGCGTTTGACGACTCGCGTAATGCGACCGCATGGAGCCATGCTATTGCCCAGCAGTTGTTGACGCGGTACGGCGTGGTGTTTCGCGAGACGGCGCATGCGGAGAATCTGCCAGGCGGCTTTTCGGCTATCTACGACGTAATGAAGGCGCTGGAGGAGAGTGGCAAGATTCGGCGAGGGTATTTTGCGGCGGACCTCGGTGCGACACAGTTTGCAATGCCCGCCGCGGTTGACCTGCTGCGTTCGCTGCGGGTGCAGCAGGACAGGGTGGAGATGCTGCAGCTTGCGGCTACCGATCCGGCGAACCCCTATGGGGCGCTGATGCGTTGGCCGGCGGCGCCAGACGCGGGGTCGTCGCTGACTCGGAGTGTAGGGGCGAGAGTGGTCCTCTGCGATGGCGCGCTGGTGGCTTATTTGCGGCGAGGGAACCCAAACCTGCAGGTGTTTCTGCCGGAGGAGGAGCCGCAACGATCACAAGTGGCGCGGAGCCTGGCGGAGTTCCTCGTAGGGCGAGTGCAGGGGGAGCGTGGAGAGGACGATGCGGGACGGGCGGGACTGTTGGTTTCGACGGTGAATGGTGTCGCTGTGGCGGAAAGTGCAATGGCTCGAGCTTTGCTGGATGCCGGCTTCGCTGCGGGAGCGATGGGATTTAATGTGCGGCGAAACCTGCCACCGTTACCCGGACAACGTAGCGGAGCGAGCGCGAATGCCTGAGGGAGACACAATCTATCGAGCGGCGCGGGCGCTGCAGAAGGCGATTGGGGGCAAGGTCGTTACGGGATTTGAGACTGGGCTGGCCAAGCTTGCTCGGGTGAATGATGATGCGCCTATTGTGGGGCGGGTGGTGGAGAAGGTGGAGTCGCGGGGGAAGTGGTGCCTGATTTATTTTTCGGGCGACTTGATTCTGGTTACGCATATGTTGATGAGCGGGAGCTGGCACCTGTATCGCACTGGTGAGCGATGGCAGATGGGACGGGCCCGGATGCGAGTAGTGATTCGAACGGCAGATTGGGATGCGGTGGCGTTCAATGTGCCGGTGGCAGAGTTTCATACGGCCCGGTCTTTAGAGAGAAGCGACAAGGTGCCGAAGCTGGGGCCGGATGTTTTGTCGGAGAGCTTCTCCGTGGAGGCTGGAGTGGCGCGCCTGTCCGCTTATGCGCGGGAGAATCCAAATGCGGAGGTGGCGGTGGTGCTGCTTAATCAGCGTGTGCTTGCCGGGTTGGGGAATGTCTATAAGAGCGAGGTAGCGTTTGCCGCCGGCGTGAATCCATTTCGTGCTATGCGGACGATCACGCGGCGTGAAATGGAACTGATGGTCGATTTCGCGCAACGCTACATGAAGGAAAATGTGGCGGATGGGCATGGCGGGATCGTGACCCATACCGGGAGTCGAAGGACGACTCATGCTATGGACCGTGGAGAGCGATTATGGGTGTATCGACGTCAAGGACAGGAGTGCAGGAGATGTGGGGCGATTGTGACGATGCGGAAGCAGGGTGTGCAGGCTCGGTCGACGTATTGGTGTCCGGGGTGTCAGCCTTGGGTTGGAATGGATGAGACGGGCGCTCCAGTGGGGCGGATTGATAGACGTCCTCGGTGAGAGTGATACCTTCAATGGAAGGACAGCGAGTGTTATTGCGGCGGGGGTGACTGCGGCTGCGGTTGTTTGTCCTTGTCTTTGCCGCCGCCGAAGATCTTTTGCAGGAAGTTTTTCTTCTTGGGTGGCGCGGGTTGCTGGGTGGTGTCGGGGGCGTTGCCGTCGGGGGGCGTGTTGGGTGGGGTCCGAACGATTGGTGCGCCTGTTGCAGGTGGTGGCGTGGTTGCAGGCCGGGCCGCGTCAGGTGTGGCTGGCTTGTTGCCGCCAATTCCGAAGATCTTCTGGATGAAGTTCTGCGGACTTTCGCCCATCTGGCTGCAGGTGTTGACGGGTGCAGTGCCGTCGAGGAAGGCTACGTAGAGACTGTTGTTTGGGCAGGTGGAGTCAACCAGCAGGTTTGAGGTTTTGTCGATGTGGGCGGTGGTGACGCCCTCGGGAGCAGTGAAGGGTTTGACGTCGGAATATTGGGGAAGCTGTATAGCGCGCTTCATAAACTCGCCCCAGATGGGGGCGGCGGCGTGAGCGCCTTCCATTTTGATGTCGGTGTAGTCATCGTTGCCGACCCACACGATGCATAGGAGATTCGAAGTGTAGCCAGCGAACCATGCATCGTGGCTGGTGCCGGTTTTGCCGGCGGCCGGTGCTGTGAAACCATGGCCGCGCACTGCTGCGGCGGTGCCGTAGTTCATAACGCCTTCGAGCAGGGATTGGGTCAGATAGGCCGCTCGCGGATCCATGACCTGCTTGGCTTCCGGAGAGAAGTCGGAGACGATGTCGCCGTTCGCGTTACGGACAGAGGCGAGCATCCACGGGGAGAGGTGGACGCCGTTGTTGGCAAATACAGTGTAGGCACCGGCCATCTCGATGGGGGTGGCGTTGTAAGTGCCGATGGCGACCGACGGGGTCCCGCGTGCGTTGACAATGCCGGATGCGCGCGCGAGGGACGCTACATTGTCGAAGCCGACCATCTGCCCTAGCTGAACAGTGGCGGCGTTGAGGGAGTGTGCGAGGGCGTAGGCTGCGGTGACGTCGCCGTGATAGCCGCTGATCAGGTTCTTTGGCGTGTATTCCTGACGGCCGTTATCGTAGGTGAATGTGGTCTCTTCGTCGTTGAGCTGGGTGAGCGCGGTGAAGACGCCGTTGTCGCCGAGAGAGAGTCCGTTGAGAGAGCTGTTGTAGGCCGCGGCGTAGACGAAGGGCTTGAAGACGGAGCCGGTGGGCCGTTCGGAGACCGCGTGGTTGAGCTGGGAGATGCCGTAGTTGCGGCCGCCGACGAGCGCGAGAATCTGTCCAGTATGGGGATTGATGGCGACGAGAGCAACCTGTGGATAGGTGATCGGGCCCGGCTCCTCGCCTTTCGGGGTTTTGTGCAGCTTGCGTACGAGTTCGTCCACGTTCTTCATGCCGATCTCAACGGCCTCGGAGGCTGCGCGTTCCAACTCGGGGTCAAGCGACGTGTAGATGCGGAGACTCTGGTGCGAAAGGTCCTGGTCGCCAATGCGCTGGACAAGCTGATCATGGACGAGGTCGACGAAGTACGGAGCTTCGCTGGCGTCGATGTTGGGAGGTGCCAAACGGAGAGGCTCGGCTTTGGCGCGTGAGGCCTCACCGGCAGTAATGGCGCCGGTTTCGACCATGGAGTCGAGCACGAGATTGCGCCGTTCCATTGCACGCTCTGGATGGCGATAGGGGTTGAGACGAGTGGGGCTCTGGATGGTGCCGGCGAGAAGGGCGGACTCGGCCAAGTCGAGCTGGCCGAGATTTTTTCCAAAGAAGGTTTGGGCGGCCTCGCCGAACCCGTTGATCGCGTAGCTGCCCCGCTGTCCGAGGTTGATCTGGTTGGCGTACATCTCGAAGATCTGTTTCTTGTTGAATCTGGCTTCAAGTTGGAGGGTGATGAATAACTCGCGGAGCTTGCGGGTGACGCGCTTCTCCGGCGTCAAAAAGAAGCCGCGGGCAAGTTGCTGAGTGAGGGTGGACCCTCCGCATGACATGTGATGCGAGATGATATCGACGAAGGCGCACTTCGCTGTGCGCATGTAGTTGATGCCGCCATGCTCGAAGAAGCTGCGATCTTCGATGGCGATGACTGCCTGGACCATTCGCGGAGGGATCTCGTCATAGGTAACGAGGCGGCGCTTGGTGCGGTTCTTGTCTTCGGAGAGGGCGGTGATGAGCTGAGGCTCGAGCTCGTAGGCGCTGAGGGCGGCCCCGTTTTCGGCGGTGATGCTCTGCACTATGCCGCCGCTTGTGTTGATGGTTGCTCCGTCGGTGTTGTGGTAGCTCTCGGGACCGGGCTTGATGAAGATGTTGTCCGCGTTGAGTTGAAATGTCCCGAGCTGCGGATTGTTGTTGTAGCCGGCCTGGCGAAGGTCTGCGGCGATGGCGGCGGCGGAGAGCTTCTGGCCATCGCGGACCTCGCGCGGCGCGGCATAGATCTGCGACACGCTGGCGAATATTGGGCCGGAGGCGAGGCGGTCATCGACCACACGCTGGTAGTGGTAGTAGAAATAGCCGAAGACAATCGAGCCAACCAGAAAGATGCCAAGCAACCCGATCAGCACGACGCGGAATAGTCGAGAATGCATCAGACTTGAAGACTTGATCGTTGTGCTCGGGTTGTTGCCGTACTTGAGTTTGACTGGCATAAAGATGCGGGAACGGGTGCGATCGTCGGCTATGACCTTAGACGGGTTGGATGCCGCTACGGGCATCAGGGCGCGTCCGGTCAATGGGGTCTAGTTTAGCTTGGAGCAGCAGATGGGAAAGATGAGAGACGATCTCATCGATGGAATGTTCCTCGTTCGTTAACTTGAG
>DATHQG010000195.1:0-7531 GCA_035483075.1 Edaphobacter sp. | reverse complement strand
AATACAGGACGCTCGGACGTATGCTGCCTGGGGGATCGATTATCTGAAGTACGATCTTTGCGGGTTGAGGGTAGAGATGAAAGCGGCTCCCACGCCTGAAGCGGCGCACAAGATGATGGTGGACGCGTATGTGAAGATGCGGGACGCGCTACGAAGCACCGGACGTCCGATTGTGTATAGCCTCTGTCAGTACATGGCGTGTTGTTCTTGCGGGTGACCCGGTAGGCTTCGAAGATTCGTAACTGCTTTGGGACAGATGAAAGGGGGGGACAGTTTTATGGATGTAATTCGCAGGGATTTTCTAAAGCTTGCCGGGGTGCGGTTGGGTGGTTTTGCTTTGCCGGCCTCGGCTTCTGATGCTCCTAAAGGAGCAGCAGCGGAAAAAGATGCCAGCGGCGGCGGGATGTTTGATGTGAGGAAGTTTGGTGCTATGGCGGATGGGAAGACGATCGATTCGCCGGCGATCAATAAGATGTGAAACAGGCGCAGGTTGATCAGATGGAGATCTGATCTTTAAGACGCGACCGCGGATCAACACGGATAAAGACAAGACGGAGCGGCGAGACATTTTGTCTGTTTTTCGCCGCTTTCGTTTGGGGCTAGCTTCTGATTTTGATGGATGTTTTTGTGGCTTTGTCGGCTAGGGTTAGGGGTTTCTGGGCTTTGGAGATGTCTCCTCCGTCGATCGTGATGCGTTCGTTGCCTGCTCCTTCTAGTTGGAGGAAGGTGTTAGTTGAGGTGAGGAGGCGTGGGGCGGTTAGGAGGACGTCTTTGCTGTCGATGATGCGCAGGGCGGACTCGGCTGAGGCGTTGGCCTGGACGTTGAGGCCGTTGATGGCGACGTCCTGAACGTGCTCGAAGATGAGCGCTGGGCGCAGGTCGGGTGTGGCGACCTGGAGGCGGATGCTTTGTAGGGTGAGTCCCTTGACGCCGCGGGCGTAGAGGCCGTAGGCGGGCATGGGTCCCATCATGAAGTACTCGCCGGCGATCTGCGGGAGGTCGCGACGGGCTGCGTCTTCGGCTGTGCCTCCGCCGCCAAAGGTCAGGTTGATGTTGTCGAGGGTGATGTTTTCCATGGTGGCTCCGCCGACGCAGTTGAGGGTGATGCAGGAGTGTCTTTCGCCGGGGTTGGCTGTGCTGGTTACCGTGGCTTCAGCGAGTTGCGGCGGGTCGGTGGTGACGGTGCCGTGGATGTTGCTGAAGGAGATGTTGCGCATGATCGCTGGTTCGTTGTTGGGGTCTTGAGCGTTGGCGTGCATGTCGTCTGTGGCAGGTTGCGTCGGCGCTCCGGCGGCCACGGCGCGAGGAGCGCGAGGGCCTACGGCGACGTGGATGGGGCCGGTAACGTTTTGGAGAACGATGTTGGAGAAGGAGATGTTTTCGTAACGGGAGCCGGGGTTTCCCTGGAACTTGATGGGGCAGCCGTAAACGTCGTACAGGACGCAGTTGGAGATGGCGATGTTTTCGGGGAAGCCTCCGCCGAAGCGGAAGACGGACCAGCGGGTGCTGAAGATGCTGTTGGTGATGGTGACGAATTTGCAGCTTCCGAAGAGGGCGCAGGCGTCATCTTGCGAGGGGATGATGCAGTTGTTGACGGTGACGTACTGGGCGCTGATGAAGTGGAAGCCGTCGTTGTTGCCGTTGACGCGGTTATGGATGTAGATGGTGTCCATGTGGACGCGTTTGGTTCCGATGACGCGGATGCTGTGATAAGCGCAATCGACGAGGTCGATGTTGCGGATGGTAAGGTTTTCGCACTGATAGGTGAGTATGTGGTAGGGACGCTTGTTGCCGCCGATCCCGCTGGGCGGCGGGGTACCGCGAACCTGAGAGTGGAATTGAGTGCCTTGACCGTCGATGGTGCCCGGGCCTTCGACGGTGACGTTCTTCTGCCGGACAGCGTAGAGGAGAGCCCAGTTGCCGTCGACGAGGGTGGTGTCGCCACTAAGGGGGATGGCGTCTACGGCGTGATATTGCTTGCCGTCGGCGCTTCCAAGGAGTTTTGCGGAGGCGGTGATGTGGAGGGTAACGTTGCTTTTGAGCTCGGTGGCGCCAATGAGGAAGGTTCCGCCGGGAACGAGGACGGTGCCGCCACCGTCTGCGGTGCAGGCGTCGATGGCGGCTTGGAGTGCGGCGGTGTCGAGGGTGGTGCCGTCGCCTTTAGCTCCGTAGTCGCGGATGTTGTAGATGCGCGCGCCGAGGATGCTGGCGGTTGTTCCGGTTTGGGCGGCGTGTGCGGGTGGAGCGGAGGTGGCCATGGTTCCCATGACGGCTGCTACAGCGGGGAGTGGAACCTGGGCTAGCCATTGACGGCGGCTTATCGTGGGTATAGTGGCTTCTTGCTCGACGCGATTGTTGTTCATGTGTAACCTATGAGATTGGAGTGGGTGCTATGAATCGAATTTTGGGAATAATCGTGATGTTTCAGGGACGAAAGAAGGATTCGCTTCGACGCACAGGAACGATAAATGTACGCGTATACATTTTCAATGAAAATTGTGGTGGTTCAACATAAGATAGCCTTGGCAGGCGGCCTGGAGGCGAAGAACAGAACGATGGATATGCGCGACATTGCGAAAATTGCGGGTGTATCAAGTGCAACGGTTTCGCGCGTGATCAATGATTCGAGCCTTGTTAGGCCGGCTACGGCCGAGAAGGTGCGCAAGGTGATTCGTGAGCTGAAGTTTGTTCCGAATGGCAGCGCGACGACGCTGAAGTATGGGAAGAGCAGCAGCTATGGGCTGATTATTCCGGACATTACGAATCCGTTTTTCCCGGAGTTCATTCGCAGCTTTGAGTCGATCCTGGTGAAGAACAACCGGGACATGCTGATGGCGACGACGGACCTGCATGCGTCACGGATGCAGCAGACGATCCATCGGATGCTGGTGCGGCAGGTGGATGGCGTAGCGCTACTGGCTTCGGAGATTGAGACGGAGCCGATTGAGACGCTGATTCACAATCGGGTACCGCTGGTGACGATGGACCGGAGATTGACGGGGCCGGGATTGAGCGATGTTTCGATCAACTATACGAGCGGGATGAATCAGGGGGCCGAACATCTGAGGGATCTGCGGCATAAGGCGATTGCGTATATCGGTGGATCGAGTGGGCGAACGATTTCGGACCACCGGCTGCGAGCGTTTGTGAAGGCGGTGGAGCGGGTGGGGCTGAAGGTCGATGAGCGGTTTCTGCGTGAAGGGGATTATCGGATCACGGGTGGAGAGAGGGCGATGACGGAACTATTGGCGATGAAAGAGAGGCCAACGGCGATCGTTGCGGCGAATGATCTGACGGCGATTGGAGCGTTGCGGGTGATTCATCGTGCTGGGCTGTCGGTGCCGGGGGATTTTTCGATTGTGGGGTTCGATGATATTGAGCTAAGCGATATTGTTTATCCGCCGCTGACGACGCTGCGGCTGCCGCGGCATGAGATGGCGGAGAAGTTTGTTGCGGCGCTGGAGTCTTCGGCGCGGGATTCTCATGCGGAGGGGCAGGAGTTCAGTGTGAAGACTTCGCTCGTGGTGCGGGAGTCGACGGGACCGGCTCGCAGACGGTGATTGGGTGGCGCGCGGCTAAAGCGGAATTCGATTAGTTGCAGCCTTGCCGCAAACAAAATAGAAGCAAGACGAAATACAGGGGTCCATCACTTCGTTCAGGATGACGGCTTCAAAAAGGGAAAGAATAGGTCAATCCGTCCTAAATCGCGCTTTAGCGGAAGATCAGGTTTAGAGCTATGCAAGTCGCGAGGAGCGTCGCGGCTAGCACGTAGGATTGGGTGCTGATGCGGTGGGTGGCTTGATCCTGCGTGAAGTAGGTGACGCCGTGGAGTTCTGCGGCGCTTTTTCTTGGCGTAAAGAGGCTAACGGCGGTGGTGACGAACAGACAGGCGCTGAAGGCGTAGATGGCTCCGTAGAAGTTGGCGATCATCTGGCTGCCGTAGGCGATGGCTCCGTGGTGGAGGGCGAGGTTGTAGGTTGCTCCGGTGAGGACTCCGCACAGTAGTCCGGAGAAGCTGCCGGCTGGGGTGGCCCAGCCTGTGAACATGCCGAGGAGGAAGACGGCGAAGAGAGGTGCGTTGAAGAGGGAGAAGAGGAGTTGGAGATAGTCCATGAGGTTGCTGTAACGCAGGGCGATGTAAGCGGTGAGGATACTGAGCAGGCAGGCTGTGGCGGTTGCGATTCGTCCGGCGCGGAGATAGTGGCGGTCGGTCTGGCGGGGGCGGAGGTGTGTGCGGTAGAGGTCGTAGGTCCAGACAGCGGAGAGGGCGTTGATGTTGCCGGCGAGGCCGGAGATGAGGCTGGCGAGGATTGCGGCGACACCTAGGGCGAGGAGAGCGCTTCCGTAGTAGTGACGCATGAGGAATGGAAGGGCTTGGTCGTAGCGGGGGAATTCTCCTTTGTCGTAGAAGGTGGCAGCGGCGAGGCCGGGGACGATGACAAGGATGGGGAAGAAGAGCTTGGCGAAGGCGGCGAAGAGCGGAGTTCGGATGGCGTCTTCGATTTTTTCAGCGGCGAAGGCGCGTTGGATGAGGACGAAGTCGGTGCACCAGTAGCCGAAGCTGAGGATGGAGCCGAGGCCGATGACGAGGCCGATGACGTCCATCGGAGCGTGGTGGGGATCGTGAGCTGGGAGCGTGGTCCAGAGATGCTGCATGTTGGTGGGGAGAGAATGCAGGATCCCACCGATGTCGTGAAAGTTGTGGAGGACCAGGTAGGCGAGGGGGACGAGACCGGCGATAGTGATGGCTAGTTGCAGGATTTCGTTGTAGATAGTGGCGCGGAGGCCTCCAGCAAGGGTGTAACAGAGGACGAAGATGGCGGTGGCGATGATGATGCGGGAGAAGGGCCATCCGAAGAAGAGATTGAGGACGGCGGCGATGGCGTAGAGGCTGATACCGGCGACGAAGATCATCATGAGAGCGACGGTGATGGCGCTGAGGATCTGAGTTGCGGGACCGTAACGCACGCGGAGGAAGTCGGGGACGGTCATGGCCCCGCTGCGGGCGTAGATGGGCATCATGAAGAGGGAGAGGAAGATGATGGCGGGGATTGCGCCGAGCCAGTAGAAGTGCAGGGCGAGGAGGCCGTACTTGGCGCTGGTGGCGACGAGGCCGACGATCTCGAGGGCTCCGCAGTTGGCGGCGAGAAAGGCGATGGCGGTGATGGGGAGCGGAAGTGCGTGGCGGGCGTGGAGGTATTGGGAGGAGGTTTTGATTCTTCTGCGGGCGATGGAGGAAAGCGTGATGGTTGCGAGCACATAGGCTCCCGCGATGGCCGACGCTGCGATGTTAAATGTGGTGTTGGGCAAGCATGGCGATGATGACATCGTCTGGGGGCTTCAAGCAACTGTTTCGTGCTCTGAGTGGAGATGTTCCACTGACCCACACGCCAAAAAAACGGGGTTCCACCATCCCAAAAAAATACTGCAAATCCTCAATCAGGGTTTATGGATCCTTGGGGGATTGAGTACAGCGGCAGCCGCTCTGCCCTACATCGCAAAGCAATTGACAGCTTCATTGACAGCAACCGAAATGGATTTCTGTCTCTCCCGATGGAAAATATGGACTCAAAACTCAGATAAATTGAACAAAACAAGACTCGATAGTAACCGGTGGAAAACGGAGTTCAGAACTCAAAATCCGCGAGGATGTGGTATGCGCGTCAAAAGCACCTAAGCCAAAAGTGGTTCGGAATGGCTGCGGCTGAGCCGCGGCTGCTTGTCCCATGAAGTCCTCAGGCTGTACCGGTTACCGGCGGACGCGTGCCTTTCCTAATCAAGCGCGCCCCCGCTTCGATGTGTCTGAAGCACTTGTTCTGGATCGCCTCAGGCACTCAGCGTGGACTTGGGTGCTCCGGGTGAGGAAGTCTTCCACGATTTCCAGATCCTCGACGGAGTAGCTCGACCAAAACCTGAACATTTTTGCGCGGATGGGTGCGTACACCGCCTCGCAATCCGCAAGCACCTTCTGCGGAATGCGAACGATCTGTTTTCTCCGATCGCTTGGGTCTGGCTCGCGCACGGCGTACCCTCCCTCTACAAGGCGATCGATCAAAGCAGTGGTAGATCCGGTTGTCAGGCCCGTGGCCTTCGACAGTTCGCCTGCCGTGCAAGTGCCGCCTCGCGAGTAGAGAAAATCAAGCCCTGCCCGCTCGGTTCTCTGCACACCGAAATGGTTGGTTACCATCTCTCCCGTCAGCGCGACTTGTTCCCCGACTCCTCGCAAAGCGATACTAATGCGCTCGACGATGTTCGTTATTGGTTCGACTTTTCTTTTCATTCCTTCACCTCGGGAAAGCGGCTTCCAAAGCGCGTAGCAGGAAGATCGAAGTGAGCAGCGCAATCGGAAGACGAAAGCGGCTTCGCTGTGTCCAGCGCTTCGCAGATGCCTGATCGACTGCGGTAGCCCTTTCGAAGGCGAGAGCCTTAGGGATGAAATCGAAACCAGACCATATGCGCGCCGCTGCATGAGTAGCGAGAGCAAACAACAACCAAACTCGCACACTTGGAGAATTCCATGCCTGAATAAGGCAGAAAATCAACACGATTTCGAAGGTTATGTGGAATGGTAACCAAAACCGACCTCTCGATATACCGCCTTGAACTGGCTGAATCAGGTCAGGCCGTTTAGGCCAGAACGGGTCAATGACAAGACACTCGTATACGCCTCCACCAAGAATTGCGGAGGAAAGTATTGCAACGGCGAGAAGGGGGCCATTTCGGATGAAAGCTGACACAGACAACTCCTTCCTTATTAGCTCTATCATCGAGAATCTCGTCTGTCAAGGTATATGTTTTGCTAGGTTTTGACGAGATGTCAGTCCGATCGAAGGGTGAGGAATTCTTCTCATGCTTCATTGGATATTTCAGGATGTTCATCCGGGAGGTGCCGCAGCTATCGCCGGAATTGAGCCCCGAGACATTCTTCTGAACGTGGACGGTAAGATATTACCCCGCCGGAGAATCCGGTCTTGCTTTGGGAAAATAGACTGGTTTGGGGTCGTTGGCAAAGGCGATCTGAGACGCGCCAATTTCGAAGTACCAGAACTCAAGAATGGGAATGATTCCGACGTGGATAACGTGATTGCGTTTGGTTTCGACTAGAGTCGCCCGGCGAAGCTCCCGGAATGTCGCCTATACGGAAGCTAAACGGGGTTATGGGAAGTTTGGGCGGATTGGTAATGGAGAAGTCGGTCAGTGTTTACAAATCCAATCCACCTAGGCGTAAAACCGGCTTGTAGGAAATTGACTTCGAATACCGATTCATCGCATGACCTGAACCGTCGGGAAGCGAAACGCTTCCGCGTCAAACTCACCAAGGAGAAGCCAGGCTGGGCTGATCCCCGTCGGTCCAGTCTTTGGTGCCCTCGGCGAGACCAATAAAGACCCCTGTGGCGATGGGTGCTTCCTTGGTGAAGAGTCTGCAGGCTTTGGTGATCATGAATTGAGAGGATCAACGCCACCTGCTTTGTTGCGGCCCCCGTCGGCCAGTTGGGGAATGCGTCGCGCGTCCCAGCTATTGGGCCTGATT
>DATHQG010000194.1:0-3694 GCA_035483075.1 Edaphobacter sp. | reverse complement strand
AGGATGGAAAAGTGAGGTTTGCTATGAGTTGATGAGCTCTTCCGATTTGCTCATACATGCTATTTGAGACTTTTATCTCTTTCAGGTCGCTTCCTGTCTGTGCATCCGTTACAGACAGTGAGAATGCAAGGCCTTCGATGTTGCCGGGCTTGAAACGCCGACCTGACTCGACGCCTATAGCCAGTGAGATGGTTCGCGGGTCTGGCGTATTAAGCAGACGTACTCCATTGATCTGCATATCCGTCGGATGCGCACTGATGGTCATGCCGCGGTCGAGGCCGGCGAAGCCGTGGGAGCGGTAGAGTTTGACGGCCCCCCACTGGGCGTTGAGGCCGTCGACCCAGTCGTAGCGGCCGAAGGGGTTGGTGAGGCGGATGGCAAGGAGGTTGAATCCGCCGGAGGCATCTTCTGAAAAGCTTGCGGCGTTGGTTAGGTCGCACTCGAAGGGGAGCTCTTCCATGATGGAGTAGCCGACGAGTTTTCGGTTGAGGAAGACCTCGGCGCGGAGGCGGGCCCCACGGATGTGGAGGAAGATGCGTTTGCCTTTCCAGTCGGCGGGGACCTGGATCTGCTTGCCCCACCAGGAGACGCCGAGGTAGGCGCCGTTTTGGGGGACGGGGTCTTCGGCTGCGTAGCGGTACTCTTCCGGGGTGTAGGGGCGCTGGCCGAATTTGGCCCAGTAGTGCTGCTCGACTGTGGTGGGGAGGGTGATGTTGATGCCGTTGTCGGCGCGAAGGGTCCCCCAGCCGCCGGTGGGTTCGTTGACGGGGAGGGGTTTGGATTTGCCGCAGAGGACACCGTTTTGCCAGGAGATGTCTTCGGGGAGGAAGAGTTCGTCGTTCTTCCATTCGGCCCTTTCGTCGATCCAGAGACGCCAGTCGTCGTCGGGAATGAGAGTGCCGTTTTCGGGGTAGGGGACCTCGGGGTTTTGGGCAGGTGCTGCAGCGTTGAGCTTTGTGGCTACGGTCGCTGCGGCTGCCGTTTGGAGGAAGGTGCGGCGCGATAACGTTTGCTTGCTCATGGATGGGGGAATTTTAACTTAGTGGACGGTTGTGTTGAGTAGGTTCGCGCCAGCCGGAAGGATGCCGCACGCGGCGAGAATTGTTCCAAAGTGGAGAAGGCATACCCCAGGGGCTGAAGCCCCTCCACTTTGACTAGGCCTAGAGGCCCAAGGCTAAAGCCTTGGGGTACCTAGAAGCGATGCGTCACTCTGTCCGGATGCGGGACGGAGCATGGCAATATGGCCCGTTTGGGGGAGTGCATGTTGTGTAACGCGGTATGCATCATTATGGGATGGACAAGACGCGCGAGTTCTGGCTACGGCTGGGAGTGATTGGCGGTGCATTGATCCTGAGTACCGCCATGTTGGCGTTCTTCAGCTAACGACGATTTAAGGACGGCGGTTCATTCGCCCAGCATGATGCGCTGGATGCGATGGGCGCGGCCGGTGGCTCCGTCACAGGAGATCAGGGCGGCGCACATCTTGGGGTTGCCCTTGGCGGGTTCGAACTTGCCGGGCATGCCTGTTAAAAAGCGGGCGAGGACCAACTCTTTCTCTACTCCGATTACTGAGTCGTAGGGGCCGGACATGCCGACGTCGGTCTGGTAGGCGGTGCCGTTGGGGAGGACACGCTCGTCAGCGGTGGGTATGTGGGTGTGGGTGCCGATGACGGCGGTGACGCGGCCGTCGAGGTACCAGCCGAGGGCGACTTTTTCACTGGTGGCTTCGCCATGGAGGTCGAGGACGATGACCTTGGCGGCGATCTTGCTGAGGAGTTCGTCGGCTTTGCGGAAGGGGTCGTCGCAGCTGGACATGAAGACGCGGCACTGGAGGTCCATGACGGCGTAGGACTGGCCGGTGGGTAGCTCGCCCTCGTAGACGCCGAAGCCGGGGGTGCCGACGGCGTAGTTGGCGGGGCGGAGGACGCGGCGGCCGCGGACGTGCGAGTCGACGGGGACGGTCATGTATTCGAAGATCTCTTTTTTGTCCCAGATGTGATTGCCGGTGGTGATGACGTGGGCGCCGAGGTCGAAGAGCTCTTCTGCGATGGAGGGCGTGATGCCGAAGCCGCCGGCCGCGTTTTCGCCGTTGATGATGAGGAGATCGACGGCGTTGGTTTCAAGGACGTGGGGGAGATGTTCGCGGACGATGTGGCGGCCGGCGGAGCCAAAGACATCGCCGACAAAGAGGATATTCACTGGAAGAGTTTACACGGTGGGGTGTTGATAATGGCGAAGGACAGAGGCGGAGGAAGGCCGGTCGAATGTGGAATCCGCGTCTGGGTGTGGTAGCTTTTTGAGCATGGCACAGAGTGGACGGTTTCAACTGAGCGTGCGGGTTTTGGCGGTGCTGGCGACGGAGCCGGATGCGATGCACACATCGGCGGCGATTGCAGAGACGCTGAAGGAGAGCGCTGTGATGGTGCGGCGAACGTTTCTGCTGCTGCAGAAGGCGGGATTGATTGTGCAGCGGAAGGGGCCGCATGGAGGCGCGAAGCTGAAGCTGTCGGCGAAACAGATCGGGATGGGGGACGTGTTCGAGGCGACGGCGGGAGACTGGCTGAGCATCGAGGACAAGGCGGTGAGCGGGTGGATGAAGAAGGTGCGGGGGGACGCGGTGAGCGCGATGAATGAACACTCGCTGGCTGGGGTGGTGAAGCGCTTGAGGAAGGCAAAGTAGGTTCGCTGGGATCTTTTGTTTGGGGGGCGATTGTTGGGGAAAAAATAAAACCCTGGCGGGGGCCAGGGTCTCCTACTGCGTTTGCTTGTGGGATGCTTTGGTTTATTTCGTGGAGCGGCGGCGGGCCTTAATGCGGGCGCGGGCCGTCGCCAGGAAGGCTCCGGCCGAGCCTACTACGGCGAGCACGGCGGTGGGGTTTTCGGGGGAGCTCAGGCAGCCGGTCTGGGCGTGCAGCTGGAGGGTGACGGAAAGAAAGAGAGCGATGCCGAGAGATAAAAGCACGGATTTCTTCATTCAGGAGCTCCATTCGGGAAGGTGGCACAAAGATCGATTTGTCAGTGCCGGAGATATTTTCGGTCCCATTTCCATATGCGGCGATACAGCAGTAGAACAACAAACGCGCGTTTCAGAAGAGAACAACAGCAGACCTGATTTGAAGCAATGATTCAATACAACCTTTGGGGAACTACTGACGAGTATATGGGTATGCCAACTCAGCCAGTGCCTGGTCTTTTCCGAGCAGGCGTTTACCTTCTGACTTCCCCGCGGTCGGCGCCGCGGTTACGTACAAGTTTTTAGGGTTTGGGGCGGAGGTTTTTCAGGAGGGCTTCGGCGGTCGGTTCGGTGTTGACGAGGTCGGCAGGGGTGAGCCAGGCACGGCGGAGCTGGGTGATGCCGTAACGCATCTGGTCGAGCTCTTCGGTGGCGTGGGCGTCGGTGTCGACGACGATCTTGCAGCCGTATTGTTTGGCGATGCGGAGGTTCAGATCATTGAGGTCGGCGCGGGCAGGGCTGGCGTTGTGCTCGACGGCCACGCCTAGTTCGGCCGCGCGTTTGAGGATCGTGTCGATGTAGATTGCATAGGCTTCTCGACCGAGGACCTTGCGGCCGGTGGGGTGGCCGAGGATGCGGACGTGGGGATTTTCGATGGCGCGGAGGACGCGCTCGGTCATCTCTTCTGCGGGCTGGTTGAAATGGGAGTGGACGCTGGCGACGACGATGTCCATCTGGGCG
>DATHQG010000193.1:0-61262 GCA_035483075.1 Edaphobacter sp. | reverse complement strand
GACCCCTACTCCTACCTCGACCGTCTTGCCAAATCCGGTCTCAGTTATCTGCGCTTCCACACAACTGCGCTCTGCTCGCCCACGCGCGCGGCATTGCTCACCGGGCGCAACCACCACTCTGTCGGCATGGGCGTCATTACCGAACTCGCCGACGCCTATCCCGGCTACTCCGGCCAGATCCCAAAGAGTGCCGCAATGGTCTCCGAGGTCCTGCGACAGAACGGCTACACCACGGAGTACGTCGGCAAGAATCACCAGATTGCCGACTGGGAGACCAGCCTCGCAGGCCCGCTCGATCGCTGGCCAGGTCTTCAGGGCTTCGACCACTTCTACGGCTTCATCGGCGGCGAGACGAACCAGTGGCAGCCGCCTCTCTTCCGCGATACAACTCCAGTCGAGATGGAGGTCCCCAAAGGGCGCGAAGGCCACTACACCCTCAACGATTCGCTCGCCGACGAGGTCATCCGCTACATCCACAACCAGAAGTCCGTCACTCCTGATCGTCCGTTCTTCGTCTACTACGCTCCCGGCGCCACCCACGCGCCGCATCACGTCCCGAAAGAGTGGATCGACAAGTTCAAAGGCCAGTTCGACCAGGGCTGGGACAAGTACCGCGAAGAGACCTACCAACGCCAGCTCAAACTCGGCGTCATTCCACCCGATACCAAACTTACGCCGCGCCCCGCCGAGATCCCCGCGTGGGACTCTCTCTCTCCTGAGCGCAAGCGCGTTGCTTCGCGGCTCATGGAAGCCTTCGCCGCATACACCGCGCAGACCGACTACGAGGTAGGCCGCGTCCTCGATGCCCTCGAAGATACCGGCATCACCAAGGACACCCTCGTCCTGTGGGAGATCGGCGACAACGGTGCCTCGATCGAAGGCACGCTCAACGGGGCCTATAACGAATTCACTGCGCTCGCAGGAATCCCCGAAGACCCCACATACCTGCTCAAGCACATCGACGAGATCGGCGGCCCAAATGCGTATAACCATATCCCTGTCGGCTGGGCGTGGGCGGCAAACACGCCGTTCCAGTGGGGAAAACAAGTTGCTTCGCACTTTGGCGGAACACGCAATCCGCTAGTGATCTCCTGGCCTGGCCATATCTCCGACCCCGGCGGAAAACGCTTGCAGTTCCACCATGTCATCGACATCGCCCCCACCATTCTCGAAGCCGCGGGCATTCCCCAACCCGTCGAAGTCAACGGGGTCAAGCAGAAGCCCATCGAGGGCATCAGCATGATGTACAGCTTCAAAGATCCCAACGCCGCCGAGCAGCGCCACATCCAGTACTTCGAGATGTTCGGCAATCGCGCTCTGTATAAAGACGGTTGGATCGCCGTCTGCCGCCACGGCCGCCTTCCCTGGCTGAGCGCTGGCTCCTACGACTTCGATAAAGACACATGGGAACTTTATGACGTCTCCAAAGACTTCAGCGAATTCAACAATGTTGCCGCGCAGAACCCCGATAAGCTCAAAGAGCTGCAGGCTGACTTCCTGACCGAGGCCAAGAAGTACAACGTGTTACCGCTGGATGACCGCTTTATTGAGCGCAGCGATCCAAGCCTTCGACCCAGCCTCATCGCCGGTCGCACTCACTTCGTCTACTACAGCGGAGCGGCACACATTCCCGAGAGCTCCGCCGCTAACACCTCCAACACGTCCTTTACCATTACGGCAACCGTCGATGTTCCGAAGACGGGCGGTAGCGACGGAGTCATCGTCGCGAAGGGTGGTGTCGCGGGTGGCTGGACTCTCTTCATCAAGCAGGGCAAACCTCGCTTCGAATACAACTGGTACACGCAGGAGCGTTACAAGATCGCCTCCTCGGCCTCCGTGACTCCGGGCAAAAACGTCGTCAAGGTCGACTTCAAATATGACGGCGGCGGTATCGCCAAAGGCGGTCTCGTTACCCTTTACCTCAACGACAAAAAGGTCGGCGAAGGCCGTATCGACAAGACCGAGCCTGCCGGCCGCTTCTCCGCTGACGAAACCTTCGACACTGGCTTCGACTCTGCCTCGCCCGTCAGCGCAGACTACAAGTCGCCCTTTCCATTCCCCGGTACCGTCAACAAGGTGGAAATCGACATAGCCCCGGCCAATCTTTCCCAGGCCGATAAAAAAAAGCTCGAGGTAGCCATGGTCCAGGCCCTTATGGCCCGCCAATAGCTAGCTCAACGTGAACAGTGCATCTCACAGGAGGCGAACACTCAACGCGCTTTCTCAGTTTCTTGCGTCGCATCCGGATTGATCGCGGGTGGTTTCGATTTGCCTATTTCGTTTCGACATTCATGATGAGTTGGATCCATGGGGTGGGCTGGCGTGCGGTGTTGGCGCAGATCTGTCTCAAGATCGGGGCGTAATGGGCGTCCTGCCATGTAGCGAGGGTGAAGAGGTTGATGCTGCCGGCGGGCTCCCAGGTGCCGGAGTAGCCGTGTTCGCCGGCCTTGTCGCGGGCGGCGTCGAAGGCGACTTTGGAGTTGACGAACTCCTGATGGGTCTTGGCTCCAGTGGCGAAGGGGACGAGCCAGTCGATGGCGATTTCGAGTGACGGCTGGCCGGTGGCGGCGGTGTGGAACCAGTCTTCGCCGTGTGCCTTGGCAGCGAGAGAGGCGGTGGCGAGGGGCTCGAGATCGTAGGTGACGTAGTGGAGGGCATCGCGTTTGTAGAAGTCGTCGACGGAGCCGTCGGGGCGGATGTTTTGTTTTACCTGTTGGCGAAAGGCCTTTGCTGCGCGAGCGATCAGGGCGGGGTCTCCGGTGAGGTAGGCGCCCAGGGTGGCGAGTTTAATGCGATGGCTGTTCCAGTTGTCGATGTCTTTGCCGGGGTTGTGGTCCTCCCAGTCGAGGTAGCCGGTGGCCATGGTGCGGAAGAGCGCGACCACCTGTTGCTGGGTCGCGGCGGGCAGAGCGGCACGGGTGAGATCGAAGGCGAGGATGACGGGGTCGAAGCGGGTCTCGTCGATGGGGTTGAGGCTGGGCTGGTAGACCTTCGACCAGGAGGTGAGGAAGCGGGACTCAGCGTCGAGGTAGCGATTGTCGCCGGTGACGCGGTAGGCAAAGGCAAAGGCGAGCATGGTGTCGAAGTCGCGCTCGGCCTCGATGCTCTGGTCGCGGATGCCCTGGTGGGGGAGAGTGCCTTCGGTGTGGAGGCGGGGGAGTGGGTGTGGGGTGTCGGAGAGGTGCTCGTCGGCTTGCTGGATGAAGTGCATGACCAGAGGCGACTGAGGCTGAGTGGATACGATGGCGGCGAGAGCGGGGGAGATGAGGGCGTAAGGCTGAGAGTCGGCGGGCCTGGGCGCGGCATGGGCGGCTGGGACGAGTGAGGCGGCGAGGAGGAGGGTGAGGTACTTCGGCATGGTGCTACTGGGTGATTGCGGGTTGGTCGCTGTGAGAGAGAGTATCAGTGATGGTGGCAAAGGTAACTGCGGGGTCATCCCATTGTTTCCTTTATGCTTGATCCGATGCAGACAGTGTTGACGATTGCCGGCTTCGATCCATCGTCGGGCGCGGGCGTAACCGCGGACCTGATGGTCTTTGCTGCGCATGGACTGTTTGGGACAGCGTGCATTGCAGGGCTGACGGTGCAGTCGACGATGGGGGTAAGGTCGTCTACTCCGGTCGAGGCGGAGATTGTGCACGATACGCTGGATTGCCTGCAGAGCGACCTACCGCTGGCGGGGATCAAGATCGGCATGCTGGCGACGGCGGCGAATGTGGCTATGGTGGCGGATTTTCTGGAGATGCTTCGCGATGAGAAGCGAAGGGTCCCAGTGGTGCTCGACCCGGTGGTGCGGTCTAGTTCGGGGAAGGAGTTGCTCGATAAAGAGGGTGTGGCAGTATTGCGGGAAAGGCTGCTGCCAGTGGTGGATTGGGTGACGCCGAACCTGGAGGAGCTGGGGGTGTTGACGGGGCTTTGCGTGAGAGGGCGGAAGGACATGCTGGAGGCGGGGCGAGTGTTGCAGGCGATGGGAGAGGAGCTGAATGTGCTTGTGACGGGCGGGCATATGGACCCTCCGGACGACCTGCTGGTGCCCATCCTGGGTGAGGTGCTGTGGCTGTCGGGGGAGAAGATGGTGAGCCAGTCGACGCATGGGACGGGGTGTGCGTTTTCGAGTGCGCTGCTAAGCAGACTCGTGCTGGGAGATGCGGCAAAGGACGCCGCCAGAATGGCAAAGATGTACGTGGCTGAGGCGATTCGGACGGCGGAGATGGTCGGCCATGGGAAGGGGCCCCTGAACCATCTGTGGCCGCTCAAGGAGGACTAGTTTTTGCTGCGGGATTCGGGGTAAAGAGGGACGTTTGATGGCCGATAGGAAGGTGGACGGAGGATTTAGCGTCCATGGCCACAGCAGTCATTCCCGGTACACCTCGCCCTGTACCTCGCCCTGTACTCGTTCCATCGCGGAAAACGCGGTCGTATCCCAGCCTGTCGGAGGGCAGGGCAGTGTCGAGCGCAGGCGACCTGACGATCCATCGCGTTACGAAGACGCACCATGGACGCACACTGCTGACACTGGGCCATGCGGCGGAGTACCTGGCTCACTCTCGCAAGTATTCGACACAGCGGTTTGACCATGCGGCCGAGGCGGAGGCGATCCACATTTTGATGGGGCTCAGCCGCGGGGTCTTTGAGGAGTTTGCCGAACGGAGGACGCTGGGCCGCCGGTTCGAGGGGTGGGTGATCGAGCCTGCTGTGCGGTTGTTTGAATAGGCGACTGGCTTGGGAACGTCTGATAATCAGCGGATATTGGGGGAGCTGGTGACCTGCTAGGCTGGAGGTACTATGTCACTTTCGGTGGTCCTTAATGGGCAGTCGCGCGCGTTTGAGACGCTCCCACAGCCGGCGAGCCTTGAGCAGCTCATTGGAGAACTGGGGCTGAAGGGCGACCGGGTGGCGGTCGAGCACAACGGGGAGATCGTGCCTCGGGCGAGTTGGGCCGGGACTACCGTGAACGGAGGGGACCGACTGGAGGTGGTCCATTTCGTTGGAGGTGGTCTGGATCCAATGGCATGAACCGGCGCGGGTGAGATCGTTATTTAGCTTGTTATATCAATAGTATGAGCGATGAGTTCTAATACATCGCATGAGTGCTTAGGGTCCATGTAACGGAAGCGCAGTGACTGGGGTAGGGCATGCATCATGCTTGGCAGTAACTATACATAATATGTGTTATCGGACATTACGCTAGTTTCTGCCCCTGCTGCTTCTGGGCAAACCTTTGGAGCCCTCCGGATAGCGATTTAGACGTCGCCCAAAGTGGTATTTCGAGCGGCCCAAGAAGTGGCTCTTCACAAATACCATAGCGTGACCCATTCTTGAACCAATGGTGACGCCGAACCAATGGCGATACGCCGTTGCCTTTGAATGGGGCCTGCGCCAAGAAGTGTGGCTCTGATTCTCATCTAAGGGCGAATCTTGAATTCGGAGAATTCCATGAACCAGCTTCGGCGTATTGGGCGGTATCTGCTGTTGAGCATACCTGGCCTTCTTTTCTTCCCTATTTCGACATCTGCACAGACAGCCCCGGCTGCGACTGAGCAGGCGCGCGACGGGCAACACGACTTTGACTTCCACTTTGGCACCTGGAAGACCCACATCAAGCGCCTCGTGGATCCGCTCTCCGGCTCCACAACCTGGGTCGAATTGAACGGCACCGTGACCGTCCGGAAGATTTGGAATGGACGCGCCAACCTGGAGGAGCTTGAGGCGAGCAACGCTACAACTCACTTCCAGGGGTTGACCCTGTTTCTATACAATCCGCAGTCCCACCAGTGGAGCCAGACGTTTGCCAGCATCAATGACGGAACCGTAAGTTCGACACCTTTGATCGGAGAGTTCAAGAATGGGCGCGGCGAACTCTACGACCAGGAGACTTTTAACGGCAGAATGATCCTGGTTCGATTTGTCTGGTCGGAGATCACTCCAAATTCCCACCATGTTGAACAGTCCTTCTCGGATAATGGCGGCAAGACCTGGGAGCCCAACTTCGTCGCCGATTTAACGCGGGTTACGGGAGAACCAACCGGAACTGCGGGCCCCGCCGATGTCCAGAAGAAGTTGCCGGCCTCTGGCGCTGATCGACAATCGCTGAGCGCTGCCGCGAAGACCGAATCCCAGCCATCGGCTACACTGCGAGACGGGCAGAATGATTTCGACTTCCACTTTGGTACATGGAAGACGCACATAACTCGCCTCCTACATCCCCTAAAAGGGGACACTGTGTGGGTGGAGTACGACGGCATCTCTGTCGTTACAAACGTCTGGGGTGGACGCGCCAGCCTGTTCGAGCTCACTGCCAACGGCCCGGCAGGCCACATCGAAGGTATGGGCCTGCGTCTTTACAATCCTGAGTCTCATCAATGGAGTCTCAATTGGTCCAGCGGTGGCTCCGGCGTCCTGGACCAGCCGATGGTCGGCGAGTTCAAGGATGGGCGCGGCGAATTCTTCGACCGCGAACCATTCAATGGCAGAACCATCTCTACTCGCAACGGCTTCTCCGAGATCACTAAGGATTCCAGCCGATTCGAACAGGCCTTCTCAGACGATGGCGGTAAGACCTGGGAGACAAATTGGATCATGACATTCACTCGAGTGAAAGATGTAGCAGACAATTCACGTTGAATTCTGGTGCTGCCCAAGCGGGCGCGTAAAACGCAGGAGGATCAAAGCACCTTCGCAAGGGCCCTAATTCCCTTTTGAATCTGGTCCTCGCTCGTTGTTGAGTAGCCGAGCATCAGGCCGGTTCGATGCCCGGCCCGAAGATAGTACCGGGCGATCCCGTAAATGCCAACTCCATGCGATGCGGCTTGAGCGATGGCCGCGTCTTCGGAGATGTCCTTCGCTGGCCATAGAAGAATATGAGATCCTGCGCCGGCGCCTGTCATTTCCACGCGCTCACCGAGATACTTTCCAATCGCCTCAATCAGCGCGTCCCGGCGAGCTGTGTTTCGGCGTCGAAGCTGGCGCAAATGACGCTCATACATTCCCGATGTGATGAACTCTGCCAGTGCTCGTTGTTCCAGGCTGGCAGAGTGCTGATCAGAGAGCCATTTAGCGGTCGCGAACGCAGGAACCAGCGACTTTGGCACGACCAGATAGCCGATGCGCAGGGCCGGAAATACGGTGCGCGAAAATGTACCCATATAGACTGTGCGGCCTTCAGTATCGAGACCTTGAAGGGACTCGAGCGGCCTGCCGTCGTAATGAAATTCGCCATCGTAGTCGTCCTCGATGATGACGGCGTTATTGCTCCGTGCCCAGGCGAGAAGTGCAAGACGACGCGCGAGAGGAAGAATAGCGCCAGTGGGAAACTGGTGAGAAGGCGTGACAAAAACAGCTTTGGCGCCGAGCGGAAGTTTGGCGGGATCCAGCCCATCCCGATCGACCGGCACAGGAACCAAGCGGGCCCCCGCTGCACGAAGCACTTCCCGTGCGCCCTGATAGAGCGGATCTTCCACGGCAACCGCGTCGCCTCGTTCTACAAGCACCCTGACAACAAGATCGAGCGCCTGCTGCGCGCCATTCACAACAATCACTTCGGATGGTTCACAAACGACCGCTCGCGATCTGCGGAGATGGACGCAAATAGCGTCTCGTAGAGCGGGCACGCCTGCCGCAGGAGCGTAGTCAAGTTCGCGCACCGACGTATTCAATGCATGGTGCATTAGAATGCGTCGCCAGCTTTCGAACGGGAAGACCGTCATATCGCTGCGGCCAAATGCGAAGTTGTAGGGGAGCTGAGCGGGCGGCCGATTCGGCCATTCCAACTTCTCTGAGGCGTCTGCAGCGGCGTTTCCAAACTGCGAGAGCCGAATGTTGGTTGTCTTCTTTGGTTTCCTTGTCCGTTCGCGTTCGAGACTCTGAGAGACAAATGTTCCTGAGCCCCGTTGGCCCTCCGCATATCCTTCGGCAAGGAGTTGATCATAGGCAAGCAGAACGACGGTTCTCGATACACCAAGCTGTTCGGCTAGCTCGCGGGTCGAAGGAAGACGCGTGCCGGGAGCGAAGACTCCCGAAAAGATGGCATCGCGAAGCCCGATGTACACCTGCCTGAAGAGTGGTTCGCCGCCTTTCGAAAGTGGTATTGCAAATTCCATCGCAAAGTAGTTCTATGAACATACCACGCTTCCCTTCTATGAGGGTTCAACCGATGCAGCTAAACGGTTTCGGTGCTTAGTCGCTTTTCGTAACAGCGGAACCGCAATGCGGGGCGGAAGCCGAGAGCTGTTTCGCCGGCCAGCACATATCCCAGCTTGGGGAAAAGCCTCTGAGTCGCTTCATTCCGGGTGTTTGTATCGACCCGCAACACTCTGATGTCGCGCTGCTTTGCGACCAGTTCTGCTTGCAACATCAAGTCCATCGCAGCTCCCTGCCCGCGAAAGGCAGGATCGACCGCCAAGCGATGGACCACAACGGCTGGCTCCGAGATGTCCCATCCTACGTTGACATATTCAGGCTCCTGTTCAGTAGTGATCGCAGCGATTGCCGCGGTCTTACCGCCGCTCACGGCGACCCATAACTGGTCACGTTCAATGTCACGCTCAAAGACTTCAATATTCGGATACTCGGCGTCCCATTGAAAATTGCCGCTCTTCTGCATGAGGGGGACTACACGCCGGATGAGTTCCATAACCTCCGGCAAATCCTCCCGCCTGGCTTTACGGACTTGCATGTTCTCTCCTCGCCTCTCTCGTGTAATTTAACCGAGTTCGCCTGAATGAGTTGGGCGTGAGATTATTGCTCTCACTAATATCAATACAGGGCGTCTTATTTCTGCCAGGCTTTTGTGAGGTACCGTTCGTGTTGCCAGCCCGGATAGTATGCTGCCTTCGACGCTGCGGCTTGCTGCTTCCCTTCCTGGTTCTTGCTGTCATTATCAGGGTCCCTCTCGATGCGCAGGTGGCCAGCAGTTCGTCGAGCAGTAGTTCCCCGACGGGACTGTCATCCTCTGCTACGGCCGCCCCGAGTACGGTGTCGGGAAAAGTGATCAATGCGAGCTCGGGCGCGCCGGTGCCGCGCGCTTTGGTTCGGATGAACAACCGGGCCGTTCTGACTGATCACGAGGGAAACTTCCGGTTTGACCAAAACACGGATAGCAGTGCGAATTTGCTGGTCACCAAGCCTGGTTTTTCGGCCAGTACGGAGATGCAGGAGCCGGGTAATGTGTTTGTACAAGGCGTGCAGCTGGGGGTGCCGCTGGAGCTCCGGCTGTATCCTGAGGCACTGCTGACTGGCACGGTGCTTGCACCGGACGGTACGCCGCTGCCACGGATCTCGGTCGTAGCGCTGCGCAGCTACTTTGACGACACTGGGCACCAGTGGCAAACTACTGGCCAGGAGCAGACGGACTCGCACGGCAACTTCCGGCTGCCTGTGACTGCCGGGGAGTATCGCTTGGAGACACGGTATGCTCCGCTTGATCGAACTACGGGAGAAGCCGTGTTGCCTGTTACAGTTCCTAGTGAAAGCTCAACTAATACATCTCAGGTGATTCGGATCCATAGTGGCGAGGAGCAGCATTTTGAGCTGCGGCCCGCAGTGAGTCCGACCCATTCGGTGAGCGTAGTGACGCAGTCCTCTGGTGGACGCGACTTCGTCAGGATCTCGGCACGATCCAGCAATGGGAGCACGTTGCAGGTCAATCCGCAGATGAACGGCACGTCCGGGGAGACGAAGATACAGCTTCCCCAGGGTACGTACACTCTAACTGCGAGGCGTAATAATCCGGAGGACCCCGAGGAGGCGCAGACTACGGTGATCGTCCCGGACCACGATATCTCCGGTGTGGTGTTCCAGTTCTCACCGATTCCGTCGATTCCAGTCGAATTGATTGTGGAGACCACTTCAACGTCCGATAATACTCAGCCGCCTACCCTGCAGCAGTTTGGACTTACGCTCCAGAGCGATCAACCGGATCCTGAACGAGGAGACTCTACCGTCCACACTACGAACCGGCGCGATCAGAGCTTTGTCTTCTCTGCGCCGCCCGGCAGCTATCATCTTCAGGGGCGCAACACGGGTACGTGGTACATAAAATCGGCCAGCTATGGCGACTCTGACCTGCTGCGGGAGAACCTGGTGGTCGTGCCGGGTGCTGCGGGCACGCCGATCCGCGTGACGGTCAGTGACGACATGGCCAGTCTGCAAGGTACGGTGACTCTGAACGGAGGGGCGGTTGCGTGTTGGATCTATTTGGTCCCAAGCGGGCCCAGCGCTCAGCCAGTGATCAGCATGCGCAGCGGCAGCACGGGCAACTATACGGCCGCGCATCTGCCGCCCGGCACCTACCAGGTGATCGCATTCGAACGCCGCCACATGGCGAACTATCGCGATCCGGCCAGCCTCACCCCGTTCAGCAGCCATGTCCACTCGATTACGATCAATGCGGGAGACAAGCCTACGCTGAACCTGGACGCAGTGCCTGTCGCAGAGGTGACGCCGTGAGACGAGGCGTTGGACTTTGGACTATTTTTGTCGTGCTGACAGGCTCATGTACCGGCGTAGGTAAGGCCCAGCCTACAGCGCAGACTAAGCACGAGTCGAAGCAGAGTTCGGACACAACGCATTATGAGATTACCGGCGTCGTCCTCAACAGCGTTGGCGGAGACCCTGTGGCGCACTGCCATCTCACACCGAATCTCGTTGGGCGAAGGGGACCCGCTGGACGAGGAGGCTTCGGGAACCGCCAGTTCCCTGCTCAGGACAACAGTTTCGATTGCGATTTGCGTGGACACTTTACTGTCACGCTGCCCTCTGCGGGCGCGTGGCGTCTGACCGCAAGCGCGCGGGGGTTTGTCAGCCAGGCCTTCGATGAGCACGAGGGTTATTACTCCTCCGACATCGTGCTGACGGCGGAGGCGCCGACGAAGGACATTGAGTTCCGGCTGAGCCCCGAGGCGAGTATCGCCGGGGTTGTTCTTGACGAAGCCGGAGAGCCGGTGCGAAATGCACAGATCATGCTGCAGAACGTTCCGCCACCAAGTCCTGGAGGGCCGCAGCCTGTTGGTGCGACGCGAGGTAGCGCCCGTACCGATGACCGGGGTATGTATGAGCTGGCCAATCTTTCTCCGGGAGAGTATCGCCTGAGCATCCATGCTATGCCGTGGTATACGGCCGGCGGGCAAACTATACGCACGGCCAATGCCGATACCGATACTTCGCTGGATCCGTCGCTCGACTTCGCCTACCCTATTGCGTGGTTTCCGGGGGTGACCGACCCCTCGCTCGCCGAGACAATCGTGCTGCATGCGGGTGACGCGCGCCAGGCCGATTTTCATCTCGTTCCGATCCCGTCGATTCACATGAGAATCCTGACTCCTCCAAGGGTGAACAATGCACCGAACGCGCCATCGGCGCCGACGATTCCCATTGTGCAGCCGCTCGGCCCAGGTGGAGGCGGACAGAGTTTTGTCCAGGTCACGACGCGTATCGACCAGACTGGCCAGATTGATGTGGGAGGGCTGACACCGGGGGTGTACCAGATAAGACTGGCCGGCCCAAATCAGGAGGGCCACTCGGCCCTGGTCGAGGTGACCGCGAATTCGGCGCGAACGCTCGACCTGACTGCGCCTTCGCGCGATATGGCGAGGATTTCACTGCGCTTCGATGGCGTTGCGGATTCGGATACGAGTTCCAGGCAGGGACGCAATGGAGGAGTGCAGGTGACCCTGATCGATACGGACACCCAGCGCGGAAGCTTTTCTTCCAATGGCACTGAAGGTGGGGGCCCGGGTCTCGCACGCCGTGATCAGAGAGATCCCACTGCCGATCGCATCATCGAAGTCCCGCCGGGGCGCTATGAGGTCGTATTGAATGGCCGGCCGAACATCTTTCTGACTGGGCTGACAGCAAAAGGGGCCGAAACCGCCGGACGCTATTTGACCGTAGGCGCGGGCGAGTCGACGCTGACGGTGCATGTCGCGAGTGGCCGAGCGAGCCTTAGCGGTATCGTGACGCTTGAAGGAAAGCCTTGCATTGGCGCCATGGTGCTGCTGGTGCCGATAACAATCGAAGATCCCAACTCCATCACTGTATTGCTCAGGGACCAGACGAACACGGATGGAAGTTTCGAATTGGCGAATATTATCCCGGGCCAGTACATTCTTGTCGCCATCGACCACGGGTGGCAGATCAACTGGGGGGACCGCTCTACGCTACGCCGCTATCTGATGCAGGGTGTGCCCGTGGAGCTGAGATCGTCCGCGATCGTGAAACAAAACATCACCGCGGAAGCTCCTTGAGCCTCGGAGGACAAGTCTTCGCCAGAATTGCCAGCATCAAGGATGCGATGCGGACAGCCGGTATGCTGCGAAAGCTCTCCGCACGGGCAAAAGTAAGTGGCTGGGATTGACACTTACGCGTGAAGCCGATGTGATCCTTCACCTTTTTCGACGCAGCCTCATCGCACGCGACGAACCACGTCCATGATGGGCTGTGGAACTCGGCGAGGAGCCGGGCTAGGATAGCCGACTCCTGCTGGCACTCTGTCGGCAGTGGCCCCACCTTGGCTGAGAAGAACTGGATGCGAGTCGTGCGGCGGTAAGGAGCAGGGTGAGGATGAAGTAGATCAGCGATCGCAGGGTCATAAGAGCTTCTGCAATGGGGTCTAAAAGTCCGTTTCCTCCAAACTGAGAAAATGGCCGTTTTCCTGGGATTTTTCGTGGTAATGTTTTTGGGCGGTGGTAATGTTTTTCGTCAGAAAGGACGGAAAACAGGGGTATAAGCGAGAAAATCGAGACAACGAGTGTCTCGGCTAAGCCGCTTGTTTTGATGTATTTATTTGATTTTGAATGGTTTAGACAAGAGGCTGGCGGAGAGACAGGGATTCGAACCCTGGATACCTTGCGGTATACACGCTTTCCAAGCGTGCGCCTTCAGCCACTCGGCCATCTCTCCGCGGGATTGCGGGCCTTTTTGAATCTAACACAGTTAGTCCGTTACCCGAAGACAGTCCACCTCACCACGGCTGCAATTGAGTTCCCGGTGATGGTGCCTGAATGTTAGCCGTCCAGCTCGTGCAAGGGGATAGCCGTCTCCGAAGTGACAGCCGATCCCCAAACCTTGTTCGCTCCTATTAATTAACGGGAGAGCTTGCGGCGGGCCGCACCCACCAGGCCCAAGATGCCGGTGCCGAGCAACGCCAAGGAAGAGGGTTCGGGGACGGCGGACTCCGTCGCTTGAAAGGTTGAATCACCGGCACTTGTCAAAACAAGTCCCCCACCTGAAGTGGAGAAGTTGGTACCGAGATTTCCTAAAAAGCTGCCGGTTATAGGTCCGATCGCTGTCTGCAAATTGTATGTATCAAAAACGGTGTTCACCGTGTCTACTATGTCTACCACGTCGGTCACGCCTGCGACTCCGACCGAGTTGTTGTCGAAGAAATCGATAGTACCCGTCAAGAGGAAGGTTCCAATGCCCGCCACGGTGACTTGGCTGTCGGGTGTAACCACGTTGAAGGCTGATCCAAACTGCGTAATTGTGCTTGTGTCGGCCGAGCCTGTGATAGTTACCAAGGCGTTAGTGAAGTTCTCTTTTCCTAAAGTGCCCGAAGCAGTTACCGACTCTGTGTAGGTGACAGTGTCGGCGTGGGCGGCGAGTGCTATTGCAGCAAGGATAGCGGGGATGGCGAGTCGGAAAGCAAAACGCATTAGCAATCTCCTGTTTGGCACAAGATGGAGTGACCGATTCCCAGTAACCTTACCTCAATGTGCAATCTCACTACCATAGCATTGCGGGCAAAGACTGATGCTGCTTCGCATTGCCAATAACCAGGGTCCTATTATGCAATTAATTGCAGTCATCTGGGAAATGATTACCTAGGTTATCAAAAGCCGCCTCACTTTGTCCGAATCGGAATTGATCTTCAACTGGTTTGGCTTCTGTGTGGTTTTTGGACCTTGTTTGCCATTGCGTTCGACGAAACGCCGGGCTTGGTCGCATCCAGCAGCTTGCATGCTTTGCCCTTTGCTTCGCTCTCTTGATCTCCAAGCTGGCGCGCGCCATTCCCTTTTGAAGATTCTCAATCCAGAACGGGAGACTGCGGACAGGGGGTAGAATGCGCTGATCCTAAACGCAGTTTTGTGAGCAATATGCAATTAGCAGGATGGAGATTAAGAATTCATGAGGACAAGACGAGTTCTGAACATGCGCGCCGTTATCCTGAGCTGCGGTTTTCTCCTGGCTACGCCTCTTTTCGCGCGAGAAAGCACAGATGTGATTGTTATGAAGAACGGTGATCATCTCACGGGCGAGATCAAAGGACTGAATGCCGGAGTGCTCTACATGAGCATGTCCTACATACTTGGAACAAGCTCAGTTGAATGGTCGAACGTGGCCCGCCTGGAGAGCAAACAGTTGTTCCTTGTGAAGACCGAGGACGGATCGGTATATACCGGGACCCTTAATACAACGGAGGCCCCGAGTGGCCGACCAATGGAGATTACGGTCGTAGAGACTAAGGGAGAAGCAGTGATCAACAGTACGCGAATCGTTGAAATGGACACGACCTCATCGAAGTTCTTGCAGCGGTTCAACGGCAGCATAAACACGGGAATCATCTACTCGAAGGGTAACCAGTCGACGCAGTACAGCTTAGGCTCGCAGATCGCGTACCCCCGGGAACGCTGGGGTGCGGAGGCCAGTTTCAACTCCACCTTGTCCGCCAGCACCGGTACTACTGCCTCGACCCGAAATCAGCTAGACCTCGACGTGTTCCGGCTGCTGCGCTGGGACAATTGGTTTTATGAGGGCGTTGGCACGTTCCTGCAAAGTTCGGAACAAGGGATAGTCCGTCAAACCACGTTTGGCGGTGGTATCGGACGCTATTTGAAAAACACCAACGCGGCGCGCGTTTCGCTGGTCGGTGGCTTTGTCGGGCAGAACACGATATATCAATCGAACATCGTTACCCAAAACCTTGGGTCCGCCCTAATCGCCGCCAATTTACAATTCTTCCGATTCAACAAGACCAATGGAAGCCTCGAAGCGGCGCTCATGCCCGCAGTCTCGGAACCGGGCCGCGTCAAGTTCAACATAAACGCCACCTATTACATCAAACTCACTGGAAATCTTTCGTGGAACGCCTCGTTTTATGGCAACTGGGACAACCGGCCGCCGGGTGGCCTTTCCAGCAGTGACTACGGCTCGAGCTCGGGCCTCAGCTGGACATTTGGAAACAAGTGAGCCGGGCCGCGCGCAACCAAGAGCGTGTAGCACCGTCGGAGGATGGGCGACCTGGGTGTGCGAGTTGTAATCACACGTCTACGGCTTCGGAGACGGGGTTGTATAGCCGTGCTCGGCCAGGTGCTGTCCCATGGTGGCGTACATCGCTGGATCGTGTGGCTGCCACGTCGCAAGCCCGTCCACGTACCGGTTATACATGCAGAATGCGGCGGCGATCAGCACCGTGTCGTGGATCTCGAGATCTGTTGCGCCAAGTTTTCTGGCCTCCCGCACGCTTTCGGAAGAAACATGCTTGCCTCCTTGTTGTACCTGGCCGGCGATTACCAGAAGGGCCTTCAGTTTGCCAGAGATATTGGCCTGCAAGAAGTCATTCTTCACCTGGTTTACAGTGTCGGCATTCTTGCCCAGATGTGCAGCCGCAGCCGCCCCGTGACTGGTCTGGCAGAAGTAGCAATCGTTCTGGTTCGAGACATAGGTCGCGATCAACTCGCGCTCCGCCCCGCTCAATGTATTGGGTGCATGCAGCAGTTCGTGTGCCAGTTCCCGCATCGGCTTGGCCGTCTCGGGTCGAAAGGCGAAGCCGCTGCTAATTCCGGGGATTCCTTCGGGTAGAGATATATGTGGCATGTTCGTTCACTCCTGGGCTGTCTGGATTGTTTCTACCGCGTGATGGCCTGAGGCATGTAGTCTTTGCTGACCGTGATGTAGCCTTCGCGAGCAACTCTCTTACCACGCTCTCGATACATTTCTTCGTCCCTGGGCTGTGTTGTTGCAAGTCCGTCAACGTAGCGGTTGAACATGCAGAAAGCTGCGGCAATCAGGACCGTATCGTGAATCTCAATGTCGGTTGCGCCTGCTGCTCTTGCATCGGCTACGGCTTCGGCGGTAACGTGCTTGCCACCCTTCTGCACCTGCCCCGCGATCACCAAGAGGGCCTTCAACTTCTCGGAGATTGCAGCGTTCATAAAATCAACTTTTACTTTCTTTACTAAGGTTTCGTCACCGTCAAGACTGGCCGCGGCGATGGCGCCGTGGATTGTCTGACAGTAATAACAGTCGTTCTCAGTGGACACGTATGTCGCGATCAGTTCGCGTTCACCGGGCGTCAAGGAGTTCGGTCTATGCAACAAGATCTCAACCAGTTCATTGAGCGGTTTAGCCGTCTCGGGGCGGAAAGCCATCGCGCCACGGATACCAGGGAGTCCTTCAGGTAATTGAATGTGGGCCATCGGTTATTGGGTCCTTTCAGGAGAGTGTCTCTTCGGGAATGGTTGTCGCCAGAGCCAACTGAGGCGAGAAAAAGAAACGTCGGATGGGATCGCCGCAGAGCACGGCGACTAAACCCACCAGAGCCGGAATCGGGTCATGCATCAGAATGAGGAAATTTATAACTATGCATCCGAGAAGAAACACCCCTGGAGCAGACGGATACCACCACCTGCGCACTGGTTCCTTCAACCTGAAAAGTGAAGCGGCGGAGAGTGCCAGAAAACATATCGCTGAAAAGATGATGAACGAGAGAATACGATCGAAGGCACCGAAGCAAAGAACAATAAGAGCGAGTCCGGTTTGCAGCAGGACTGCATTCGCCGGTGTCCCAAAACGCGGATGCAGACGTCCAAAAGCAGAGAAAAACGCGCCGTCCCTGGCCATCGCATAGTACACACGGGGGGCAGCCATCGTAAGGGCCATCATCCCGCCAAGCACTGAAAGAAGCACGCAGCCAGAGAGTACTCGTCCGCCGAGACTTCCGAACAACGCCTGGCCAAACTGCGCAACGAACGCTGTGTTGGAAACGATTCGACTCAGAGGCACCACGGATAGGAACGCGAAGCTAACGAGCAGGTAGACCACTGTCACAATAAGCACGCCGCAAGTAAATGCTAGCGGGAGAGTTCGACGTGGGTTGCGTACCTCGCCTGCGATCTTCCCCGCCTCCCACCATCCGCCAAAGCAGAAGAATGCGCTCACCGTGGCGCCCGCGACGGCAGCGAAGACAGGTTCGGAGCCCGGGCGCCGATGCACCAACGGCAACACGTTCTCCACGCTCGAGTGTCCGGAGATCCATGCCCACGCTACCAGGCACAGCAACACGCCAATCTTCAGAAGGTTCGCGGTTGCCATTACTCGCCTGCCCATATGCGTCCCGAGATAATTGACAGCGCCGAGTCCGATCAAAATCAGAGATGGGACCCATAACCTTCCATGCGGAGTCGTCGTGCCCGTCAGCGAATAAATGTACGGAGCAGAGCCCATTGCAAGGGCCGCAGCCAGCCCGGGATCCATCACAGTGGCTGACATCCAACCATACAGGAACGCCACCCGGCCACCGTATCCTTCACGGAGATAGACGTATTCCCCGCCGGCGTGGGGAAAGCGCACGGCAAGCTCTGAGTAGCAGAGTGCACCGCACATCGCAATGAGGCCCATTCCACACCAGACAGACGCCAAAAGTGCGGGTGACCCCAGTGACTTGGCCATTGCCGCTGGCGTCAGAAAGATTCCCAGCGCAATCGACTCGCCTGTCACTACGGCGATCGTGCCCGCCAACCCCATTTGCCTGCGTTGTTCCATCGAGTCAACATCGTACTCGGCCCCTCCCTGATCAGCATCAACCAAAAGGTTGAGATTCGAAGGTGCATCCTGCGATCCTCTGGCGTGACCGTAGGTAGCGGGCGGGCGAGCGAGCTTGCTCGGCACTCAGAGGCGTGCCAGGTTTGCACGTGCAGCAGCGTGTTGAGGATCGAGGGTCAGGGCATGCTGGAAGTCTCTGCGAGCCGATGTCGCATCGCCGTCCCGGGCATGCAGCACGCCTAGATTATTCCAATCATCCGCGTTCTTCGGATCTAACGCGAGCGCTGCGTTCTGCTCGCTGATGGCCTCGCGCAGCTGGCCCATCTGTGCATAGAGCTGAGCGAGCTGACGATGCGGCACGATATCGTGTGGACGCAGGAGTTGGACGGCCTTGAACTGGTCAAGTGCGTCGGCAAGCCTTCCGGACTGGGCGTAGATATTACCTAATAACTGATGGGCGTCGGCGTCGTCTCTCTGCTTGAGGGCCCGCTCCAGCAGTTCGATAGCGTGGAGGAAATTGCTATTGTCCGCCTCGATGCCGGCCAGGTTGTACAAAGCTTCGAAGTTGTCAGGATCGAACGTGATGGCAGACTCGAACTCGTGCTTTGCGTCGGATTGCCGGTTGGTTGCCGCAAGCACACCGCCCAGCTCGTTGTGGACAGCGGGGTCTTTGGGAGCTTCGACGAGAAGGTGGCGATACTCCTGTTCGGCTTCGGCGTAGCTACCGTGCTTGAACTCAAGATGAGCAAGGTCGAAACGCGCGTCGATGTTCTCGGGATCGACTGCGAGAGCTTTTTGGTATTCGGCCTGGGCCTGACGCCAGTCCCCTGCCCCGTCGAGCGCGGTCCCCAGTGCGGTGAGGGTCCTGACATCGTCTGGCATGCGCGCCAGGGCGCGGCGATAGAGAGTTGCGGCAGAGGTGAAGTCGTTACCGATCATGTCGACCGAGGCGAGATTGTAGAGCGCGATGTGGTCGTCAGGATCTTTCCGCAGATTGTTCTGCATCCAGGCCTGTTCCAGCAGGAGACGAGGGTCCTGATTTGAATTGGGGAGGGTGCGCGGCAGAACCTGGAGCCAGAGATGGCCCATCTCATCGACGGAGCGATTTCCAGCTTTGACTCGTATCGGCGGTCTGTTGGGATTGCGGATGTTGGCTTTGGAGTTGTCGTAGGTGTAGCGCATGGTAAGAACGCTATTCTTCGGCAAGAAGAGAGGCGATTGAAAGCGGTAGACAGATTGGCGATCGATGTCCCAGTCGCGAATGAGAATGAGCCACTTCTTTTCACCATTGGGAAGAATGGCATAACCTTCCATTTTTTTGCCGAGGTAGTGGGCATGGGGATAGACGCCGAGGACGTCGACGTCAACCGGCAGTTTGAGATGATCTTCGATGACAAAGGCCGCGTCACCTGCCGGGATATCAAGCGCGCTGTCGTGCTCAAGCTGCAAAAGCATGGGGTGCGCTGTGGCTGGCTCGTCGGCAAAATACAGGCCGACGGTGGCCTGCACAGTCTCGGGCTTGCCAGTGGGTTTGAGGTGCATGTTGAGGATGAGATCGTTGCCGGGATCGAGTCGCCAAGGCATACCGCCAGGTTCGATGAGTGCGGGAGAATCTGGTTTCCAGAAGAGAAAGTGGCTATCGGGATCGAACGACTGACCTGAGTCGACGGTGAGCTCCATGCCGGCGATTCCCTGCTCCCAATCGTTCGGGTGTTTGCGGCGGAGAGAGGCCGTGCGGTCGATGAGGACGTTGGCGTGGTGGACGACACGAGGTGCGCCGGGCTTGATTTCCATTGCACGAATGTATTTTGTTTGCGTGATTGGGACGGGCAGGATGAAGTTGCGAAAGAGGTCAGTTCCGGCCGCCGGGACCTCCAGCAGGGACGTCACCCTAAGGACGAGATCTGGTGGGCCGAGCTGCCAGTCTTTAGAGAAGACAGGCGGTTTGGGCGCTTCAGTGGGCTTGCCTTCGGGCATACCTGCTTCGACCCAAGCCTTGATGAGCGTTAGATCATCGGCGGAGAGACGACGATTATCCGCGAAGATGCCAAATCCGGGCTCGGGAAGCCAGGGTGGCATGTAGCGGGTCTGTGTAACGGTTTGTATCAGTGTTCCCCATCGCCTGGCGTCCTCGTAGGAGAGCAGACTGAAGGGGCCGGAGCCGCCGGGGTGATGGCAACTGCTGCAGTGGCTGTACAGGATTGGCGCAATTTGCCGATTGAAAGTGACCGGGGTCGTGGCGGCTCGGACGCGTGTGTGCGGTAACTGTGCCGATAGTGTTAAGAGAGCGGCAGTCCCCAGGAGGGTCGCTGGAAGTTGACTTGCAGGCCGCCATGTCATGGTTGGCCTATGATTCCACAGCCTACGGCTGGTCCATCTGGCTGTTGTACGGAGCGGTGCTGAAGAACGTCGACGATGGCCCGTTCGAGGTCGTGCTGCGTGGCGCTGGGCCGCTCTTGTCCAATCTGGACGTAGCGGTCGTCGATGCGGCCGTGATAGACGGTGCGAAGAGCTTCCGCGCCTCCGCGCTCGGGAACCAGGACCGCAGATTCGGGCGTGACTTTGGCGTGGGTGAGGGCGACGAGCTTGTGTTGCGGGTCGAGAAGGACATGTTCTTCGGCGCCATAGGCCGCTTCATGCTGACGCACGGCACCGGTGGTTTCACCTACATTGGGATAGACAAACCAAAACATTACGTGTTGCCCGGCAAATTTGCTTTCGAGGCGCTGTATCTCCGGAAGGTAGCGATTGGAGATGGGACAGTCGGAGGCGACAAATATAACAACAACGGCTTCCGTGCCTGGAGGGGCGAGATGGATAACAGGTTGCCCATTCAGGTCGTAGCCGTAGCCTGACAGCACTCGCTGTGCATGAGAAACAGGCGTGATTGTGAAGACACAAGCCAGGGCCCATGCTTTGAAAGGTGAGTACCGCATGATGCACTGAGTAGACAATGTTCCACACCTTTTCCTAGCGAAGTTCGCAGCGCTCACCCGCATAGGTGCCCGACGCCAAAAACTTGCGAAGCATCGGGTCGTCTGGGTTGAAGCGGGACAGCTCAATAAGTATCCCTAACGCTTTTTTCTTGTCACCAATTCTGCACTCAATGAAAGCAAGGTTCAATCCGGCAGCCGTCTGGCCGGGGTCGGCATCGACCACGCGCTGCAATAGAGCTACCGCATCTGCAGTGCGTCCCGACGCGGCATCCAAAACGGCGAGATTTCCGAGGGCCGTCGCTTCGTAAGGGTCTTCTATCAGTGCTGCCTCATACTCCCTGCGGGCACCCGTCGTGTCACCAGACATCTGCTCGATAAAACCAAGCTGAGTATGAAGCTGGACGTCGCTTGCTCCGGCGTTTTCTGCTTTCTGCAGGAGACGGAAAGCATTCTCACCGGCCCTTTGATTTCCATGTTCGGCCAATTGCGCGTATGCCAATCCGAGCTCTCTATCTCCAACTGATACGTTTCCCACTGGTAGCAACTCATCGGACGCTCCGAGATCTCTCAAGCGAAGTCCCGATGCTGTTGTCGACGGCCGGCGCTGGATGTTGTGGTCCGTCGCCTGCTCATGCGAGATGTCCGTGGGCTCGCGAGTAGGCATGTGACATACGGCACAGTCCTTCTGCTCAGGGTGATGTTCGGTCGCCATTTGGGGACCAGTGTGACACGCCAGACATTTATTGCGGAAGTAGCTGACACGTTCCTCCGCACTGGGGGAGCTATGCGGATCATGGCAGGTAGTACACGTCAGCTTATCGCCGCTAGCGACCTTACATGCACTGCGCAGAAGCGCTTCATACTGACTGCTTGCGCGCCCGCCGCCGGACTCTGCGCTTGCCTTCACAAAGTACACTGCATGGTCGGCTAGATCGTCTCCCGCACGAAACTTCGCGAGCGACGTGCCGGCGCGGTAGATTGCAACATCTCCTTCGAGGTGACACTGGAGGCAAGTGCTATCTCTTCGGACAGGAGTAAGCCTGGCTGGATCCACAATCGGACCGTGTCCCTGCGCCGCTAGGTGCTTTGACGGATCTCCATGGCAAGCTGCGCATCCAATTCCACCCTGTTGGAATGGCGGTCCATCGTACTTGTTACGAGCTTCTGGGAGCGCAGACTGCACCGCAGTCGCATGGCAGTGGAGACAGTTGGAATCGACAGGAAGGGCCGCAGGCATGCTTTTCGTTGCGCTATAGTTTGGAGCCATGTCCCATATCTGCTTCTTGCCGTAGTAGTTGATGGGGACCTCAAACCACAGACCCTTTTCCTGATAAAGGTAGGTGCGACCGCGATGCCCCGAACCAATAAAGTAGATGAGCTGTCTTTCTCCGTGCAGGGCGGTCCGGTCATTCGGCATCTGCGGCCCCGCAACGCGGTCGTACGACATCCACGCCTTGCCATCCCGCAGGAAAACGCTATAGCGGATACCTGAAGGGGCGTGCAGGAAACCCCCTTGCAGAAGGCCGTCGACAGCGGCCCCGCTACCCCGGGCCATCGGGGTACGCACATATTTCTCGTATATCTCCTTATGGCAAGCGATGCATATCGCATCAGGGTTTAAAGGGAGTGCGGGATTGCGCGGTTGCTGCTTAGTAGCTGCGGCCGTAGTTTGAGATCTGGGTAAGGCGCAAACAACAACAAACGACATCAAGATGAACGTGCGGATCGCACGGCAGGTACGTGCGGACTCCTGCGATGCACCTTTGATTGGCGTCATCCGTGACAAGGTTGTCCCTATGTTCCTAATGGACTGTTTCAAGTTTGGGTTCGCTTGCAGCCTGAATTTTTTGAGAGATCTGGGTCTCTCGAGTGGCGTCCTCCGCTCGGCCTAACAAGCGATATGCCTGCCCCAGCAGGCTATGCGTTATGTAGTTATCGGGGTCCATTTTTTCAGCACGCTCAAGGTACATCGTCGCGGTTACAGGGTCTTGCCGCTTAAGCAATACTTTGCCAAGCAGAATATAGGGACCGGTTGCGTTTGGCTCCAGGAGCAAGGCCCGCTGCAAGGACTGCTGCGCCTTCGTATAGTCCCCCGCGCGAGTGTAGGCATCGCCCAGCCTGTCGTAGATGCTGCCATCAAGCGGATTACGCAGCCGCTCCTTCTCAAATTCCGCAATGGCTTCATCAAGGTGTTCGCCCGCAAGTGCAATCTCGCCGAGGAGTGCGTGTGCAAGTGGCAGCTGCGGATCCAACTCCAGCGCCTTCGTGGCGAACTGTTGGGCCACCGGAAGGTATTCCCGGCGCAGCAACATTCGTGCAGCCAAGAGATAAGCCTGCCCCGAGTCTGGAGGAAATCCGTACTGGATCGCAAAAGCCCGGCGAGCATCGTCATATTGACGAGTATCGAGGTAACAAAGCGCCAGCACGTAGCTCGGATCAACTTTGGTCTGCGATGTCCATTCGTGTGCCGACTCAAGCAGCGGAATCGCGTCCGCAGGCCTGCCCAGCCGGAACAGCGTCAGGCCGCGCATCTGGGTCGACTCTTCATCATGGGGGTCTTGTTTCAAAGCACTGGCGAATGCAGCGTCTGCTTCGGCAAATTGGTTTTGCGAGTACAGGGCAAGACCACGCAATCTGTAGACGCCTGCCGGCACAGGTCGTTGAGCGGCCAGTGTATCGAGCTGCTTCAGAGCGTCCGCAGTATGGCCACGATCGATCATCAGCCGTAGCTGAACCAGGTTAGGCGAAGAAACGACCGGAGTGTCTCCGGTGGCGGCATGGGGTGTGGCTGGAGTTTGAGCTGGAGTCTGCGCATGCGCAAGCGACGAGGACAGCACTGCAAGAGTGAGGATGGGCCGCAGCAAAGCTGTTTTGTGCAGACGACGCATAGAATATGTGGCCAGTGTATACGGAACAGAAGAGGGGAGCCGCGGCTCCCCTCTCTAGGAAAAGCAGGTAGGTTAGAACTGCACGCGAGCGGTGAATTGCATCTGACGTGGGTTAGTTGTATTGCCCGGCCCAGGTCCGCCCGTAATGTTTCCGGCACTCTGGATGTTGCCGCTCGGAAGGCCAAAGTTGATGTGGTTGAACGCGTTGAACGCATCGGCTCGGAACTGCAGAGTGACCCTCTCTTTGATCGAAAAGTTCTTCAGGGCCGATATATCGACGTTGTAGAAATTCGGTCCCCAGGCGTTGTTGCGTCCTCCATTACCGATGTTACCGAGACCCGGATCGGTGAACGTAGTACCGAGTGTCTGGGCAGGGTAGAAGACCACACCACCAGGACCGCCGGCAAAGCCGGTCGCCCCGGTCCTGAGGGCGTGCGACGGGCCGTTGACGTAGCAGGGTGCATCGCCTGGTATCTCGGCGCCGCATCCGTTGAACGACAGTGTGAAGGGCAAGCCGCTTTGGATTATGACCACAGGGCTGAACTGCCAGCCGCTGACAACCTGGTTTACGAAGCCATTGGCGTTGTTAAGGAATTGTTGGTTTCTGCCGAATGGCAGATTGTAAATGCCATAGGCCGTCAGCGCCGTCCGGCGAATACTACTGTCGTTACCTGTCACAGCCGGAATACTCCATGTTGCATAGCTGCTCGCTGCGTCTCTCCCAACCTGATAAGCGACGTTGATGTTGAGAGAAAGGCCTTTGGTGTAGGTTTTAGCTAAGCTGGCCTGAAATGCGTTGTAGGCGGTGTTTTGGTTGTCCCCGTTGTACTGGATGCTCTGGGTCCAGCCGCAAGGCCCACCGCACGCAGGGAGAGTTCCGCCGACGTAACGCTGCAGCAACGTCTGGTTCTTCGTCGCACCCGCGAAGGTGCCTGTTGTTGGGATTGCAGTTGCGGGCGTGCAGCCCGCTGTGCCCGCCACGCAAGACCCGCCATTAGTCGGGTCGAAGTGGAGTGCGAGACCAGGAATGCTGCTGTACGTTGCTGGAAGAGTGATTCCTGCCTCGTTGGGGTTGGTGTTGTTGCCGTCACCGTCGTTCAGGGTATGAGTGCCTTTGTTGCCAACGTAGGCTAAAGTTAGCGAAATGGTGGGCGAAAGCGAACGCTGAACCGAGACGTTCCAGGCATCAAGAGTGGGCAACCGCTCGGTGAAGGGACGCGCCTTGGACGTGACTGATGCGCCTGGGTTCACGATCAGTCCCTGCGCATTCGGAGTCAAAGGAACGTAGTTCGAAAGACCTGTCGCCTTGCCCCCTTGGGTAAGCGCAGGATTAGTCAGGTTGAAGGCATAGGTAGAGGTTCCACCCGTAGCGTTGATCGCCTGGTTGGCGAGGACCGGTAGGTTCTGGGTGACCGTGTGACCAAAGACCGAACCAAAGACGCCAAGATCGAAGCTGCGCCCGTAGCCGCCACGAATTACTGTATTCGGGTTCCACTGGTAAGCCAGACCGATGCGCGGGTTCCAGGCGTTCTTGGCAATGGAAACGCCCATATTAGAGGGAATTCCACCGATCCCCGCGACGTTGAGATAACCGGTAGAGAGATTCAGGAGGGACCCGTTGCCGGGGGCGTTGACGGTCTCCGGGAAGTAGAATTCGTATCGTAGACCTGCGTTGACGGTCAACTTCTGAGTCGCGCGCCAAGTGTCCTGCGCGTAGAAGAAGTCGCGCTTCTGGAACTCTTTGGCGTTCGTTGATGTGCTGGCGTACCGGTTGTAGGCAGTGACGTCACCCAGAACCAAGGTGGCCCAACCCAGACCACCGGACGATCCGTTGGAGGTTGGGCCAGTGCCAAAGTTGTTGAGGCCGGTACGATCATTGTCACTCGGAACACGAAGATTCCTGGCGTAGCGAAGATCGGCACCGACCTTCACCGCATGGTTGCCGATCATCTTGGTCCAATTGTTGACGAACTGGAACTGGTCCTCGCGCTCGGTAAGGGGACAGTTGCAACGATCAATGTTTAGACCTGCACCATACTGCGCGCCTAACCCCTGTGCGTTGTTAGGTCCTGCTGTAGGGTTCGTCACATTGAGGTCGGAGACGTTGTAGCCAGGCGCGCCATAGTCGATAGGAACGGTCAGAGCTGAGTTCACACCCGTACCGCTAATGTTCTCGCCCTGGATCGGGAGGTTCGTGTTGGTAGTGTCATACTTGCCCGTGAGGATGTTGTAACGGAAGTAGCCTAAGCGAATATCGGTCACGAGACTGGAGGTGACTACGATGTCGGTGCCGAGTGCGGCACTGTCGTTTGCCCCTTTGGAGGTCCCACCGTAACCGCCCAGACCGAGTCCGGAGCCGCCGGCTGGGCCAAACAGCGTATTACCGGACAAAAGGTCGGTAAATCGGCTAAAGCGACCGAAGACGTGAATTTTCTGGTTGAGCGTGTAATCCCCGCGCACGTCCCATTGGTCGCTGTTGAACAGGCCCGTACCACCGCCTGAGTAGTTGTTCGACAGACCACCAAAGCTTCCGGCGACGTTGGGCTGATAGGGCTGCAGCAGTTTGAGCAGCGTGATCGCTTCGGGAGAAATTTGGGAGTTGGGAATGATGGCATTCGGGTAGGGGGTTCCATCGGGTCGGTAGATCTGGTACGGATTCGCTGGGTTGGCAGTGGTAACGAGGGTTTGGCCATAGGCGACGTACTGGCTGAAATTGCAACCATTACCGCTGAGGCAGCTTGAAACCAGCTGCGCTGTTGGCACGGTCTGGACGGTCGAGTAGCCGACCTTCTGACGAACTCCCTGATAATCACCGAAGAAAAACAGCTTGTCCTTGAGAATAGGGCCGCCGATGGAACCTCCAAACTGGTTCTTGAGGGCCGCGGGAATCGGGCCGGAACCAGGCTGAGAGAATGGATCGCGCGCCAGGTTTGCCGCGCTTTCGCGGTTGTCGAACGCCGTGCCGTGGAAGGAATTGGAACCGGACTTGGTCTGCACTGTGACGACAGAGGCCACCGCCTTACCAAACTCGGCGTCGAAGTTCTGCGTCGCGATCTTCGCCTCAGACATCGAGTCCGAATTCGGGTTGATGACGATGATGCCCAGAATCGGGTCCTGGTTATCGGTGCCGTCCAGCGTGTAGTTCACACCGCCGAATGCCTGTCCATCGACCTGGATCTGCTTGGAGCCCTGCGGATTCTCATCAGCAGCGTGTGACCACCCGAGTTGCACCGCGCCCGGCAGCAACAACTGCAGATTGGTAAAGTTGTGGTCGGGAATCGGAAGGTTCTCCAACTCTTGCGAATTGAAGTTGACTGCAACGTCTGCACGGTCCGTCTTCAGTTGTGGAACCGAGTCAGCGTTTACTTCGACGATCTCAGTTGAACCACCAACCGCAAGGGCCGCAACGATCTTCACCGCCGAGTCAGCAGAGAGTTGGACGCCTTTTTGGGCATAACTTTTGAAACCGTTCGCGTCCACCTTTACGTCATAGACGTCCGGGATCAGGTGCTCTACCGTGAAATCGCCGGTTCCATTGGATTGCACGGTGACCGAAGTGCCCTTCGACTCGTCCGTCACTGTAATGGTTGCGCCTGGAACGATCGCGCCCGTGGTGTCTGTGACGGTCCCGAAGATTGACCCGTATATCGCCTGACCAAACGCCGCCTGTGGAAGCGTCAAGAGACCTACTACAGAAAGCAACATCATTACCCGCGTCGCGAATCGCATAGCAAAGACCTCCCCAAAAATGTTGCGTGTTTTTTTCTTGTTCCGTTGGCGATGTTGTGCTCGTGCTGCTGAGCATCGCTCGTGCTTGGTACCTCCGATTACGGACAGAACGACCAAATCTTGGTTCGTCTGCCTTAGTACAGGAAATTCATCTCTGTTGAATCGCACCAAAAATTACGCGCGAAGTACGGGATCTGTCAACGGCGCTTGGGGATTGATTTGCCGGGAGTTACCGTTAAATGACATGACTACCGAAATTGAATGTCATGTCAATAAATTGGTTCGACCTCTATGGGGAGGGAAGAAGGCATTGCCTGTGATGTTTTATTGAAATCAACAATTATTTGCCGCGTATGGCGGCCATGGGCTAAATTGAGCGCTTCTTTGGCTGGAGTTGAATATCAATCAAAAGGTTGACCACTTTGAAAACAAATATTGCTTCTAAATCCGAGCGGAGGCGGATTTGTCTATACATTAAATGCAGGCAGGGACCTAATCGATTTCGCCGAACGGGGAGTACATGAAGAGTAAGCAATCTTCTCGAACTGCGAGCAAGCAGTCAAAGATGGCTGCATCGAGGACCGTCTCTTACGACGCAATTCCGGCGGCCACTCCTTCCGCAATCCCCAAATACAGGCGGGTCTACGAGGACCTACATTCAGCGATACGAACGGGTGCTTTGCAACCGGGGGACCGCCTTCCAAGCGAGACAGAACTCGGAGAGCGCTATAACAGCTCACGCATTACCGTGGCGAAGGCCCTAGATGAACTTCAACTGCAGGGCCTCGTATCGCGACGTGCCGGCTCCGGCACTCATGTGTTGGCTCCAACAATCTCCAGCGGTCGTGTTTTCGGATTGCTCATTCCTGACCTTGGACGGACAGAGATCTTCGAACCAATCTGCCACGGTATGATGCAGTCACCGTTATCCAAGCCGCACTCATTGCTGTGGGGACACTCCATGGGCGAAGCGGCCCAACAGGAGAAGGAGGCCGAGCATCTTTGCCATAAATACGTCGTTCAAAAAGTTTCGGGAGTCTTCTTCGCCCCGTTGGAATACACACCTGATAAAGACGCTGTCAATAGACGCATCGTAGCCGCGCTCGATCGAGCGGGCATTCAAGTTGTACTGCTTGACAGGTGCTATGCGCCATATTCCATGCGCTCAAAGTATGACCTCGTCGGAATTGACAATCGGCGAGCAGGTTTTCTCATCACGCAGCATCTGCTCCTTCATGGCGTGAAGCGTGTCGCATTTATAGCAAAGCCTCTGTCGGCCTCTACTGTTCTGGCACGAATCGCAGGCTACCGTGAAGCCCTGTATGCATATGGAATACCCCTTCAACAGAATTTTGTATGTCGCGGGGACCCGGACAATCCTAACTTCATCCAGAAGGTCATGAAGGATTGCAAGCCAGACGCGATTGTCTGTGCCAATGACTTCACCGCGGCACGAGTGATGGCAGGCCTGGTAAGTCTTGGTATTCGTGTGCCCGAGGAGATGCGCATCGTGGGCATCGATGACGTGAAGTATTCCAGCCTTCTGCCGGTGCCGCTGACCACGCAACACCAGAACTGCGCCGATATCGGTGCGATGGCCATGGTAACGATGTTGCAGCGGGTAGAAAAACCTGATCTACCTACGCGCGACATTCTGCTGCAGACCCACACAGTCGTTCGCAAGTCGTGTGGAACACATCGTTCTACCCTCACAAACTCACCTAAATAAACGCACTGGCTGTTCGCCGTCTGAACTACTGGTCCGTCTAGCCTTATCTGCTGCCCTGCCCCGCTTGCGTTGCTTCACCCAATGGTCTCCCATCTCTCCGTGTATTCTGTGCAACGTTGCTGTATCTCAGAGATTCCGATGAAAATGACCACATACCTGCTGAAAAGCACGATCACGGGCGCTCTGGGCGGCCTGCTGTTCGGCTTTGATACTGCCGTTATTGCCGGCACAACTCAACAGTTGACCGTCGTTTATGACCTCACATCCTTCACCTTGGGATTGACTGTTTCCATCGGGCTGGCTGGCACGGTTCTTGGCGCGATGACCTCCGGAGTCATTGGGCAGCGGATCGGCGGTCGCGAGGCATTGCGCATCATGGCGATCCTTTACACCATCTCAGCCCTCGGCTGCGCGTTGGCCTGGAACTGGCCCGCCCTGATGGTCTTTCGCTTCATCGGAGGGCTTGGTATCGGTGGGTCTTCCGTCCTTGGCCCGGTTTACATCGCGGAGCTTGCACCTGCGAATTGGCGAGGCAGGCTAGTCGGAATGTTTCAGATCAACATCGTCATCGGCATCCTTCTTGCCTATCTGTCCAACTACCTTATCTCGCTCCTCCACCTGGGCGCTCTGCAGTGGCGCTGGCAACTCGGTGTTGCCGCGATTCCTTCAATACTATTTCTCATTATGCTTTACGGAATCCCGCGCAGCTCACGCTGGCTGGTAACGAAGAATAAAACGGATGAGGCCTTGGAGGTATTAAAGATGATGGGATCTCCAGACTCCGAAGTCGAGCTACGCGAGATCATGGACTCCATTCATATGGAACGCGGCATGGCTGCAGAGCCACTATTCAAGCGGAACTACCGCCTGCCTATCTTTCTCGCGGTGACGATTGGAATGTTCAATCAACTCTCCGGTATCAATGCGATTCTTTACTATTCGAACTACATCTTCGCGGCGGCGGGCTTCAGCCAGATTTCGGGGGCATTGCAGACAGTTCTTATCGGCGCAATGAACCTGGTTGCGACCTTACTTGGCATGTCGCTTATTGACAAGTTAGGGCGAAAGACCTTGCTCCTTACCGGCAGCGTAGGGATGGCCCTGTGCCTCTCTGGCGTTGCAGCAGTCTTCTTCACACACAGTCATCTCAATGCTCTCGTCTGGATGCTGGTTGCTTACATTTTTTTCTTTGCCATCTCGCAGGGCGCAGTTATCTGGGTGTATATCGCGGAGGTCTTCCCGAACCGCGTGCGCGACAAGGGGCAAAGCCTGGGTTCTTCCTCTCACTGGATTATGAACGCCCTCATCTCGCTCATCTTTCCCATCCTTGCAAAGTCCTCGGGCGGCACTCCCTTCGCCTTCTTTGCGGCCATGATGGTACTGCAATTTTTTGTAGTACTGTTCATCTACCCGGAGACGAAGGGCATTTCACTCGAGCAGCTGCAACGGAAATTGGGGATCATTTGAGGACCGCTGTTCGCGGCAGTCATCATCACCGGGCAGAATCTGCTTGCTCACCGTCCGGCAGGCCAAGTGCTCCTGCGGGCGTACGAGTTACCAACGTAGTGTGACCGTCTGGTGTTGATAGCCAGAGCCCGTCGGAAACTTCACCGTCACAAGACCCAAGCTGTTAGAGCCATATTCAGCGGGCACAAGTTCCCCACCCTCCGCCTGAACATTGAGCGTCGTCTCGTTGCGACGGAGCTTCAGCGTAACCACCGATCCCGCTTCGGATTCCAGCTCGAGCCTCAGCGAGTTCGGCGTCATGCTCTCGGAAAGCACCTTCACCTGCGACGTGCGCGCCCCGGGCAACGGCAAGGCATGCGGAATAGCGACTTCAACCGGCGGCAATGCGAAGGTGATCGACGATCCATCAACCGCAGTTCGCGCACCCTTCACTGCAGTAGCTAATCGAACCGCCGAACCTGAAATAGGGTTGACCTTAACCACAAGACCCTGGCGCTGGCGTCGATAGTCCAACGAACATACCGCCTGTCCCACATGAAGTCTCTGCACCTCTGCCGTGTCCCAATCGGCAGGAAGATGCGGATCAAGGTATATCAATCCCGAAAGGCCATCCACATCTACGCCAAACAAGCCTCGTAGCGCAGGAGTAATCACCATGGCGGAGGACCAGAGCTGATGACTTGTGCTTCGGCCGAAGGGCTGAAAGAAAGCGCCCGACAGCAACTCCGTCATAGCACCAAGGTCCTGGGTCGTAGTCTGGTCCGCGTTCTGCATAAGATGCGAATAGCCGGAGAGCGTATGGCCCGCACGATACTCCGCGATCGAGGTCCAGCCCGTAAACAGTGGCCACACCGATCCCTGGTGGTAACTGATGGGGTCGTACACGGGATCGCTCTCGGCCACGTCGCGCAATCCCCAGTCGGTCGAAAAGTCATGCGAGGCCCACCGCGGGAAGCTCGCCTGCGGATGCGCCAGGCCCTCCCCACCGTTCCACCACGCAATGGTGGGATAGACAGTTGCGGTGCGGTCAAGCGTGCCGTCGGCGTTTCGGCTAAAGGCGTACTCCTGTCGCGCAGCGTCGTAATACTCAGCCTCAATCTTCTTTGTCAGGTCGGATGCGCGTGTCCCAGCAGCATCGGCGGTTGGCTTATCGCCCAACAGGCCTGCGAGCTTTGACATCGCCATGGACGCCTGCTGGTCGAGCAACGCGAGATACACCTCCTGATGCGGCATTCCGGTCGGCCAACTCTCCACCCAGCCTGTGCCTTGTGAATTGTCGTAGATGCCGTCGCCGTCGGAGTCATGGGTCGTTTCGAAGTGCCATGCCTTTTCGACGATCTCCCGGTGTTGCCGGAGAAAATCGATGTCGCCACTGCTCCGCACGTAATCCAGCATCGTTGTCAGAAATAGCGGCGTCGAATCTGCCGCAGCATAGGTATAGGGAAAGGTCTTCCAATCAAAATAGGCTGCGGTCTGCGGGTATTCGTGCATAATCTTTCCGTCATCGCGCTGCCGCTTCATCAGGAAGTCCAGTGCCTCGCGCGTCAAGCCGAAGTCGCCAAAGCCATTTACCGCATAGAGTGTGTATAAGGTGTCGCGTCCGAAGTACCAGCCGAATCCCGGCCGCGCCGAGTCCCCCGACGAGTAGTATCCCGCCACGAGTCCTATCTCTCCGCTCGGCTGCGCCTTTGCCTTCAATTGTTCGATTGACATCTCCGCCCATGCAAAATCGTCGTTCAATCCGGCGTCCGGAGTCCGAATGGCGGTCAACGTATTCTTCATCTGCTCATATCGCGCCGCATGTTTCGCATATATCTGCGGCAGCATGGCGTCCAGCCGGATGAGCTTATCTTGCAGCGTGGCATTGGCCGCCGTCTCCACCGTGCTGCCCACCGCCATCAACAGAGGGAAATAGCGGTTCGTGTCCCGCTTCGGGTCGTAATGGAGATTGAGTTCCAGCGGATAAAAATGTGGCTTCTCCTGGTATGGCGCCATGATTCCAGGCTGAGTGTCGGGCATCCCGACGGCCCCAGCGAGGTTAGGAAAGTCGGTATGCAGCACATAAAATCCACCAATCCCCTGTTTTACCCATTCTGCCGATGGCAGCCCTTGACTACGCTGCGGCCACATCGGCCTCATCTCGGGCGTGAAGCTAAATGTCAGGTCCATCGGACGTATCGAGTCAATTTGAAACAGCACGATTGCACCGGTGCCATCCTCCGCGTCGTCCGGCGCGAACATGATCTGCCTTACGGTGAACGCGATGTGGGAATACGTGATCACAGTGTGATCGGGAAAAACCTCGATCTCTGCTGCGTCAGCGTTGAGGTCGATGGGTACGGTGTAGCCTTCGACATTGGCATGAATGGCGAAGTGGCTGAGCAGCTTAACAGGCAAGACCCACGCCTCAAACGTCCCCTCCTGCTGCCCGAGGATGACGCCGCGTTCGCCTGCAACAGTAAAGGGTTTTCCCTGCTCGACGTTCCGACGGATTGCGAGTCCGTCTTCTTTCATCGAAAAGGGGTCAATTGGCCGCAGTACTGTAGTCTGCGCAGCTGCTATTCCGCAGAGCGTCAGGATTACCAAAAAAGCGGCCCGCATGTTACCTCCATTTTCAAAGGTCACCAGTCTACATGTTGCGATGTTCACTGCAGGCGAAGTACGATGCGATCTATACGAGGCCCATCATGATTCGTCAATCAGTTCGCAGTCTCCTGCTCTTTGCCATCACCGTACCTGCTTTGTACGCAGCTTCCCAATCCGCTTCTACGGACAAAACCGGCGCATCCACTGTGACTGCGACCAAGATATTGACTGCTCCAGAGGCAGCGAAGTTTCTTCCCGGCACGGTCTTCTTTCGGGGACAGTCCGCGCCAATTCAAGCCAGGAACTCCAGCGGCGTTCAATTTACGAAAGACTCTCTTTTCCTCGCCAGCTTGGTGGACACAGCTGGCTACTCAAGCTCCGTACAGCAGAAATATCAGGCTTATCTGATCACCGAGTCACCCATCGAAATCGAGGGGCGTCGACTTGAACCGGGAGCGTATGGCTGCGGTTTCATTGCTGGCAATAGCTTCGTCGTCATGGACATCGGCGGCCACGACCTCTTCTCCGTCCGCTCTGCCAGGGACGCCGACCTCCATCGTCCGACACCTCTGCAGGTCTTAACCGCACCCGACGGCGCTGGATACCGACTTTATGTGGGCCGGGAGTACGTTCACATTGCACAGGCTTCAGCGGCCACGCACTAAACGATCCATCTTCATCCATAATTACAATCACGCTGAGATGCAACTCCTCCCGGTACAATCGCTGCTTCTGTATGGCGTCATAGCGGCAACGCTCCCACTGGCGAAGGCCCAGACATCCACTGCGCCTACTGCAAGCCAAAATACTTCCGCAGACACCAGGCTGAAGTTGGCTGAAGAAGCATTCCGCGCCGGCTCCGCAGCCTATCTTCAGAACGACCTGCGTTCCGCGCACATGCAGTTTGCGAAGCTGGTGGAGCTTGCCCCCGAAGTCGCCGCGGGCCACAGCGCATTTGGTACCGTGCTGCTTGCGGAAGGCGATGCCGCTTCCGCTGTAATTCAACTCCAGCTAGCACATAGCCTGGACCCTCAGGATGCGGGCGCGATACTCAACCTCGCACAGGCATACTCTCAGCTTCGTGACTACGCGAAATCGGTGGAGATGTTCCAGCTTCATGAGGAGGCCAACAGCGGAGCATCGCAACCGCTCGCGCCTCAAGTCGCGATTGCTTACGCAGTCGCGCTAACCGCAACTGCAAAACCGGCGGCCGCGCAAAAGCAGTTGGAAGTGGCCCTCAGCACCTCACCTGACAACGCGGCGTTGCACGACACCCTCGGCACGGTTCTCGCACAGCAGGAAAACTATGGCGAGGCGCGGACCCAGCTTGAGCGCGCTATCACACTGGATCCGGCGCTGGCGTCCGCGCACTATCACCTTGGCTCCGTCTTCCTCAATCAAGGCGACCCCGCGGCTGCCGTCACAGAGCTTACCCAGGCAAACACCCTTGACCAAGCGAACGCCGAGTATTCTCTTCAGCTTGGGCGTGCTCTCCGCGCAGACCATCAGGACGAGCAAGCACTAGTCGTGCTGCGTCATGTGTTGGCTGTCGATCCAGCGTCGGTGGACGCCAAATACGAGCTCGCCCTTACCATGCAGGCGAACGATAACGCTCGCGAGGCCCTGCCACTCTTCGAGCAGGTCGTTACGGCACGACCCCAGGACTTTGCCGCGCTCACGAACCTCGGCCTCGCTCTAGTGCAAACAGGCGACGCAAAGGGTGCAATTCCCTTTTATGTTCGCGCCCTAAAGCTGAACGCGCAGAACGCGACGCTGCGCGAAGACCTCGGCGTTGCTTATCTGCAGCAGAGCGACCTCAACCATGCCATGGAACAGTTCCGCGCGGGCCTCGTCGTCGAGCCGAACAATCCGCAACTCCACTACGATCTCGGCCTCGCGCTCAAGCTGAAGGACGATCCAGCTGAGGCTGTTTCAGAGCTCGAGCAGGCCGAAAAATTAGATCCGAAGCTACCCGACTCACCCTACACACTCGGCGTTCTCTACATGCAACTTGGCCGCTTTTCCGAGGCCCAGGTCGAACTGGAGAAAGCCATTGCACTACGCCCGGATAACGGAGATGCCTGGGCCATACTTGGCAATGTCTATAAGGAAACGGGAGAGTTGCAGAAGGCCGCAGCCGCACTGCGGCGCGCCATCGAACTGTTGCCTAATCAGCCCAGCCCTCACATTAGTCTCGCTGCAGTTCTCATCCAGCAGGGCGATCCCTCGGGAGCTGCCGCAGAACGCAAGAGAGCGGCCGACCTCAGCCGCATTGCCGTCAACCGTCAGCGCGCCAACTTCGCCCTCGACTCCGGCAGAACGCTGCTCAAGCGAGGTCAGATCACGGACGCCGTCGTTCAGCTCCAATCGGCAGTCGACGCCGATCCAAATTATGCTGAGGCCCATTCTGCACTGGCCGATGGGCTGGATCGACAGGGGCGAAGCGCCGACGCCGCACTCGAACGGCAGAAGGCCCAGAAGCTCATAGAGGCCGCCCGCAACCCAGGCGATGTTGCACCCGCTCACCCTTAAGCCCGCCGCTAATGTTGCATCGGAAGACTCATTGCTCCGATGCAAGAGCTTCTCTATACTCAGTCAACCGCCTTCGAGGCCCTTTCAACCGGTAGTGATTTGGATCTAACAATTACCACGTTGAACAGGGAGCTTTGAACGCCGGGGCCGGGCGAGTTGCCTGCCCGAGGGAGTGTCCGTTTGACTTGGTCTCGCCGCAGCTTCCTCACTTCGCTCTCCACTACGGCGCTAGTTCTCTCGCTTGACGATGTACTCGCTCTGGCAGTCCAGCAAAATCCCCAGTCCCTTCCCCCTGCTGGATCGCGCCCTACTTACAATGCTGTGCCTCGTGCTGCACCCAAAGGAGTTCCCTCCCCTGTCGCCGGTACTCCTCTTGGAATTAGCTTTATCGACGTAGCACGTCAGTCTGGCCTTAACGCCAAGACGATCTACGGTGGCGAACACAAGAACAGATATCTCCTCGAAACCACAGGCTGCGGCGTGGCTTTCTATGATTACGACCACGACGACTGGCTCGATATCTTCCTGGTCAACGGTACCCGCCTGGAAGGCTTCCCCAAAGGGCAGGAACCCGTCTCGCACCTCTTCAAGAACAATCGCGACGGCACCTTCACTGACGTGACCGTCAAGGCCGGCCTGGCACGCGCAGGATGGGGCCAGGGATGCTGCGTCGGCGATTATAACAATGACGGCTGGGACGATCTCTTCGTCAGCTACTACGGCCAGAACGTTCTCTACCGCAATAACGGCAATGGCACCTTCACCGACGTCACAGAGAAGGCAGGTCTGCGGCAATCGAAGACGCGGTGGAACTCCGGCTGCGCCTTTCTTGACTACGATCGCGACGGCCATCTCGACCTGTTTGTCGCCAACTATATCGACTTTGATATTAAGACGGCACCACTTCCAGAGGCGGCGGGGTGTGCCTACAAAGGGATTCAGGTGGCCTGTGGTCCGCCAGGCCTGCAAGGGGGCAAAAACATCCTCTATCACAACAACGGCGACGGCACTTTCAGCGACGTCTCGCAAAAGAGCGGTATGTGGGAAACCATCGGTACCTACGGCCTCTCTGTGGCTGTCTCCGACATCGACGACGACGGATGGCCCGATATCTACGTCGCCAACGACTCCACCGCAGCCACGTTCTACCAGAACCAGAAGGACGGCACGTTCAAAGATGTTGCCATCGAGGCCGGCATCGCGTACTCTCCCGACGGCAAGCCTCAGGCAGGCATGGGTGTCTCTATTGGCGACTTTAATCGCGATGGCCGCTTCGATATCGTTAAGACGAACTTTGCGGGCGACACCGATTCGCTTTATGTCAATCTCGGCGACGGGAACTTCGACGACCACACTTATCTCTCCGGACTCGGCGTCAATACCCGCTTCCTGGGTTGGGGCGTCGGCTTCTTCGACATGGACAACGACGGCTGGCTGGATATCCTCATGTCCAACGGACATGTCTACCCCGAGGTTGATGGGACCGATGTCGACGCCCCCTACGCCCAGCATAAGTATCTGTATCGCAATCTGCGCAACGGGCAATTTGAAGAGGTGACCGCACAGGCCGGCCCCGGCATCACCACGCCCGCTCCTGGTCGCGGCTGCGCCTTTGGCGATTACGACAATGACGGCGACCTGGATGTGGTAGTCAACTGTATCAACAGTCTTCCGCAACTGCTCCGTTGCGATTCAACTACTGGCCGCAACTGGATCAAGATTCGTACCGTTGGCACAAAATCCAACCACTCCGGCATCGGCGCAAAGATCAGTGTCACAACAGCAACACCTGACAGCAGCAAACCCTTTGTACAGATAGAGGAGGTCCGCAGTGGAGGCAGTTACTTCTCACAGAACGATCTTCGTGTTCACTTCGGCCTCGACCACTCCGCGAAAGCTGATTCAGTCGAGATCAGGTGGCCTTCTGGTGCAACCGACAAATTGACGGACCTTGCCGCCAATCATCTCTACGTAATTCAGGAAGGCGGAAAGATCCTGAAGACCGTGGCAATGGGCGCGTCCACGCCATCCGGATCCCCAGCAGCCAAACCATGAAGCGCCAACTCCTCCTTCACACGGGCGCGCTCATCTTCTTTTCGGGGATGGCCTTCGCCCAGCGGCCCTACCCGCCGACGATCGATCACCCTCCCCCTGCGTGGTTCGTCGATGTTGCGGCGAAGGCCGGCATCCTCGTTCGCAATGTCAACGGCGGCGTCGAGGCCAAGCGTTACATTATCGAGGCCACCGGCTCCGGCGTCGCCATTCTCGACTACGACCGCGACGGCTGGCCTGACATCTTTCTCGTCAACGGCTCCAACCTTCCAGGTGCAGAGTCTGAGAGCAATCAGGACAAACCCACCAACCACCTCTTCCACAACAACCGCGACGGCACCTTCACCGACGTCACCGCTAAGGCAGGCCTTGTCTCAACGGGATGGGGCCAGGGGGCCTGCGTAGGTGACTATGACAATGATGGATTCGAAGACATCTACGTCACCGGTTACGGCAAAAACCGCCTCTTCCACAACCAGGGCGATGGGACTTTTAAAGAAGTAGCCGAGCAGGCCGGCGTCGCCGGAACAGGCAAAGAATGGGGCACCGGCTGTGCCTTCGTCGATTACGACCGCGACGGCAAACTAGATCTAGCTGTCGCAAACTACGTGCACTTCGACCTTGCCCACACGCCGGCGCCCGGCCAGACCGCGGGATGCATCTGGAAGGGAGTTCCCGTGATGTGTGGTCCCCGCGGCCTTGAGAGCGCGTCGAACATCCTGTACCACAATCTCGGCAGAGGAAAGTTTGAAGACGTCAGCAAGCCCAGCGGATTCGAGCACACCAACGGTCACTACTGCTTCTCCATCACCACGCTCGACTACGACGACGACGGCTGGCCCGACCTCTATGTAGCCTGCGACTCCACGCCCTCTATCCTGTATCACAACAACCACGATGGGACCTTCACCGATACAGCTGCCGACGTTGGCGTTGCCTTCAACGAAGACGGCCGCGAACAGGCCGGCATGGGTTCAACCGCAGCAGACTACGACGGCGACGGCAAGCTGGACCTCTTCAAGACCAACTTCTCCGACGACACCTCCACCCTCTACCGCAACAACGGCGACGGCACCTTCACGGACATGACGTTTCCCGCCGGACTCGGTATCAACGCGGACGCCCTCGGCTGGGGCGCCATGTTTGCCGATGTCGATAACAACGGATGGCCCGATCTTCTCGTCGTCAACGGTCACGTCTACCCTGAGGTGGACTCCGCCAAACTAGGCTCGTTCTACCGCGAACCCCGCTTCCTCTACTACAACCTCGGCAATGGCAAGTTTCGCGATATCAGCAAGGTATCCGGCCCAGGTCTTGGTGATTCGCGCTCGAGCCGCGGCCTCGCGATCGCCGATCTTTTCAACGATGGTCGCCTGGAAGCCGTGATCAACAACCTCAGTGATGTACCCATGCTCCTCGTCAACCTCGCGAAGAACCAGAACCACTGGCTCGGTCTACGACTCATCGGCACATCATCCAACCGAGATGCCATAGGAGCACGCGTGACCCTCCGCTCCGCGAAGCGTCTTTGGGTCGACGAGGTGCGCAGCGGCTCCAGCTACAACTCTTCGAGCGATCTCCGCCTCCACTTCGGCCTCGGCATCGAGATGCAGCTTACAAATATTCTGATTCGTTGGCCAAACGGCAATATGGAGTTCTTCGATCCTCCTGCAACCGTTGATTGCCTTTTCGAGTTGACCGAGGGAAAAGGTCGCCCGGCGCCTCATAGTCCGTAAGAGAAGTGCGTCCGCTTACCGGCTCTGTTGAAGAAGATGTCTCGTCAAGCCAACGTCATCCTGTGATGATTGTTGCTGCTGACTCCATCAAATGGTGGAGATGAAAGCTACCCTCATATGGTAAACATGAGGTCGGCGCAAACTGTCAGATGGACGGATCCGTGAAGACTCTTTCGCCTGCCCAATACACTGTTGGGTATCCCATAAGGACTCGTTCATGCCCGGTCATCATCGCTCGCACTATAGTTCGGCTTTCTTTAGATTTGTTCTCTGCACCACTCTTCTTATGGGTCCAGAAGGATTGGTGGCGCAATCCACAGTGCCGGGGTCCCATGCGGCCGACTCGCAGTCGGCAAAGCCGCAGGAGGGCGGCCAACCGCTAGCCACGGGAGGAGCAAATACTGGTGGTGCGCACCCAGCGGTCCTCGACAGCGAGCACAGACCCATCACTGCAGGCGGATTCGTCAAAGACGGCCCCATCATCTTTCAAGACATCGCTCAGAAGGCGGGTTTGACAGTGTGGACCCACGTAATGGGGACCCCCGAGAAGAAATTCATCATCGAGACAAATGGATCTGGCGTCGGCCTTATCGACTATGACAACGACGGTTGGCTTGACATCTATTTCGTTAATGGCTCTACCTATGATGCTATGAGCGGCAAAACAGCTCCGCCCCATGCTGCGCTCTTTCACAACAATCACGATGGCACCTTCACCGACGTGGCCGCGAAGGCAGGCGTAACCAATGATCGCTGGGGTGTCGGCGTCGCTATCGCCGACTACGACAATGACGGCTGGCCGGATATCTATGTCTCGAACTTCGGCAAGAACCGCCTCTATCACAACAACCATGATGGGACTTTCACCGACGTCGCAGAGAAGGCAGGCGTCACTCTAGGCAACTGGTCGACCGGAGCCACCTGGGGGGACTACGACGGCGATGGCCGTCTCGATCTCTTTGTTCCCGGCTATGTCCATTACGACATCGCGAATCAGCCCGCATCGGGCGGCACGGATGTCTCCTATAGCTTCTGCCAGTTTCGCGGCGAAAAGGTCATGTGCGGCCCTCGGGGGCTGAAGGGCGAGCCAGACCATCTCTTTCACAACAACGGCGATGGGACCTTCACCGACATGAGCGAAAAGGCCGGGGTAGCCGACAAGAACGGCTACTATGGGCTCGCATCCGTCTTTATCGATGTCAATAACGACGGGAAACCGGACCTTCTTGTGGCCAACGATTCAACGCCAAACTATCTCTATATCAACAAGGGCGACGGTACCTTTGAGGATGAAAGCTACGCCTCCGGCTATGCTCTGAATGAAAACGGTCGCGAGACCGCATCCATGGGCATCGCCGTCGGTGACTACCAAAACAATGGACTTGTTGATATCTACAACACCACCTTCTCCGACGACTACAACCCCCTCTATCGAAATGATGGCGATGCCAACTTCACCGACATCAGCTACCAGCTAGGAATTGCCGAACCAACCATCCCTTTTCTGGGCTGGGGCACGGCATTTCTGGATTTCGATAACGACGGCTGGAAGGACATTTTTATCGGAAACGGCCACGTCTATCCACAGGTCGACCACACAACATGGGGAACCACCTGGGCACAACGTCCCTTGCTCTTTCGAAATATCGATGGGAAAAAGTTTGAACTCGCAGCCGCTGTAGAAGGCACTGGCCTGGCAAAGCTCTTCGTGTCAAGAGGCCTGGCGGTCGGCGATCTCTTCAACGACGGCAAGCTTGACGTGGTCATCAACGTCCTCGATGGTCACCCTGCCCTGCTCCGCAACGTATCTGCAGACACTCATCACTGGATAGAGTTGAAGCTCGTAGGGGGTCCCAAGGGCCCTCGCGACGCTGTAGGATCGACCGTTTATCTGACCGCCAACGGAGAGCGCCAGCGCGGGGACGTCATCTCCGGCGGCAGTTATGCATCCACGCACGATCCGCGCCTCCACTTCGGACTAGGCGATGCGACCACGATCGACTCAGTCGAAGTGCACTGGCCAAGCGGAGCGAGAGAAACCTTCACCATCAACAAGCCAGACCAGATCGTTACACTCGTGGAGGGTCGGGGAACTAAGCCCTAGCCACGTCGTCCGGGCGAGACTCACAACTCCACCAAAAGATTGAGTCGCTAACCCGCACTTAGGAGTATGGCTAACCATATAACGGTTCCGCTAGAATCACCCACTGCTATGCAAATTAAGGCCGCGTCCAAGCAAGTCTGTCGCATCTTTATCGGCGTCCTTCTGGGGGGATCAGCGGCTTGTTGCATTTTGGCCTTGAAAACTGGGAGGGCCCATGCGGAATATGACGATGCCACAGTCGCTCAGCGACAGGTATACAGCCAATCCGTAGCCCAGCACTACAACTACCGCTTTGGCTCCAATCAACCCTTTCTCCCCTCCCTGGCCACCACCGACACGGGAGAGTTCATCAACCCTAAAGTTTTCCCGACAGCCAAATACTGCGGCCACTGCCATCAGGAGGCACACGCTGAATGGCGCCAATCGGCGCACTCTAACTCCTTTCGCGCCCCTTGGTATATCAAAAATACGGCCCTGCTCACCGCGGAAAAGGGCATTGAATACACTCGCCACTGCGAAGGCTGCCACAACCCGATCGCGCTGCTCTCAGGTGCTCTCACCCAGGGCTCCCCCGTCAACCGCAAATTCGACGAAGATGGCATCACCTGCTCTGTCTGCCATTCGATCCAGAAGGTGGATACCCGCGGCACCGGTAGTTATGTCATGGCCCAGCCTGCCGTTCTTGTCGACGAGAGAGGCCAGCCCATCTACGGAGACGTCTCTGACAAAGAGATCCTCGCCCACCTCGACCGCCACTCCAAGGCAGTCATGAAGGACTTCTACCGTACCAGCGAGTACTGCTCTGTTTGCCATAAAGCGGCCCTGCCGAAGCAACTAAACGACTACAAGTGGCAGCGCGCGATCTTCCTCTACGACGAGTGGCAGCTCTCCTCGTTCGCCAAGCAGTCGCCACTGCCCTTCTATGTCAAGGACCAGGTCTCCACATGCCAGACCTGCCACATGCCTCGCGAAGATGTCACCGCCCCTGACTATGGCGCAAAGCAGGGCAAACTAGCCTCGCACCGTTGGCTGGGCGCCAATACTGTTCTGCCGAAGTACTACAACTACGACACGCAAATGGAAAAGACCGTGGCTTTCCTGCGTGCCGGAGTCTTTAACGTAGACATCTTTGGCCTGGAGAAAAACGGAGGCAAGATTATCGCACCACTTGGCACCGAGAACTTCGCCGTCTCTCCAGGTGACATTCTGACAACCTCAATCGTCATCCAGAACAAAGGGATCGCCCACAGCCACGTTCCCGAGCAGCGCGACATGTATGAGAGCTGGGTCGAGTTCGAGGCCAAGGACGCCTCCGGCCATACCCTGATGCACTCCGGCGCGATTCAACCCAACGGCGACCTCGATCCCCGCGCACACAGTTTCACAAATCGCCTCGTCAACTCCAAAGGCACAATCAATGACCTGCATCAGGTCTGGGACAATCGCGTTGTGGCTTACAACAACACCATCGCCTCAGGTCGCTCCCAGATAGTCCGCTATCAGTTTAAGGTGCCCGCGGACGCAAAGGGCCCGATCACCGTCACCGCAAGAGTCAACTACCGCCGCTTCGACCAGCACTTCATGGACTTCGGCATGGGTAAACACTACGAGATGCCTGTCGTGGCCATGTCCGAACGCACCCGCACATTCACTCTCGGCAATAATCCTCCGGCGGTCGATTCCGAGGACAACAAGGAGTGGATGCGGTGGAACAACTACGGCATCGCCATGCTAGACGCTCAGCAATATGCTGAAAGTGTCCGCGCATTTGAGCGTGTGTCGCAATTGCGTCCCGACTACGCCGACGCGTATACAAACATCGCCATTACGAACTTCGCGTGGCAGCGTTACGACGCCTCTCGCACCAGCCTTGACACTGCCCTCAAGCTCAGCCCAACCAATGCGCGGGCGCTATACTATCTCGCGTTGGTAGAACGAAACCAGGGTTATCTGGATAAAGCCATCTCTGATCTCCGCCGGGTCATTGCGCAGTTCCCACGCTCACGCGATGCCCACCGCGAACTCGGGTTCTCGCTTTATCAGCAGCACAACTATGACGAGGCCCGCGTGGAGTACGAAACTCTCCAGACAATCGATCCCGACGACCTCGCCGCTCACTACATTCTCTCCATCGTCTATCGAAGACTTGGGATGAAGGAAAAAGCGTCACATGAAGCGGCCATGTTCGCCGATCAAAAGGACGATCCCACGGCCAGCACCTATGCTCTGGAGTTCTTACGCAAGCACACCGAAGTAGCATCAGAGAGCGTACCCTGGCACACTCACAGCGACTTCGCCCCGGAGCCGGCCCAGGCAATGGAACCACCTGCCCAATGAATCTATCGCGTCCGGCCCTTGTCCTTTCCCTTGCAATCACATCATCGATTCCGGCATTTGCCTCGGCTTCTGCCAAGCGGCGGGGAGCGACGGTCTTCGCCGACAACGGTTGCCAGCACTGCCACACAATCCACCACGATGGGGGAACCAAGGGGCCTGACCTCTCAGGAGTAGGCCGCCTGTTGAGCAAAACTCAGATACGCATACAGATACTTCAAGGCGGTCAGCAGATGCCATCCTTCGCAGATGTCCTGCAAAAATCCGAGGTTGATGACCTTGTTGCCTATCTTCATTCCTGTCGCGAAAAAAAGCCGAAATGATCGTGCGCCAATCCAAATCGGCAAGACGTATCATCCGAGTTGACGCGAACCTGGCCCGGAGCCTTAACATGCAGTCAACCTCCGCATGAACCCTCTTCCCTGTCTCCATCTCGTCCTGCGCTCTGCCGTCTTATGGACTCTATGCGGAATCGCCACGCTGTCAGCCACCGCCCGCTCGCAGGGCCCTAACACCCTTGGTCACCAGTCCTGGTCCACGGAGAACGGACTCCCTCAAAACAGCGTGCATCAGATATTCCAATCGCGCGACGGCTACGTCTGGGTCGCGACTGAAGGCGGCATTGCCCGCTTCAACGGCTTTGACTTCAAAGTATTCAATCATGACAACACCGCAGCCTTCACAAGCGATGACATCTGCTGCTTCACACAAGATTCAGCCGGCTCGCTGTGGATTGGAACTGCGGATGGCCTTGTCCAATACTCCGCGGGCATGTTTCGCCGCTACTCCGCCGCAGACGGATTACCCACCGGCCGCATCACCTCCATCGCTGCAGGGAACAATAGCTCTGTCTTAATCCTCTCCGACAATGCCATTGCGAGCTTCGATGGAGGACGCTTCTCACCTCTCTCGCTTCCCGCCTTCGCCGTACCAGCTGCGATGGCCCAGGCTGACGACGGCAGCGTTTGGATTGCATCAACCTCCGGAATCTTTCAATATCGAGAAGGCCACATTCGATCCGAATCGATCGGTCCCGCGCCTCAGATAGCAGACATTGAAGGCATCGGAGTTCTACCCAACGACGGCTTCTGGCTGCGGACCGGCAGCAGCCTTGTTTTGCTGCAGAACGGCCATCAGCGTACTCTCCAGGCAGGCCGAGACATTCCGGCCACGCGTATCCAATCCGTCCTGGCAGATTTACGCGAAAATCTCTGGATCGGCACCAATAAGGGTCTTTTCGTGCTCGACAAAACCAGCAACCATCCGCAACTCCAGCCGTCCCTCGGCTCCAGCAGCGTCCTGTCAATCTGCCAGGATAGAGAAGGTGATCTTTGGATTGGGACAGAGACGGGCGGCCTCGACATCCTGCGACAACAAAACTTCCGCACGGTACCTGATCTTTCCGATCACGTGATTACCGCCATCACCCAGACATCCGGCGGCGCCATGTGGATTGGCACCAACGGCGACGGCCTGGACCGCTGGCAGTCTGGAAAGATCCAACATTTTTCCACCGGCACCGGACTCCAGAGCGAGATCATCCTCGCATTGGCGCCGGGAACCGACGACAGCGTATGGGTGGGCACACCCGATGGCTTGAACCATATCGTAGGCACGCGGGTCGTGGAAACCTACACCTCTGCCGACGGCCTACCCGACGACCTCATCCGCTCCCTTCTTACGGCCGACGACGGCTCTCTTTGGATCGGCACACGTCGCGGTCTCGCGCAGTGGAAGAACAACAAGTTCATCACATTCACGCGAGCTAACGGCCTCAACAGCGACCTTATCGGAACCCTGCTCCAGTCTCGTTCTCCCAACTCCCCGCACGATTTATGGATCGGCACACTCGATGGCCTATCACGCCTCCGCGACGGAAAGATAACGACCTTCACTGCAAAAGACGGCCTCTCCGGCGACATCATCACCTCCCTCGCAGAAGACGCGCATGGCACGCTCTGGATAGGGACAAAGGGAGATGGCCTCAGCACCTTGTCCTCCACCGGTTTCACGTCCCTGCATCGGCGCGATTTGCCGCAAGACATTGATTCCATACTGGAGGACGATCGAGGCAATCTCTGGCTAAGCTCGACCCGCAGCATCACACGTGTCTCCGCCTCCAGCCTCATCGCTTGCGGAGCATCTCCTCGCTGCAGTCCTCACCCCGTCTCTTATAGTCGCTCTGACGGCATGCCTACCGAAGAAGCCTCCGCTATTGGCCATCCCGCCGCGTGGAGAACCACGCAGGGGCCGCTCTGGTTCGCAACGCGCAAGGGCGTTGCCATCATCGATCCCGGCCATCTCGCGGAGAACCACATTGCACCACCGGTCGTCATTGAAGGATTCACGGCAGACGATATTGAGCTCCCTATCTCCGTGGCTGGGCAAAATATTCCTCCCGGTCACAACCGATTCGCCTTTCAGTACGCTGGCCTCAGTTATCTGGCACCTGCCAAAGTCAATTATCGCTATATTCTTGAAGGCTTTGATAAGCAATGGACTGAAGCCGGTTCGCGCCGCGTCGCGTACTACACCAACCTTCCGCCTGGTCACTATCGTTTCCGCGTAGAGACCGCGAGCAATGATGGCACCTGGAATGAACCCGGGGCAGAGATTGCCTTCTTCGTGCGGCCACCCTTCTATCGCCGGCCCTGGTTTATCCTGCTGGCCCTCGGTCTCATCGCTGCCGTCATCATCCTCCTCTATCGCCTCCGTGTCCGCCGACTCCAGCTACAGTTCCAAGCTGTCCTTGCGGAGCGTAACCGAGTGGCGCGCGAAATCCACGACACTCTCGCGCAGAGCTTCGTCGGCGTGTCCGTGCAACTGGAACTCGCCGCCCAGCTCCTTGTTCAGTCGCAAATCGCTGCTGCCAGCCAGCAAATAGACCGCATCCGAGAATACGTGCGCGAAGGGCTCGCAGAAGCACGTCGCAGCATCTGGGACCTGCGCGCCAATACCGCCCAGCACACTCTGACCACCCGCCTCACTCGCCTCGCCGAACAGTCAACCACGGAACAGCTCTCTATCCACCTCAACATCGGTGGGACCTATCGGCCTCTCGCCCCTGCATTTGAAGATGAGATACTCCGCACCGCCCAGGAGTCTTTGGCAAACGTGACCCGTCATGCAAATGCGACTCAAGCGTCCGTCGATCTGCGCTATGATTCAAACCGATTGACATTAATCATCTCTGACAACGGCCGCGGCTTCCAGACGACGGACAACTCACTTCCGGGCAAAGGCCACTTCGGTCTTCAGGGAATGCGCGAACGCGCAGCTCTGATTCAAGCTCAACTCACCATAGAAAGCACACAGGGAAAGGGGACTACCATCAAGTTGGACGCCCCCATCGCTGTGGTGAAAGGTGCATCAAACAATGGCTGAACGCATTCGCATCCTTGTAGTCGATGATCATCATGTCGTCCGGCAGGGTCTTGTGGCACTGCTCAACATCATTCCCGATATCGAAGTCGTAGGCGAGGCCAGCGACGGCCTCCAGGCGATCGAACTCCATCGGACACTACGTCCCGACATTACATTAATGGATCTGCAACTCCCCAAACTTGGCGGCGTTGACGCCATCCTGAAGATTCGCGCCGATGCCCCTTCGGCACGATTCATCGTCCTCACCACTTTTGACGGAGACGAAGATATCTTCCGCGCGCTCCAGGCAGGGGCAAAGGCCTATCTCCTCAAGGGAATGACCGTTGACGAATTGCTCTCAACCATTCAAGCGGTTCATAGCGGAAAAACCCGCATCTCTCCCGCCATCGCGGAGAAACTGGCCGAGAGAATGAGCAGTCTCGCGCTGACTACGCGTGAATTAAGCGTTCTGGAGCGTATCGTGGCCGGTCGGGCCAACAAGCAGATTGCCTCCGATCTTGATATCAGCGAAGCGACCGTCAAGTCACACATCAATAATCTGCTCAGTAAACTAGGCGTCAGCGATCGAACCCACGCCGCAACCGTCGCCCTGCAGCGCGGCATAGTCCATCTCAAATGAGACCATTGCCTATGAGGACCGGCCTCTTCGCTTTGGTTTTGTTCCTTGCCTTGCCGTGTTCTTTCGGCGCCTCGCCAAAGACCACCTGGCGGTCAGCGACGCCGGCAGAGCTGCAGAGCGCTTTGCCCGCCCGCGCCCAAGTCGAAAAAGAGCGAATCGAAACCGAGATGCGCACGGCCTCCGGCATTATCGACTTTCGCGGCAAGATAATCGCAGGGGTCGTTCTCATCACAGCCGGCTACTCGGCTGACGGTAAATATTCTCATTACCTTTTGGTCCAATCTCCCATCACCATCGGAGACGTCTCCCTCCCAACTGGCAACTACGTCCTCGGCTGGCAACGAGGGGACGAGAACCTCATCATCAAGTTCTACGATGCCGCGACAGGAGACCAACGTGGCACAACCACTGCTCATCGCCTCGCGACAGGCTCGCGGGTTGAATCCTTTCGCATCTGGCCCCCCTCCGGCAACCCGTTCATTCAGATTGGCCGATTCGCCGTCCCCTACGCCCTGGACAACCAGGACAAGCAAACTGGCAGATAATACTCAGCTGAGATTGGTTGCGGAATGTCTTCCACTCTTTGAATCATTTAGCCGCAGAAGGAAATATATCTATTTCCTGGGTTTGCTCGGGGGTGTCCGATGAAACATGCAGTGCGCACCTGTTTATGCTTACTTGCAGTCACCGCTCTGTTCACAGGCGCAACGAACTCTCAAGCGCCCGACCCTGACGCAGCAGCAAATGCAAAGATACTGGCTTACATCGATGGTGGCTGGGACACGCTCTCCCGTTCCATGAGCGACTGCAAATCGCTCGTCGATCCCAAGGTGACGACGGCACCAATCCTCTATCTCCCTGCCGGGATGGCCACCCCAGTGGACGTCCTCGCCATGCAGCACCAGTGCAAAGTGGAAGTAAAGCACCTGCCCCGCAAGATCACTCACATGGGCGATGTGCATGTTGCTGAAATCCCTGACGAAGGCCTGCTCTATCTGCCCAACCGTTACGTCGTACCCGGTGGCCGCTTTAACGAAATGTACGGCTGGGACAGCTACTTCATCATTCTCGGTCTCGTCGAGGATAAACGTACCGATCTCGCTCGCGGTATGGTCGAAAATTTTTTCTTCGAGATCGAAAACTACGGCGCCATCCTGAACGCAAACCGCACCTATTTCTTTACGCGTTCGCAACCGCCATTTCTTACTTCAATGGTCCGTGAGGTATACGAACACCCGACAGGCAACCCCCTCTCAAAGGAATGGCTAGCTAAGGCCTATAGCTACGCGCAGCGAGACTATGCTCTATGGTCCAGCCCACCGCATCTCGCCGGAGACACCGGCCTCGCGCGCTATGACGACATAGGCGAAGGCCCGGTTCCCGAGATGTCCGACGACAGCAGCTACTACCCAGATGTCATCCGCTGGCTGCTCGCACACCCCAACCTCCACACCGATTATCTCGTAGACGCACCGGACGACCCCACTCCCGTCCAGGCAGCCGATCTTGCAAAGACCAGCTGCGATGTCACCACATCTAAAGTCTGCGCCAACGCCCACGTAGGCAGCCACCGCCTCAGTCGCGACTTCTATCGCGGCGACCGAGCCATGCGCGAGTCCGGTTTCGACACAAGCTTTCGCTTCGGCCCCTTCAGCGGTTCGACCGAGAACTACGCTCCCGTATGCCTCAACAGTCTTCTCTACAAATATGAGCGCGATATGGCCCACTTCGCCGACCTGTTGGGCCGAAAAACAGAGGCCGCACAGTGGGAACAACGCGCCACCATTCGGCGTGACGCCATCAACAAATATCTTTGGAACCCCATCACGGGCATGTTCTACGACTACGACTTCACCACGAACCGGCCATCAACCTACAACTACCTCACCACCTTCTACCCACTCTGGGCTGGTCTCGCCAACACCCAGCAGGCAACCGCACTTGACCATCACGTCTCGCTCTTTGAGCACGACGGAGGTCTCGCAATGAGCGACGCCGCCTCCGGCACACAATGGGACCTCCCCTTCGGCTGGGCCCCGACAAACTGGCTGGCAACGAAGGGCCTCGCACAGTACGGCTTTACCGGCGACGCGTCCCGCATTGCGAAGGAGTTCTCGCAGACGGTCCGCCAGAACTTCCTCCACGACGGCACCATCCGCGAAAAGTACAACGTGGTGAATGGCTCTGCCAACATAGAGGTCGCGGCCGGCTACAAGAGCAACGTAGTCGGCTTCGGCTGGACCAATGGCGTTTACCTCGAAATGAATGCCTTACTCGCCCACGCGCAAAAAGACGCCGCGTCCATTCCACCGCATAACAAGAACCAAGTAGAGAAACGACCTGCCGAAACCCAAGAGCAACGAGCGCCGCTATAGATCCGAGATAAGGTGCTCTCGCATCGCAAAGCGAACAAGGTCAGAGTTCGTCTTCAGACCAAAGTCTTCCATGATGCGGTATTTATGAAAGGCTATTGTTCGCACAGCGATGTTAAGAAGGGCGGCGGCTTCCTTCATCGAATGGCCTTCGGCTAAAAGTTGCAGGACCTGGCGCTGACGCTTCGTGAGCTCTTTGTTTCGATCATGGTGGGGGTCACGAATGAACTCATCAATTAGCTTCTGTGCGATGCTGGGTGTCACATAGGAATGTCCGCGCAAAACTTCGCTGATAGCTCGTTTCAATTCGACACCAGCAGATTTCTTCAGCAGATAGCCAGAGGACCACTGACGAAGGGCCTTCGAGGCAACATCGGGATCTTCATTCATCGTGAGAATGATGAGTTTGGTCTTGGGCAGCAGCTTCTTGAGCTCCTGACCCGCATCCAGTCCGTTCAGCAATGGCATAGACAGATCCAGGAGAACAACGTCGGGCTTCGTCTCGATTGCAGCCGCGAGGAGGCTTCTGCCGTCCGTTACCACTTTGACGACCTGGTATTCGGGTTCAATCAAACTCTTGAATGCCTCGGCAACCAGGGTGTGGTCATCTGCAATCAGAACTCGCGGTCGATCCATTCCAACCCTCCAACTCATTTCCAGACACGCCGCCGGATCGACATCCAACTTGGCTTGATCTCTTAGACCCTTCGGAAGCTGGAAGAGTAATAGAGAGCGACCGCACAAACGCGGCACCGACTCGATCATGGTGCGGCCTCAACCTCTTTTTCTCATCTGCCAAAACTGACAGTATTCGGAAAGGCCCCGCATCAACTATATCTCTCCGGACTGAGGGGATTGGCGCCGCAAGGCAGCAGATTCTGTGCGCTATTGCTCGAAAGCCTCAGTCGTCTTGGCAGCGACGTCAATCCTACCGTTTGCAAGTGTCTGCTCCTGCGCCAGCACCGGAACGACAGGCGCATGTTTTGCGATCTCGAACCGACCACTCGTCAGATAAGTGACCGCTATTCCCGCCAAAACATAGGGATTAAGGACCGCAATGGGGACCGCATATTTTTTTGTCTTTAAGAGAGATTCCACAACGCCTCGAGGCATGTGGCTGCGAGGGGTACTTCCGGGAATTTGCGGGATTATGATTTCATATAATTCTAGCTCCTCGTGGCGGTGCGCGTAGTTCGCTAGCGACTTCGCTATCTGTTTCGGCGTCGTGATTGCGACATCCGCGGTGATACTTCGACCCACCGCATGGGGATAGTAGAAATTGAGTACGCGCCGTGAGAAGTCGGCACAGTTGTTCGTAAATAGATTGAAATGGCTGTGGTTTGCCTCGTCGTTATATTCAGCGATCAGAAGGTCGTCCTGTTGCTCGGTCGTAGCAATTTCGAAGCTGTAAATCTTTCGAATGTAAGCTACTCCCAGCAGTTGAGGCCATACATTTTTCGTGTCGTATCCCTTGACCGAAGAGACGAGAGAGGTCAAGTGTGTCTCCGCATATTGTTCCCGCATTTTTTCGACAGCGTCCGCTTCGGCCCACTCCGGAACGTCCTGGGCCTGTTCGACGGCGTAGAGGTACGGCAGAAGAGGAATGGCGACCCAGTCCAGTTTTCGGATTCGGGAGTAGCGACTGATCACCACGCCGGTTTCGCCCGGTTGGCAGCGACGGAGTAACGTTGGCGTCTCCGCGCATACGCGATTGAGATAGATTGCCGAATGACCGGTCGGGTTGATGCTACCAAAGAATCCGTATGGCTCCTCGATCAGGAGCGAGACATCGCCGTACGCCGTGCCGGTACCCGCCAGGCACGCAACGAACAATAACAGAAGATAGAGACCGCAACGCCGCGCGCCGTTCGTTCTCGACGAATCGCCGGCCAAATTTGATAGGTGGGAATCCATACTGGATGGACCTGCCTGTCAGTGGAATTTAGCTTCTTTGGGCCCTTTACACACGTACACTGTGCCAGTTCATCTTCAACATAGCATCACAGAAATCATATGGACACTACAAGAAATGCTAGTTAAGCGTCTGGTGGGTCTTCCTCGGATTCACACCAGAATATCACCCCAGTCTGGTATGCCCAAGAACTTGACTTATCGCCATACCTACCTAAATGGCAGGTCCATAACTGCGTGACAACACAGTTGCGGTAGCACCAAAGGCGGCCGACACTCAACTTACATGTTTCCGTAGCAGCGAGGAGGACCAGAGATTGATCGACTTGCGGCCAACCGTTGTCTTCGCAGATGATAGTCTCCCCATGCTCGAAGCCGCGTGTGCCATTCTTCGGCCCGCATATAACGTTGTCAAGTTGGCGACAAATGGACAAGAAGCTGTGCGGTGGGTCATGGAGTTACATCCCGATCTGGCAGTGCTAGACATCTGTATGCCAGATATGGATGGGTTCGCTGTCGCGCGAACGCTCAATCAAGCGGGAAGCAGTACGCGTATTCTCTTTCTGACAGAAATAGAGGACGAAGATTACATCCGAGAGGCGCGCCACATCTCATACGGGTACGTACTGAAACGGCGCCTGGCCAGTGATCTCGTGGCAGCGCTCGCTTCCGCCGCGACCGGCTCGTTCTTCCTGTCGCGATAGAAATTTTCCAAATATTACAAGAGACAAACGCTGGGTGGACCTACTAGTTTTGCTAGGCCCCAAAACGCTCCTTTTAACACACTTCCTCATCGCTCTTGGTGTAGCATCAGTCGCAAGTCAAAACATAGATTGTCTTTAGAATCAGTGATAGCGCAGATATCACCGCTGATGTAGTTGCCATGGAGACGCACCATTTGATCTATAGTTTTCTCCCAGTGAACTAACCGGTTGTCGCTTAAATGCTGCTCATTTCGTGGAGCGTGGCAAATCTCTAGATGACTTCCTAAAAAGAACCGGGCTACGGGGGGCACTTATGCTGAAGTTAGATACAAAGAAGCACTACGAAGAAAGTGAACTAGACGGTAGCGAGAGGGACTTCGAGCAGCTCTTCGTTACCTCGGCCATAGGCATGGCGCTTCTCGACATGCAGGGCAGATTTCTCTCCGCTAACAGCGCGCTTTGCAATATCTTAGGATTCTCCGAAGAGGAGTTACACCAGAAGCGATGCGAAGAGCTTCTACTTTCATTCAATCAGGGCAAGGGTGCGGGCCTTTTACGTTCCTTCGATAAAGCACACGAATCCAGTTGGCAGACAGAGCGAACACTAACTCGCAAAGATCGATCGCTACTGCCGGCAAGGATTTGGATCAGCTTGATGAAGCGGTCTCCACTCGAGGAGTCTCGCTCGCTCGTGATGATCGAAGACATCAGCGAACAGAAAGAGGCCGAGCGGGAGTTGGATAGAAGGACCGTTGAAGTAGAACTGCTGGCCTCCCAACTCATCCGGTCGCAGGAGGAAGAACGAAAGAGGCTTGCCCGCGAATTGCATGACGATATCGGCCAGCGGCTCTCGCTCGTGGCCTCCGAAGTCGCACTAATGGCAAGCCAGCGTTCTAATGCTGCGTTCATTGCCTCGGACCGCCTTGACCATCTTCGCGACGATCTCGACGGCCTGTGCTCCGATATTCACGGCATTTCGCATGATTTGCATTCCTACAAGTTGCAACACTTAGGATTGAAGGCGGCTTTAAGAGACCTTTGCAGGCGACTGTCTAAGCCGAACTTTCATATACACCTTGATGTCGACGACATGGATGAGCCCGCTTCGAAGGACGTTTCATTGTGCTTGTACCGCGTGGTCCAGGAGGCGTTGAATAACGCTATTAAACACGCCCACACGCTGGTTGTTGCCGTGACCATGACGAAGATCCAAGACATGTTTTACATGACGATTCAAGACGCGGGAATCGGCTTCGATAGGAGCGTCAGGCGACCAGGGCTCGGGCTCATCAGCATGACCGAACGACTGAAACTGGTCAACGGCGAACTGAAACTACACTCTATTCTCGGACGCGGTACTGAAATTTGGGTTTCGATCCCCGACGAAGGGAAAGGTTTTGGAAGCTCCAGCGGAGGTCAAATCAACCTTGATCATGAGAATTCAACTGATTGTTTTGAGGTCGCATAATTTTGAACAGGTCCACAGCTCCCACTTAACTCCTATGCTGGGCCTTGCGTTTAGATCGGCTGTTCGCCGCTCAGGGTATTTGCGTTGCCTCGTCTGCTATCGTTGCTTGCTCGAGGAGTCATATGTCTAAGGCCAGAAAGTCCGCCAAATGGGCCGCCCCCCGCAGATCCAAACTAAGCCAAATGGGCATATTGGCGTTGGTGCTTCTCACGGCCCTTGGAATCGCCATCTGGAAGCTCTCTTCCACACGACCAGCCTCCGCTGCTCATGCTGTGCGTCCTTCCACAAGTTCCGCGGTACCGACTCCGGCCGAATCCATGACTGCCGAGGCGACGGTGCCCACTTCAAATCTCTTCGCCGCCACCGTACCCAACAAGACCGTTCCTCCCGGGAAAAACCCACTGGGCATGGTTTGGATCCCAGGTGGTGAATTCTCGATGGGCGCGCAGGACCCGCCCGATATGGAGCACGACCAGGTTAGTATGAAGGCCACCCGCGACTCGCGCCCGGTCCACCGCGTCTATGTCGACGGTTTCTGGATGGACAAGACCGACGTAACGAATGCTGAATTCGCAAAGTTTGTCGCAGCGACCCACTACGTCACTGAAGCAGAGCGCACACCCAAGGCCGAAGACTTTCCTGGAGCGCCTCCGGAGAACCTCGTCGCCGGTTCAGTCGTTTTTGCAGCACCCGATCATCCAGTTCCACTCGACAATTATCTTGCGTGGTGGAGCTATGTCAAAGGTGCGAATTGGCGACATCCCACTGGCCCCGGGAGTGACATCAAAGGTAAGGACAACTACCCCGTCGTCCACGTCTCTTACGATGACGCGAAGGCCTACGCTAAATGGGCGGGCAAACGTCTTCCAACCGAGGCGGAATGGGAGTTTGCCGCGCGCGGCGGCCTTACCGGCAAACCTTTCGTCTGGGGCGACACTTTCCGTCCGAACAACAAGAACATGGCCAACACGTTTCAGGGCCACTTCCCGGACAAAAACACTGATGACGATGGATTCAAGGCCACCTCACCCGTCACTACGTTTCCGCCCAATGGCTATGGTCTTTACGACATGGCAGGTAACGTCTGGCAATGGACCTCCGACTGGTACCGGCCCGACTACTATCGACAACTCGCGGCCACTGGCGAGGTCGCGCGGAACCCAGTCGGCCCCGATAACTCCTTCGATCCAGAGGAGCGAGGTGTCAGCAAGCGTGTAATGCGCGGCGGCTCCTACCTTTGCACCGACCAGTACTGCTCGCGCTACATGGTTGGGACACGCGGCAAGGGCGAAGCGTCAACCGGTACCAACCATCTCGGGTTTCGCTGTGTAAAGCCGGTTCCTCATACTTGAAGAGACGCTGCAAGAACCACTACTTGCTTTTGGCCAGCGCCTCCATGATTAAAGGTTGTCCCCGGTCTGCCCCTTCCCACGACACAAGAAAGTCCCTGTAGGCCGCAACACTATCGGTCTTATCTCGATTCGCCGCATATGCCCGGGCCATGCCCACCTCTGCCATCGGGTAAGCGTTGGTTCCCTGCATCAGTGCTTCACTCCGATGAGCGAGTACAGTCTGGAAATCGATGATCGCAGCGGGCATCTGGCCTAATGCCGCATTGGCCACGCCGCGGAGATAGTGGGTGAGCGGTACTTCATCGAATTGCTCCAGCCCTATCAGCGAGTCGAGCGCCTTCTCCGGTTCGTTCACCCCAATCTGAACGGCCCCCCGCAACTGAGGGACGTAATACTGCACTACTGCAGTATTTTTGGGATAAGTCTGTTGCAATACAGCGATCACCTTCTCCGCATACGTCTGGTCTCCACAAAGCGCCGCAGCCATGCCCGCATGGAAGCTCGCGAGCGGCCCTTTCGGGAGACCCTTCACCTCATCGACCATCTCCAACGTTACAGCGCAACTCTCTGACATTGCACGATCCAGTGCTCCCTGCGCCAGCATCGATGCTCGCGTCGAAGCAAGCTCAGGCACAGCGCCCGCTGTTGCCGCTGCACCTCTCCAAAGTTCTGAACCAGCTTCCATCTTTCCCGAGTTATCAAGATAAAGACCATAGCGGTAAAGCTCCGCATAGGTTGTCGGTGCATGGCTCGTAGTCGCCACTTCTGCAAACGCACTCTGCATCTCACTCACCTGCGCCGCAAGGACGTCCTCCTTCCCGGCCAGATAGCCAGCAGTCAACGTATTCCCACTCGGCGCGACCCCAACGCGCTCCGCCTGTGCTTCCAGTTGCAGAGCGTTATCGTAACGGCCCATCTCGATCATTGCAAGTTCGGCCTCTACATAGGTCTCCGCATCGAAGGGATCTTCGCCATATCCCTGTTGTGCCGCCGCCAACGCCTCCTGCAGATTCCCGCGCATCCTCAGCACTTGCGCCAAACCTTTCATTCCTTCCACGTCGCGCGGATACCGTGCCAAATAATCTCGGATAATCTCCGTCGCGCGGCCGTAGTCTCCGCTTGCATTCATCTCGTAGCAGAACTGCGCCAGCAGTTTCACTTTATCGCTGGCCCTTGCCTCTGCGGCGCGAGCCATCTCGGCAGCGTTCGCCGAAGCTACCTCGGCCTTCTCGGAGCGATACAGCCACGCCAGCCGTATCTGTGCCTGCACAAACTTCGGATCGAGCCTCGCCGCCTCTTGATACGCCGCCAACGCATCGCGCGCGCGACCGCTCTGGTTCGCTGTCTCGCCCACTGCGTACGCGTGCAGCGCACTAGCGCTCGAAGTCGCCTCTACCTCCAGCGGAACGCTACTCCGTTCCTCGGCCCTTTCGTCGTCACTTACCTCGACGCGTATGTCTTGTGCCAACCTGCCGATCGCTGCCGGAATCGCTTCCCTGCTCGACGCTGTCTCCTCCAGCGTCTCCACCTTATCGTTCGAGTCCGCCTTCAATACGTCGATGCTAATCGTGTAGGGCGCCTCCGCTCCGCTGATCTCGCCATATAAATACGCTCTCGCCCCGACTTGCTGGGCCACTCGTTGCTCGGGGGCGGCCCCTTTGGGGGCGTCACCCTTGAGCTCGACCTGTCGCAGCCCCGCGCGATAAGCCTCACCCCCCATCACGTTCAGAGACCTCGACTGCTGCAGCGCAATCTCGAGCCCCTGCATCACCGTTCCGTCCAGCGTCTTGTCCCCTGTCTTGTTCTGAACGACCGTCAGCAACAGATGGTCGTTCGGCCCCAGCACAAGCGGTCGAAAGGTCCCACTGCACACCAGCGCCACCACCGCGACGCCGGCGACGATCAGGGCCGCTGCAACCGCCATTCGGACCTGCGCCCGTTCGCCCACCGCCGAGGAGGCCGCTATCAATTCCTGAACACCACTCTCCTCTGCTGCGTCCTCGACAGACGCCCTCCCGAAATCGTCATCGTCCAGACCGTGCTCGAACTGCAGCGTACCAGACCGTGACCGCACCAGGGTCGACTCGCGCCGTACTGCACCAGCGTTAGACTCGTCTGCGACAACAAGACCATAAACGGCACTCAACTCGGTCGGCATCTCTCCACTCTCGACCGCCACCGCACTCTCTCGCACTGTATGCATCGTCTTCGCTGAAATGCCGCCATAGTCTCCGCTCGACACACGCATTGGGCGAATCAAGACGCTACCGGAGCTTGACCCCGAATCGACAATCTGCGACGGTGTGCGTCTCGATCCCTTATACGGGGCCACTGGATCGGTCGTCCGCACCAATGGGACCGCCGGTGACGCTCCTTTACCAAGCCATCCTCCGCGTCCCAGTCTGCCGCCGACCTTTACCAGCGCCTCTTGCAACTCCTTCGCCGTCTGGAAGCGCCTCTTCGGGTCTTTCTCCAGCAGCTTCAGAACCACCTTCTCCAAATCTCGAGGAATCAACTCGTTCCAGTTGCGCACGGACTCCGGTGTGTGGCTAAATAGCTGCACAAACACCAGCGCGCTCGTCGCCCCTTGAAATGGCACTTGTCCTGTAGCCATCTCGTACAGAACGATCCCCAGAGAAAACAAGTCCGACCGCAGATCCAACGGCTCGCCCCGCGCCTGCTCCGGAGACATATAGGGTAGCGTTCCCACCGTCGAACCAGCCAGGGTCAAATCCAGAGCGCGCGACTCCAACCCGCCACGCATCTCCAGCCCAATCTTAGCGAGGCCAAAATCGAGCACCTTCGCCTGCTTCTTTCCATTCGGCATTCTCACCAGGAAGATATTTGCCGGCTTGATATCTCGATGAACGATCCCTTTGCTATGGGCGACAGTCAGCGCATCGGCAATCTCCGTCGCATAGAGAACGATCTCCTCCGCCGAGAGCGCCCCATGCGCGACCCGGTCCTTCACCGTCTCGCCTTCAAGCAGTTCCATGACCAAATAGGGGTTATGGTTTTGTTCGCCAATATCGAAGACCGTGCAGATATTGGGATGGTTCAGCGCCGACGCCGCCCGCGCCTCCTGCAGAAAACGCTCTCGCATCCCCGGCATCGTGTAGTCGTCATGCAGCAGCTTTATCGCCACCTCGCGATGAAGACGTTCGTCCCACGCCCGGAAGACGAGGCCCATACCGCCGCCACCTAGTCTGCCCAGGATCTCGTAAGGCCCGAACCTCTGGCCAATCTCCGGAACCATACCTCTGATTCGCCTTCTAACTTTCTCGTTTGCTATCTGTCAAAGACATCCAAAGCGCGGGTAAAACCTTCTGCGACCTCATCATGGCCGCCACCCGCATCGGTTCGCAGCTCCGCCTCGAACGGATTCCACACTCGATAACCCACATCGGCGTCAGCTCTTCGATCGTGAGTCGCGCGTTTCACACCCACATCCTCCAGTGGTGCAACATCTTGATTAACCATTGCTTCCAATCTCACACACGCCGACCGGAGCATATATCCCCCAAGCGTGGCATTACGACCGTACCTTGGTGACGGTGCCCCAACGATGTAACCGTGGCCACGGAGAGGCCTTTATAATCAGTCCGTGAGCCCCCCAAACCAAGCTTCGAGCCAACCATTCCGGCATCGGGTCAGCCAGACCCTGTTCATCGACGCCGACGACACTCTCTGGGAGAACAACATCTACTTCGAGCGGGCCATCACCAGCTTCATCTCCTACCTTGACCACCGGGTCCACACCCCCGAAGAGGTACGTGGCCATCTCAACCGCGTCGAGCACGCCACCGTCCACTCTCACGGATACGGCCTACACAGTTTTCGCCACTCCCTGGTCACCTGCTTCGAGCAGCTCACCGACGTGCCCCTCACCCCCGAGAAGCACCGTCGGATCGAAAGCTTCGCCCAATCCATCGCCGACCAGGAGATCGAGCTCCTCCCTAACGTCGCTTCGACCCTCGCCGACCTCGCCACCCGCCACCGGCTGATCATGGTCACCAAGGGCAACCCCGAAGAGCAGATCGACAAGCTTCAGCGCTCTGGCCTCGCCCCCCACTTCACTGCCGTCGAGGTCCTCCATGAAAAGCACGACCACGCCTACCGCACCCTCGCCTCCCAACACGGCTGCGAGACCAACAACACCTGGATGATCGGCAACAGCCCTCGCTCTGACATTAACCCGGCTCTCGCGGCCGGCCTCCACGCGATCTTCATCCCCCACGACTTCACCTGGGTCCTCGAGCACGAGGTCGTCAACCAGCCCCCGTCCGGGCAGCATCTTCTCGAACTGGCCACCTTCGCTGAGTTGGCCCGTTACTTCTAGACAACCGCCTCTCTCAACAATCTCGCATTCCATCGAACAGCCGGGCCTGCTTCGCCAGAATCGCGGCCTTAGTCGGCAGGTCAGGCTGAAGGTCCCAATCGCCTATCTCATGCGTTCCACCCAACAGCACCCCGTCCCGGCGCGAAAACATATAAGTGTTCTCATAGAGGGTCGCATAGGTCACCTCAGGCTGAGGCAGCAGAAAGGTCAATTGTCCTCGAATCGGTATCAGTTCCTCGTCGCCAAACAGCGCTTTGGCTCCGAGACCTGTGCAGTTGAAGACAAGCTTCTCCCGCAGCTCCCGCACATCGTCGAGACTCTTCATCTCTCGCACCACAATCTTCCCGCCGGCAATCCGAACGTCTGTCAACATCGCGGGCAGATAAATGGGAGGCTCAACAATCATCCCGTCGAACTGCCGTGCGAACTTACTCCCAAAGGGATGCGTGCCCACAGGCAGGTCCTTGGTCTCAGGCAGCATGCCCTGAATCAACCCGTACAGACCAGTGTTGATCGGCGATCGCCACGGCGTATCCGATAAAGAGTAGTTCCTCATCCATCGAATCCCATACCTGGGGTCCGTCATAATCTGATACCGTCGGTACCCATACTGTGCTGCGGCTAAAAACTGCTGGGTAAACTCCGGCGTCAGAGTCCTTTCCGAGTCATACACAGTCGCCGGAAACCACTGCCCGCCTGCAATGTTGGACGTCGTCTCCGGAGGCATCGCCTTCGTGTAGATCGTCACATCGAACCCGGCCTCCTGGGCCAGCCGGGCCGTAGCCAGCCCTACCGCGCCACACCCTAAGACCGCCACCGGTCCCACATGCCCAGGCAGCCCGAGGTCCACCGCAAGCTTCGACGTCCCCCAACTCAAGGTGATTCCACCGCCACCGTGGCCGTAGTTGTGCACAACGGCCGTGTCCCCCACTATCTCCTTCGCGACACGGAACCCAGACGGCCGAAAAGGACGCAATCCCACCACCGTTCGAATCTCCCGGTCTGCGGACACCCGGACCCGTGGCAGATGGCAAGCCGTCTCTGGCAGATTCACCGGGAGGGCCCCCGCAGCAATCGGCGCATTAATAGGCTTCTTCACACATCCCAACAACCCGCCCCCGGTTGCCAGAGACGCCGCAGCCATATTTACGTTCCGCAGAAACATCCGTCTATTCATCGTTGCTTTCCAATCAACAGTGGGTTGCTACTCCCCAAGTTACAAGCTCACGCCCTCGTCTAAAACCGAAATGTCCCTTTCAAAAC
>DATHQG010000192.1:0-11393 GCA_035483075.1 Edaphobacter sp. | reverse complement strand
GACGGCGGCATCTACACCGAGAACCTGCGCAACGCGACGGTGACCGACACCTACCTCCTCTCCGGCAACGGCAACGAAACCTACACCCCGTCCTTCACCTTCCACGGCTTCCGCTACGTCGAGCTCTCCGGCTACCCCGGCACTCCCACCACCGCCAGCATCGAAGGCCTCGTCTACGACAGCCTGCCATCCACCCCCTCCATCCGCTTCCAAAGCTCCAGCGACCTCCTCAACAAGATGGGCCAGCTCGGCATCTGGGGCCAGCGCGGCAACTTCCTCTCCATACCCACCGACTGCCCTCAGCGCGACGAGCGTCTCGGCTGGATGGGTGACGCCGGCGTCTTCTGGCGCACCGGCACCTACAACTTCGACATCGCCAGCTTCTCCCGCAAGTTCATGCTCGACATCGACGATGCCCAAACCGCCGACAACGCCTTCACCGACGTCTCCCCCAACCTCCTCGGCCCCAACCCCGGCGCTCCCGGCTGGGCCGATGCCGGCGTCCTCGTCCCCTACGCCGCCTGGCTCCAGTACGGAGACAAGGCCCTCCTCGAAACCTCCTGGCCTAACATGCAGCGCTACATGGACTTCATCCTCGCCGCAAACCCCGACTACCTCCGCCGCAACAAACTCGGCAACAACTATGGCGACTGGCTCGCCCCCGACCAGAACACTCCGAAAGATCTGATCGCCACCGCCTACTGGGCCATCATCGCCCGCGATATGCGCGAAATGTCCGTTGCCCTCGGCCACAAAGAAGACGCAGAAAAATATCGGACCCTCTACGACCACATCGCCGACGCCTACCGCAAGACCTACATCCAGCCCGACGGCTCCGTGCGAGGCAACACGCAAAGCGCCTACGTCGTCACTCTCTACTCCGGCATTGCTCCAGAAAATCTCCGCGCCAACATGACCACCCGCCTCGTCGCCGACATCGAGGCCCACAACAACCACCTAACCACCGGCTTCCTCGGCACGCCCTTCCTCATGTTTGTCCTCGACGACAACCACCGCGCCGACGTAGCCTTCAAACTCCTCCTGCAAGACACGTACCCGTCCTGGGGATACATGGTCGCCAAAGGCGCCACCACCTGGTGGGAGCGATGGAACGGCGACACCGGCGACCCCTCCATGAACTCATACAACCACTACGCCTTCGGTTCTGTCATGGCCTGGGTCTTCCGCCGCGCCGCCGGCATCGACACCGACTCCTCAGGCCCCGGCTTCCATCACCTCACCATCAAGCCGCAAGTCAGCCCGTCACTCCCCAGCCTCCACACCGAATACGACTCCCCCTACGGCACCGTCACTACTGACTGGAACCAGGCCACCCACCGCTTCACCGTGACCACACCTGCCAACACCACCGCCACCGTCACCCTGCCCAGCGGCAAGCTCGAAAACACAGGCAGCGGCACCCACGCCTATCCCATCCAATGACGACGAACGCCCACGTGCGATCACAGCCAATTTAGCTGCGACAGCACATGGGCGCACATCGAACCATAATCAGATGAACCAGGAGCTTCGCTAAATCTCCTCTAATTCGTCACCATTACAGAGATCTGGGCCGTGGATACAACCCCGGAACCTGTCCCAGTAATAGTGACCACCTGCGTTCCCGCCGCCGGCAGCTTCGGCGAGCTCCCGTTATTGCAACCGATCGCTCCGGCCGAAACGACCGCCAGCATCGTCATGAGAAAGACGACCCTGCCCCAGGTCCGCCCGCGTCTGGCGAATCCGATCATCCCAAGCGGCAGCAACATCGCCAGCCACTTCAGCTTCTCTGGCGCAAGCGGCCCGTTCCCCAAGGCGCCTACGCTCGGGGACACCGTAATAATCACAGTGGCCTTCCCGGCGACTCCGCCGCTTACCGTCACCGTCGTCGGAGCGACCGCACACGTCACATAGCTCACCGGACTTGAGCAGGTCAGCGTTGCCGACCCGTTAAACCCGCCTGCGGGCGTAACCAGCACAGCAGTATTGGATAGTCCCCCCGCGGCAAGCGAAACCGTCGTGGGCGTCGCCGTCACCGCAAATGGAACCACCACCGAGATTGAGATCGTCCCGCTGCTTGTAATGTAGTTTGGGTCCCCGCTGTACTGCGCGGTCAGCGTATGCGTGCCCAGGCTTTGCAGCGTTACGCTGATAGTCGCCTTGCCTGCGACCAGCGGGCCTGCGCCCACACTCGCCGTTCCATCCATCACAGTTACCGTACCCGTGGGCACCAACGCGCCTGAGACGCCCGTAACGGTCACCGTCAGCGGCGTGCTTGCTCCCGGGTTGGTGGCCGCGCTCGCCGTAACGGAGGTCACACTGGTCGCCTGCGCGACCACCGTCGGCGTGGCCGCGCCTGTCGACGTGGCATAGGTCGTATCGCCCTGGTAGACGGCGGTCAATGCGTTGGTTCCCGCCTGCAGGGCTGCAGCAGTAAACGTCGCCACGCCGTTCTGGAGTGGTTGTGTACCAAGGACGACACCGCCGTCCAGAAACTGCACGGTACCCGTGGGCGTACCTGTGCCCGTCGGTGTCACCGTCGCAGTGATCGCGGTCGGCGCCCCGTAGACCTGGCCCCCCGAGACTGCCACGGCCGTCGTCGTCGGTACCCCAACCACGGTCACCGTCACGCTGCCGAACGTCAGAGGGTTCGTATAAGTCGTATCGCCGGGATACTGCGCCGTGTAAGTGTGCACCCCAGGGAGCACTCCGGCTAGTGTCACGCTCGCGATCGTTCCATTGCCGCCCAGCGTTCCGGTCCCCACCACCGTCGTGCCCTCAAGAAACTGCACCGCCGCCGTCGGGGCCGGGGTACCCGTATACGTTCCCCCGCCGCTGATCGAGGCATAGGTCACCTGGCTCATCGCCGGCTGCAGCATTGCGTTCAGCGTAACCGACGTCGGCGCGTTCAGGCTCGTCGTCTGGAGGTTTGTCGCCGTGCCGGTCGACGCGTACAGCTCGCCCACCAGGTATTGAAAGTTGCTTAGGCTGCACGGGTAGGGTGCCTCATCCGGCATCGTAACGGATCCGGTATACGTGATGTTCGTCCCCGTCAGCGTAGTCAGCAGAGACGAAACGGGACCGGGACCGAGCGTTATCGCAAGGTTCTGCGGCGCTGGGCTGAAGTCTTTTTGCGCCAGTGTGTCGAAGATCACGTTATCCAGCGTAATGGTCGACGGGTTGATGACGGTCCCAGCTGTGTTCTGGTACCCCTGAAGCGTGACCGTTCCTTCGGTAATCACGTGGATGTTTCGATAAACGATATTCTCCAGACTGGGGTATGAAGTCCCGGCCGAGGTGCTGTAGTACGGCGAAAGATAGATCGCGACCTTGTTGTTCGCGCTGCAGACGTTCTGGTACGTCACGTTCTGCACCAGCCCACCGTTCGACTGCTGCGCCTTGATTCGTAGCCCGATTCCATTCTTATCGATTGCAGTTCCCATCTGGACGATGTTCTCGACCAGCATGTTGGTCAGTCCGCCCTTGGTGATGCTCCCGATCGAGATTCCATGCCCGCTGTACGTATTCACGTTCGACACGGTGATGTTCTGCGCGGGGCTCGAGGCGCTGACCGCCACGTTATCGTCTCCGTCAGAGATCGACGAATTCAGGATCGAGATATTCAGCCCCGAAGGGTCGATTCCGTCGGTGTTCCGGGTACTGAACGGCGTGATCACCTTGACGCCCCACGCTGTGAAGCCTGTCTTATTAGTCAGGTTGCCGCTCCACTTCACATGAAACATGGGAGAGTTCCTGAAAGTGATCTTGTAGAGAATCAGGTTCGCGGCATTGGCCGAGACCAGGATCGGATTGTTCTGGGCGCCGCCGCTGGTCAACTGCGCCGTGCCTGCGTTGTCCCACCATGAGTATGTCGCCACCACGCCCTTCACCAGCAGCTTGTCCTGCCCGCGTCCGTCGATCACCCCATAACCCATGATCGCCGCGTTAGCTGCGCTCGCCGTAATCAGCGCCAGGCAGCCGTTGCCCGCCGTCCCCACCGTCCCGCAAGTCTCTGCTCCCGCCGTCGTCACCTGATAGTCCGCAGGGTTGCGTGAGCCGAACACCGTCACACCGCCATCCACCAGCAGTGTTACACCAGCAGGAAGTGTAATTGGTCCGATCAAAAATACGTTGTTGGTTCCACTGGTTGATAACTCCACCGCCTGACCCGACGCACATCCCGCCAGTGCGCTCTGCAATCTGCTCGTATCCAGTGTCGTCTCAGACGCAGGTTCGCCGTTGACGATCATCTGCTGCGCTTGTAGCACCATACAGCTCGGTGGGATGATTGGTTCAGTAACCGTGCGGGAATCCTGCGCGAAGGCCTCAACAGAACCCATCCCCAAAACTGCGACTCCCATCCAGAAAAACCTCGACATGCTGGCCATCGAAAACTCCTCAACTCTGGTTCACCTCAGTTTCCAAATCGACTCGGTCCACAGCATCTCAGCAAAAAGCAGCTCAAGTGGACGGATCAATTCCTGATCTACGGAACCCGGCCATTTTTCACGTTCGAAGCAGGACTGTCAACCAGCACCCTTAATGTGCACATGACCGAAGCGGGATTTGTATCCAGGAGGTCGGGTTTTTGGGAAGAAAACACAGGCAGCTGCACCCACACCTATCCCATCCTATGACGACGAACGCCCACACGCGATCGCAGTCAATTCTCAGGGCAGCGAGATGCGATACAGATTTCGGTGCACCGTTGTGTTCACGTAGGCATAGTGTGAGAGGTCCATGCCTGGAACAAGCTCTGCGCGGCTAATCGACTGGGCACCGGGAATTACACCCGGTTCTGCCAGCGGCTCGATGCCTCCTGGAGGAAACTCCGGCAGGTCCTCTCCTGGGCCAACCGGAATAGCGAGGCTTCGCCCCGTGGTGGTGGGCGACGATGCTTCGACCGGAACAAAAAGGTACCTCCCGCTCGACGACCATACTGGAAGACAGTAACTCGCGCATATGTTGCGCGGAGGTCCGCCGTCGAGCGGTATCGCCACGACCTTGGGTACGATGCTGTTCCCTTCAGGATAGGAAGCGATTGCCATCAGCCACCTTCGCCCCGGTGAGATGCCTTGCACTTCGATGATTGGATATGGAAGGACCTTCGAACGCGCGGAGCCGTCCTGATTCATCTGTTCCAGATAGTTGAAGTTTCCCTCTGCAACCCGAAATAGAATCTGTCCCCGAGGGCCGAAGTACGGCAACGTTCCACCGGAATGACCGATCTTTCTGGCGGGGGAGCTTCGGTCAATTGGAGCGACCCACAACTGGGACCTGCCGTCGCGATCCTCAGTGGTGTAGACGACCTGTCTTCCATCCGGTGACACGTCGTAGGAGACCATGGAGGTTCCGGGAAAGACCGCTTCGCTCTTGCCGGTGTCGAGCGTCAAGCGCCAAAGTTCCGGGCCAGCATTCGCGTCCTTATGGCGCAGAAGGTAGTAGAGGGTTTTATCGTCCGGTCCAAAGGTCGGAGGCGAATGGCCTGCAACGATCTCTCCCTCGGACGATAGGGACCGCTCCCCCGCAGCATCGTGGATCCAGATGGAGCTCTCATGAACGCCAACCGCGGAGATGATGGATCGGCCATCCTGCTCCACGGCCAGTCCGTACTCTTCGGAGGGGCCGAAGGTAATCTGCTCCGGGCGGTCGTCTGGAGACCGCTGGCGCCAAAGATGACTCTGACCTTGCACGGTCGCGGCGAAGTACATCCACGAGCCATCGGGAGACCAACCCGCGGCAGTGCACCCACCGTCTGGCCCTACTGGTATTGGCGGGAACCGGCCCTCGAGAGAGATGAGCTGGCACAACGACCACTCGCCCTGGCCGTTCATCACGACCACAAGAGCTGATCTGCGATCAGGAGAGGCGAATGAGTAATGGGCCATGGCCCGTTCGTGAGGGGGAAAATACAGTTCGCGAAAGTCATCGCCGGTTACGGTTTCGGTAACTACTCCCAGATGCAGACCGGAGCGAATTTTCGAGAAGAGAAGATGGTGTGGGTCGAGCCAGCTCAGCCCCGCCGCGTTACTAAGCAGAAGATGCGAGTCGCCACCTAATACTGAGATGGTATAGGTTGCGAAGACGGGATTTTCCAGGACCGTGTAGGCGATCTGCGAGCCGTCTGGTGAGAATGCCAGGTTGTATTTCACCCGCGCGTCATGGGTCAGGGGTCTGGCCTCGCCATCGGGGAGCATCTTGACATAGATTTGGCCAGCCGACATAAAAGAGCTATCTCCTCGGATGAACGCGAGAATGTGGCCGTCCGGCGATAGGGCCGGAGTCGTCACGGAATCAGTGAAATCGGTTAGCTGCGTGTACTTTAGAACAACCGGATGGAAGCGGGCGGAGAAATAGATCGCGATGCCAATTGCGGTGCAGATCGCCAGGATTCCCGCCGCGAAGAGCAGCCATCGCGCCCCTGGAGCGGCCGTGGCAGATGCTGGAGGCGCCGGGCTGACGCGTGGGGGTTGCGGAATCTCTATATCAGCTTCGGGCTCCAGCGAACGCGTTCCGTTTCTTAACGGAGCAATGAAGCGGTAGCCGACACGCGGGATGGTTTCGATGTAGCGTGGAGAGTCGGCCGAGTCGCCAAGCGCGTCGCGAAGCTTCTGGATCGACTTATTCAGCCCGTGGTCGAAGTCAACGAAGACGTCGGATGGCCAGAGCCGCTGACGGAGACGTTCGCGAGTGACAATCTCGCCGGGAGATTCGATCAGAACAGACAGAACCTGAAGAGGTTGCTGCGGCAGCCGGATCCTTGTTCCGTTCCTGGTCAACTGCGCGGCTCGGAGGTCGAGCTCGAAGAGGCCGAAGCGAACCATCTCTTGGGTCGGCGAAACCGCCACTCCGCACCCCCTGCACAAGCGAGAACTGAGTTTAGCATCTGCGTGGGGACGGTGTATTAACGATTCTCCGCTCAGACGAGCGGGGACAAGATCGCCTAATCGATTGCACCGGCAGGGATTGTGCGGGGAGAAACAAATCGCCACGCGGGCATTGCTATAAAACGCGCCGCTGCCGCAGACTCGGGCCCACGCCGCTCGCTCAGACGAGATGCGCAAAGGAGAAACACCATGGATCGATTCGTCAGGAACCTAGAATTTTCAATCACCACGGATGTCAGGTCGCGGGCGCGGCTCTACCGCGGCGGCTTGGCTCTGCTTGCTGCCCTATGCCTTCTCGTTCTCCCAACCTGTGCCAAAGCGGCATGTGGAAGGTTCGACGCACCCGGCCTGAAATCCGCGATCAAAATGCCCATGGTTGCGCAGGCCGCTGTTGGCTTCCCCTCACCCTTTGAAGCAGCCAATGCAACGATCGTTGGCGTGTGGCATGTGATCTACACCAACAGCGCGGACCAGTCGACATTCAATGACACCTTCGACACATGGCACAGCGACGGCACCGAGTTTGAAAGTGCGTTTCTAGCGCCGGCAGGTGGCAACATGTGCGTAGGAGTGTGGAAGCAGACCGGCTTGCGGAGCGTCACTCTCCATCACGTGGGCTGGCTCTTCAATCCAAGCACTCCTTTGGCTACGGCCACCAACAGCTTCACCGTGGATGCGGAAATTACGGTGGCCCCGGACGGCAAATCGTACAGCGGGCGCTTCACCTTCAAAGTGTGGAACCTGGACGGGACCCCCACACCTGTTGAGGTGACAGGCACGATAGCCGCCACACGAATTACGGTCAATTGACGGACTTCTGGGTCTGCCGGATTGGCCCTTTGCCTATCGGGTCGGTCAAATCGTCAGAATTACGCTCCGCCGGGGACTGCGGATATAACGCATCCTCAGAATTAATCTTCAAAAACCCCAGCATTTTCGCTTGTCAAGCTCCTAAAGGACCTAACTCATTACAAAACAGCAACATCCGCGTGGCATGTTAGTTACCTCCAACCTGCTATTCTTAAAACAGATAGAAAAAGCCCCGGCACTCGCTGGGGCTTCCCCTTTGGAGGCAACAGATGGAACGCAACCCCTTTGTTTGGAAGAATTTAGACGTAACCCGTTTGAAATAAGGATTTTGCAGGCAGTGACTGCCCCTAAACTATTGACTACATGGAATCTTTGCCAAAAATACCCGTCCGGGGGGAGGGGTACCCCAGGAAAACGACAGGGAAGAAGAAAAGAGAATGACGTCAGGGCGCAACAAACGGCCCTCTCCGAAGAGAGGGCCTTGTCCTGCAATATGGATTGAACTACGAGGTGGCCTTCCGTGGCTTCTGCACCAGCAGGTTGGGCGCAACAATGTTCCCGTTCACGTCCGGCAGCTTCGGCGCAAGCGGCGTCGTAACGTCCTGGTAGGAGCCATTCGCCTGCTTCGTGAGCAGGTGCACCGCGTTGTCCCCCGTGGTTCCGGCGAAGAACGTCTGGTTGTCCGCACTGACCACACCAGTGATCGGTGCAATCGGCGTCCCAAGGGCCGTCGACAGCGGAATACTAGACAGCGTCCCTGGGCCTGTGGGCTGCGGTGTATACGCCGGCACCACGCCGCCCGTACCGGTATAAGTCACGAACGCAGTCTGCGAGTCCGAAGTTGGAAAGACCCCGGTAATTGCCGTCGCCGTAATGCCCGGCAGAGTTCCGGTAAACGCCACGTTCGAACCGAACGTTACCGGCGGCGTCGAAGTCGACCCATTCGCGATCTGCGGACAGGCTCCAATCGGCAGTCCGTTCACAGGAGTGGTACTTGGTGGAACCGGCGGTGTAAACAACGTCTGGTCCGTGAATGTCGGCGTTGGTGTCACGGTCGCGCCCAGAAGATGCAGTCCGTCGTTGGTCGTTGCGATTCGGTCCGTCGTCGGCCCCATCACGCCGGCATCGGGATAGAAGACATTGGTCGTGGTGGACGAGGTCGTCTCCTGCCCACTGGATATTGTTGTCACTGGGCAATAAGAGCGCGCCGTCGTTGGACTTCCGCCAAAGAACGCCCCGACGTACGGAACGCCAAGCGCCACGTCCGTCGCGGCCTGCGAAGACGAGGTCTGATACCACCCCGTAAACGACGAGTGCACCAGCAACTGATTGTTCGGAGTGACCACGCCCGTCGAAGAGTTGTAATCGCCCAGCGTGATGTACACCGTCTTGCTGTCCGGCGAAAACGCCGCACGGGCCCCGACGCCGCCATACTGTGTCTGGATCCCGCCAGTGCCGCCCCCGTTGTACAGGTACACAAACTGCCGTATCGGATCGGTGATCACCACCGTCGAACCGTCAGGCGACACCGCAAGCACCGTCCCGGTCACCGTCGTGTCCTGGTTCGTCAGCGTGTTCGTAGTTGCGCTAAACGTCATGATCTCAAACGCGCTGCCCATATAGATCGTGCTGCCGTCGTCGCTGATGACCATTGAGTTCGGCTGGTAAGGCAGCCGAACCGGCTGCCCAAGCTGCTGGGGCTGAGTGAAGTCCACCGGCACGATATACAGCGAGTTCGTGCTCCCGATGTACAGGTTCGTGCTGTTCACGCCGGGTGCAATCACGTCGATCGGGTTCGAGGTCACCGCCTTTCCGTTGCCGAACAAGCCAATCTGGTTGAACGGAGAAGGATTGCAGCTCGGAGGTTGGCAGACCGCCGTAATCGCGGCCGCGCCCGGAAAGGTGGGCGTCACCGTCCCCGCCGTCACCGCTGGAATCGTCGTCGGTGTCGTCGACTCAAACTCCAGACTGAGGCCCGTCAGGACCGTTCCATTCTGGTCCACCGCTAGCGACGTGATCGGCTGGGTATTGTTCGGATTCACGACGATGCTCGAACTCGGTCCCCCAATCCCCGGAACACTCAACGTGATCGAGGTCGGAGCACACGTCGAAAAGAAACCCGCCGAGCTGCCGGCATTCGAGATATTCGCCGTGATGACCGTCGATCCCGGCTGCTGCGCCGTCGCCACGCCGTTCTGGTCGATCGTGACCACCGAGGGAGTCTGCGCGACATACGAGAGATGACCGACCTTGCAGCTGATATTGTTCGCCGGCGTCGTCGAGGCGTTCTGATAGACACGCGCCGCCAGTTGTCCCGTCGTTGACTGGGACTGGCAACTGTTCGCGGAGGCAAATGCTGCGGTCGTCGTCACTGGTGCCGTGCAGCATCCCGTTCCCGGATCGACGGCGCAGCTTATCTGTTGGTTGCCGAACGCCGCCGGACTGCAGTTGGTCGCCGGATCGTTGATACAGTCCGTCGACAGCGGCCCCAGCACCACGCTTGTTACCACAGGATGCACATAGATCGGTAGTGGATTGCTGGCCGCTCCCGAGCCGCTCGCAATCACAAACACAGTTCCGCTCTTGTTCGTCGGATTGCATGTGGTGAAGTCCGGGATGCCGCCGCCCGTGTTCCGGTTCCAGGTGCCTGCGCAAAGCCGCCCGTTCGTCGGCTCCACGTCGGCAATGGTCATGTCCGGTGTCCCGTTAGCAAGGAACGTCGCATAGGTATACTTCGTCACTGACTCGGTCGTGCCCTTGCAGTCGGTCGCGACTGGAGTACTCACCTGGCCGATCTGCGCAAAGTTCATCGAGATGCCGGTGATCTGCGGGCTCAGAGTGATCGTTGTCACCTGGCCCACGGGGATACCCGAGTCTGAGCCATTGCAGAAGACCACTGGTTGTTTCTTCGAACAGCCCGAGATCGAGACGCCAAAAGGGACCGTGAAAAGTAACAGAACTGCTAACGTGACAAACCGACGCATTGAACCTCCCCGTCCAACCGGAACTCAAGCTGAACGGTCACCCGCAACTGCTGAATAGCCGAAACACTAGTGTAAAAGCTGCGCACACCGGAAGCAAATCGTCCCGATATTCATTGGACGATCCAATGATCGATTTTGCACCCTGTCAGCAGCACTTCCGTCGACGAACGACTGTCGCCACGCCCCAGCCGTCCTCTACTTCGCAGGCATCTCCGTCTCGAACCAGTTCAGGGCGCGTTCCAGAACATCTCTTCGATGTTCCGGCGCACGGAACGCATGTCCTTCGTTTGGATAGACCACCAGTTGAGTCTTCACGCCCTCGGCCCGCAGCGCATGCCAGAACTCGAAGCTCTGCGGAGCAGGGCACTCGCCGTCGCGATCTCCCACGACCACCAGCGTGGGCGTCTTCACGTTCTTGATGTAATCGATCGCAGAACTCTTCGCATAGACCTCAGCATCTTCGTAAACCGTCTTGCCGAAGAACGGCACCATCCACTGGTCGATCGAGTTCTCCCCGTAGTAGCTCTTCCAGTCACTGATGCCCGCGCCCGCCACTGCTGCCCTGAACCGTGTCGTCTGGGTCACACCGAACATCGTCATAAATCCGCCGTAGCTCCAACCCGTCAACCCTTCACGGTCCTTATCGATAGGAAAGCGTTTCTCCAGCACGTCCATCCCTGCCAGAATGTCCCGCAGATCGCCGTATCCAAAG
>DATHQG010000191.1:0-4943 GCA_035483075.1 Edaphobacter sp. | reverse complement strand
GCCCATGAGCTCGCCGATGGCGGCGTCGACGTCGGCGAGGCTGGTGAAGGTCCGTCACGCCCCGTCAGCAAACCGTCCAGGGTGTCTTTCTTGATTGCCATATGCGCCCTCCATCGGCGTCACTATGGCCCCGCACACAAGATTCCTGACAGTCCCTCATTCCCGGATTTCAACCAACCGGAGATCTGTTCGGGCGTCCATCCCTCGGCGAGCCGGTCCCCCACGAACAGACGTAAAGCGGCCTTGACGAAACTGTGACAGAACTAACTGTCCCTGACCCATCCGCAGAGACAGGGCGAAAACGTGGAAGTTGCTGGAGTTCTGGACGAGAGCGCGGAATGAACGGGCGCAAAGGGGCACAATCTCCCGAGGGCGACCCATCGCCACCGAGCCGTGCAGGTAACTGCACGCGAGCGTGCGCTCCTGAGGTTGCATCACGGCCCTGGGCTAAATAGTTGGCGTCTTGAAAGCCAGCTGGGGGTCGTGCGCCGACAGGGTGAACCGTCATATCGGCGCGCTCCTCGTCAGTTAGCGGACGCGGCATTTACGGGGTAGTGAAGTCGTCCGCCCTCGCATTCGGAGCGCGCACCTCCAGGGAAGGTTCATGGCAACGTCCAAGGTCACACCCCGCGCGGACTTATCGTGGTCACCGGTGGGTCAGGCTACATCGCCGGGTACTGCATCGCTCAGCTCCTCAATGAACGCTGGCGCGCTCGCACGACGGTGACGAACCTAGCCAACACGCAATTAAGCGTCAATTCAGCGCCTCGACGGCCTGTGTGATCGCAGCCGGATCGGGATCGGATGCGATGATCTTGAGGTTGCTGCGACGAACGCCTTTGCGCCGCCATTCGCTCATTTTGGCTATCGCCTCGCCCCGGACAAAGCTGCCGAATTCAGGAACGAAGCGCCTATCGTGGCGGACGGCGAGGGTCCAGTAGCGTCCTCTGACTGTAACCATATTCGTTCATCGAAGATGGTGCGCCGCATTCGAGGGCGCTGACACAAGTGGCGCAAAGGGTTGTGGGCGGAATGAGGCGGACGAAGCGCTCGCAACGCTCGCAGTTTATGTAGACGCTCTGACGCTGGACGTGCTCAAAGAGCGCCCGCTCCTCTGGCCCGTCGATGTCCCAGAAGCCGAAATTATCCTCGTAGACGCCCATTTGAAGGCTCGACTTCGTGTGCAGGCGCCGACCCCAGAGTGGACATGTTCTTCCCTCCATCGACTGAGGCAAAGCCTCCTCCGCAACGAAAGTATGGTACCTACAGCGAGAATTAATGCCCTGTTCAAAATTGAACACACCGCAGAAAAAGAAGTCAACGCTGTCGACCGGCCTAGTCGCGTAGAACGACGCTCAACAGAGAACTGTAGACCTTCAACCGATTGCATCGCTGACAACTGCCGCCGGCGCACATCGCCGCTTTCAGAACGCGGCATTCTTCAACGCTATCGGTCGAGTGAGACAGTCCCGTGACACAGTTGCAAATTGGTCGAAACGCACACATCGTTGAGGAGCCACCGCCACTCGTTCGGACCCGACCGCAACATGTCACAGCGGCAGTTGCTAGCGAGCTGGAAGGATGCAGACTGGGCATGGGTTCACAAGGCAACATCCCGCCTGCCGAGCAGCCAACGAACTTCTTTGTGACTAAACAACTGTCACGCAGCGGCACGCTCTTATTGACTTTGCTCGTCTACGCCGACGGACACCGGGCGCGTCTGACAAGCAAAAAAGGCGCGGACGTGACAACGGGAACTAGGGAACTGGATCATGGCAAGGAAGGTCAAAGGCCCCTCGTTTGACCCAAACCTGCTCCTCGCGAAGGCGGGTCGCGGCCGATCCAAACTTGAGTACCGAAGCGAAGAGGTCGTTTTCTCGCAGGGAGACGCCGCCGACTACATTTTCTACATTCTGCGGGGCAAGATCAAAATCGTCGTGATTTCCAAGCAAGGGAGGGAAGCGGTAATCGCCCTGCTTAGCGAGGGGGACTTTTTCGGTGAAGGTTGTCTGATCGCCCAACCCTTGCGTTTGGCGACCGCCGCTTCAATGACCGACGCTGCCGTGATGCGCGTCGAAAAGGCCGAGATGCTGCGCCTCCTTCATGCCGAGCCCGATTTTGCCGAGGCGTTCACGGTTCACCTGTTGACCCGCAACAGTCGCGTTGAGGCGGACCTCGCGGACCATTTATTCAATTCGAGCGAAAAGCGACTAGCCCGCGCCCTTCTGCTGCTGGCGAATTTTGGCAAGGAGGGAACGCCGGAGCCCATCACCGCGAAAATCAGCCAGGCGATGCTCGCGGAGATGATTGGGACGACCCGGCCCCGTGTCAGCATCTTCATGAACAAGTTCAGAAAGCTCGGCTTTATTGACTATAATGGTGGGGGGCTGGAGGTCCATAGTTCGCTACTGAGCGTGGTTCTGCGCGACTAGGGCTAATCACGATTGCGGCAATTGGGGGCGCACCAATAGAGTGCGCAGGAAGGCGAAATTTGCGTCGTACCGACCCTGCTCCCTCAACATATTTGCTTATGTGTCTGTTCCTTTTCGAACAGCCGACGCTTCTCGCACTTGCCATCTTAGCCTCTGGACCATGGGCATCTGATCGACGGCTGGGCGATATCGCTTTGGTCCCGACACTGAGGCGCGACGGCTCAGTGAGGCGATCTATTTCGTCAGACTCCGCTTATGTAGCCGACAAACAGCCGGAGAAGGGCCATGGTTCAACAGATTGTGATTGAGGCCGAGCCCCCCGGCGGTTCTCAGTCGACGTTTAGTTTGTCAATAGACGCGAACCTCATCGCCAAAGGCGTAACGATGAGGCAGGCTTACTATCTCGTCGGCGAAGTTCTCGGGCAATTTTTGCTCCCGGAACAGGCTGAGTCGGTGACGTTCGACACAGACGACGTTGAGCGCGAGAACGTGCGCGTAGTAATACCAGCCTATTCGCTGCCGGCGATGGTCTCCAGCGCATAAATCTCAAGCGCGCGCTCCGCGCGGCGGATCACACCAAACGCAGTGCGTGTGCGACCGCATCGAGCAGGCTAGAGGCCCTCTACGGCCTCAGACGTTCCTCCTCCTTTCGTGACTGGAAAGCCGTATTCCGGCGACTGCCAAGCGAAGTGCCTTCGACTATGCGAGGTGCGCGTGTTTGGCGAAGAGCGCGACTTTGTCAGAGTAGGTCACTGCGACTTCACGCTTGCATCCTTCGCACTTGAAGTGATGAACGGTCATGAACCAGGCCCCCTTTTGGACTAAGGGGTGGCTGCAGTGTTTACATTCAAGCGTGAGGTCGATGGGTCGTAGCCGAGTTGAAAGTGACATCGCATTGCTCCCTCGCCGGGTGGGAGCGCGAGCGTGTCTCTCAGCCATCGGTGCCGGGGACCGTACTTCCGATGATGCCTACCCCTACTCCTAAATGTGGCACTGTGCGATGGTCACCTGGAATGGTTGCGTCTCTCCGCTTGAGGACTCATGCAAGGCCGCCGGAGGCTGGGCATAAAGACTGCCCCCATTGCTTCGCTCGTTCGTTGGACGCCCTCCAGCGGCCTCCCGATGGCAGGGCAACACTATCGCTCTAGGGGTTGCTCGACGTGGTCGCTTGCAACGACCCTCAGCGACGGAATTCGTTCGAGCATTTCCGAGACTAGAAACTGAGTCTCCAGCTCTGTCATGTTCTCGGCTATGAGGTGTCCACCAATCCGCAGGCGAAACGTTGTCTGAAAATCACCATGCATCTCTTCCTCGATCGCGATCTCGCGCAGCATCGCTCCTCCGAAGTATTGCGCCGGCTCCTTTGCCCGCTGCCATGTGGGGCGCTGTTCGGGCGCGGATAATCAGAGCAGTATGACGATAGCTCGGGCGGCACCTGGCCTATATGCGTAGATATACCGTCTTGCGTCAGCTACGCTCGTGCGCATCAGGACTCCCACGTAACCGGTTCCTCAACCGCCTCACGTTCGCGACGACGATTACCGCAGCGAAGATCGCGTTCAGGAATTCAGGTGGGAGTTCAATCACAGAACGGCCACTCGGCCGCGCGGGACGCCAAAGCGAGGAAGGCCACGGTGAAGATCGCACTGCTCGCGCAGTACAGTTCGAGAATGTGTTCGACCATTGATCTCTCCTGTCCCAACGCCGGTGGATGTGGGTTACGGCCGAGCATGGCGACAAAGCTTGATCCGCGACTTAATTAAGCCGGTACAATCTGACGAACCGGCGTCCGCGCTCGGTTCTCACGTGCAGGAGTTCGCCTTTAGCGGCGACTTTCCGTCCGGTGTACAAGAAGCGGTTCGCGAACGCGGCCCCGAGCTGGTGCGACCCAGATGCGATCTGGCGCAGTGGCCGGCGGTCGTCCAACAATCGAAGATCGCCGACCCGAAGGCTTGGTTCTGGATACCAGGTTTCAGTTAACCGTAAACCGACGCAACTTGGCGCTTAGCAAGTAAAGTGCCCGACCGAGGACAACGCCTTCTACTCCATGCGGACGCTGTTCGAGAACTTTCGTGCAGGTAACTGCAAAACCCTCATCGCTTTGGCCGGTCCACAACCTCACCCACCAATGCAGATCGGTCGTGCAAGTACTGCACGCAGGAACATATTCCCGTGGGCGAGCAAATGGCGGGCAAAGACAGATGGCGCTGCCGTCGCGTACGCCTTGCGCGCAGGTGGTCCTGTGGCCAACGTGTTCGGGCCGGTGGCCTTCGACGCCAAAGGCGACGCCAATGGGATGACCTACGAGATGAAAGTCTGGCGCGATGCACGTTAAGAGAACTGCCCTGAGGGCAGACCAGCCTTGGGATGTGAGGCCAGTAGAAACGCATCGCTGATGCAAATCTGCCAGAGGTGATCATGTTGCCGCCTAAGGAAAACCTCCAAATCAGCCAGCCAGCCAAACCATCAGTCCGATTGGACTTGGACAGAATTCGATCCTCAATCCCCCGC
>DATHQG010000190.1:0-5330 GCA_035483075.1 Edaphobacter sp. | reverse complement strand
CTGGAGCTGGATGACGAGATCCGCGAGATGCTGCTGGCGAAGAAGCCGGGGAGCGAGATTAGGAAGAAGGCGAGAGATAAAGGGATGGCGTTTCTGCGCGACTCGGCGCTGGAGCGGGTAAGGGCAGGGATTACGACGCTGCGGGAGATCAATAAGGTCACATTTATTGAAGCGGGCCGGTAGGCGGCGATGGCGACCCCGGGGAATGTCTCCCCCCTGCGGTATGTGCAGCCGGCCTTTTGGGTGTGTTTCGTGGTCTTCGAGATTTGGAGCGTATGGAGAAGCTGGCAGCAGTTCCACGCCGACAAAGGGTAAGCTAGGACGGAATGGAAATTTTACCGAAGACATTGGGGACGCGACCGCGACTGGCTGTTGAGGTCCGGGTAGAGGGTGTGGTTGCTGCGCGGGCCGAGGACGCGGCGGCCCTGCTGACCGCTGTGGCGCGTGGCGATGTTCCTGACGGCGCAGTGGTGCCAGGGTTGAAGGTCGGCAATATTCTGGACAAGGCGGCCGTGACGGCCGCGGTGCGGAGGGCGCTCGATGCGGTCGCTGGCACAGGCCGGGAACGGTTGCGCGATGTGACGGTGGTGGTGCCGGATTCGGCGATGCGAGTCCTGTTTGTCGACTTCGATCAACTGCCTTCGAAGGCAGCGGAGGCGTTGCCGGTGGTTCGGTTCCGTTTGAAGAAACTGCTGCCATTCGATGCAGACGATGCGATGGTGAGCTACCAGGTGATGTCGAATGAGAAGGGAGCGGTGAAGTTGCTGGCGGCCGCGATGCCGAAGGCCGTGCTGGAGGAGTATGAGGCGGTGGTGCTTGCGGCAGGGTATCTGCCGGGAGCGGTCCTACCGAGTACGCTGGCTGCGCTGGCGGGGTTGGAGGAGACAGACGCACCGGTGTTGATGGTGAATGCGGGGGTTGGCGCAGTGACCACCGCGATTGTGCAGGGAGAGACGCTGCTGCTGCATCGCTCATTTGACATAAGTGTGAGTGCGCCGATGGTGACGACGGTCGTTCCGCTGGTGGATCGGGAGAGCACGGCGCAGGAGTGGGCGCAGCAGGAGGCCCTGGGCCCGGGTGGATGGGACAGGTTCGAGGCGGAGGCCGCGATGCAGTCTTCAGTAGTGGAGACGGCGGTGGTGCGGGAGACCGAGTTGAGGGCGGCCGCTCGCGAGGTGGCGCAGGCAGTGAGCGTGGCAGTGGCTTATTTTGAGGATTCGCTGCAGCGTTCGCCGGACCAGTTGCTGGTGGCGGGAACGCTGGGTGCGGACACGGTTGCGGCGATGGTGGAAGAGAGCGGAGTGGAGGGTCTGCGGGTGAGGGAGATGGTCGACGCTGGGATGCTGGAGGTCGGAGCGGTGAGGGCAAGTGTGCCGCGGAGCTGGCTGGCCAGTGTCCGGGGAGCGTTGAGGAACTGATGCGGATCTCTGTCAATCTTGCGAACCGTCCTTTTGTTGAATTGCGACCGCTGTTTGCGCGGCTACGGCTGGCGATGGGCGTGCTGGCAGTGCTGGCGGTGGGGTTGGGGTTCGCGCTGCGCTCGCTTGAGGCGAAGGCAAGAGTGGCGCAGGCGCAGATGGATGCGCTGAAGTCGAAGACGCAACTGTATCAACATGAGCGGATGGTGAATGAGGCGAGGATGCACCAGCCGCAGAACATGGCGGTACTGGAGAGGTCGCAGTATTTGAATGCAGTGTTTGCTCGGAAGAGTTTCAGCTGGACGGCCGTGATGATGGACCTGGAGAAGGTGTTGCCGACCGGAGTGCAGGTGACGAGCATCGAGCCAGTGATTACGAAAGAAGGCGATGTGAATATCCGGCTGCGCGTGGGCGGAGACCGGGAGCGGGCGGTGCAGTTGGTGAGAAACCTGGAGACGTCGCAGCGGTTCCTGTCGCCACGGCTGGCTTCGGAGCAGGCGCAGACGCAAGAGGGGGCACGTGGTGCGAATGCGGCGCAGGTGCTGGCGCCGGGGGCGGTGCAGTTCGACATATTGAGTGGGTATAACCCGCTGCCGGCGAAGCCGATTTCGGCGACGAAGGCGGAGGGTGACTCGCCGAAGGTCGGAGTGACGCCGAAGAAGACGACTCCGAAGAGGTCTTTGCCGACGGGCGCAGGGATCAAGGCGCCTGCGCAGAAGGGTGCGCCGCGATGACGACTACAGCGACGGAAAAACGTACGGCGGCGATGGCGGCGAAGCAGTGGGCGGAGAAGGGGCGCAAACTGGCGACCCTTTTGAACCTGCATATCGCAGGTGTGGTGGCGCTTGGGCTGGTGAACCTTTATCTGCTGGCGCATATGGCGTTCGCGTGGCGCGCGGCGAACAGCGAGAACGCACAGGCACTGGCGGACCAAACGGTGGTGATGAAGACTGCGGAGATTGCGCGACAGCCGCTGGAGGGACTGGACGAGAAGCTGGCACAGGCGACCAAGGACGCGGACAAGTTTTATCAGCAGCGACTGCCGTTTGCGAACTCGGAGGTGGTGGGAGAGCTTGGCGCGTTGGCGAAGAAGCAAGGGGTGAAGCTGACGCGGGTGCAGTATGCGTACTCGCCTGTGCTTGAGGGGACGACTGGAGAGTTGACGGAGTCCCGTATGGACGCGGGGTTGAGCGGAGACTACCGGCCGCTGGTGCAGTTTGTGAATGCGCTGGAGCGGGACAAGATGTTTTTCCTGATCACCGGAGTGACGTTGACGGGGCAGCAGAGTGGGACGGTGGGGCTGCGATTGCGGTTGACGACGTATCTGCGGTCTCCGGTTGGGACGGAGAATACGGAGAAGAGTGTAGGTGGATCGGATGGAGATGCGGCGGCTGCGGCGGCCAATGGCACGGGGCCTGTTCCTGCTGTGGGAGGCCAGCGATGATGCGGTTGACTCCGGACCAACAGAAGAAGGGTGGATTGATCGCTGCGTTTGCGCTGATTGCGGTGGGGGTTTTGTACTACGATTTTCATGATGACAGCACTCCGCCTCCGGCCGCGCCGGCGGTGACGGCACCGGTGAACTCGCCCTCTTCGGCAAAGACCCCTGTGGTTGCGGTGCCTCCGGGGAATGTGGCGGGTGCGGCGGCGAAGCACCTGGGGACGACGTCGGCACAACTCGACCCGACGCTGCGGATGGAGGCGATGCTGGTGACGGAGTCGCTTGTGTATTCGGGGAGTGGGCGCAATATTTTTTCGGCGAGTTCGGTCCCGATTGATATCCCAAAGCCGATTGCGCCAGCGCGGCCGAAGCCTGGGCCGCCACCACCGCCGCCACCACCACCGGGGCCACCACCTCCTCCGCCGATCGAATTGAAGTTCTTTGGAACGGCGACTGCGCCGAATGGGACGCGGAGGGCGTTTCTGCTGCATGGGGACGATGTGTTTCTGGCGTCGGACGGCGATATTGTGCAGCGGCGGTATAAGGTCATATCGGTCCTGGCCAACTCGATTGTGGTGGAAGACATGACCAACAATAATCGGCAGACACTTCCGCTGCTGGCACGGTGAGGTGATGAGGATGAGGATAGATCACAGATCATCGGACACGGAGATGGAGCAGAAGGGCGAGCAGGGCTTCATGCTGGTGGGTTTGATTGTTGCAATCTTTCTTATTTTGCTGGCACTGAGTGTGGCCGCGCCGAAGGTGGCGCAGGAGCTGCGGCGGGAGCGTGAGGTGGAGGCGATACACCGGGGGGACCAGTATGTGAGGGCGATCCGGCTGTACTACCGCAAGATGAACCATACGTATCCGGGGACGATGGAACAGTTGGAGAAGTCGAACAATGTGCGGTTTCTGAGGCAGCAGTATGTGGATCCGATGACGGGGAAGGCGGACTGGCGGCTGATCCATGTGGGTGAAGCGAAGACGACGGTGAAGGGATTTTTTGGGCAGCCGCTCGCGGGGTTGACGCCGGGGTTGGGTTCGGTGGCGGGGCAGGCTTCGCCGGGGATTGGTGGGTCGTCGGCGACACCGGGTACTGGGTTGGGGAGTTCCTCTCCGGGAATTGGTGGGTTGGGGTCCTCGTCTCCGGGTACGAGCGGGATAGGGTATTCGTCGCCTGGAGGGATTGGCACGACGGGTGGGGCCGCGGGTGGCGTTGGTGGGGCGACGACTCCGACTGATAGCTCGGCTGCTGGTTCGACGGGATCCACGAGTTCGACGGGTGGGATTGCGAGTCAGTCGGCTAGTAGCTTTACGGGTGGTGGTGCGCCGTTTGTTGGGGTCGGGGTGCCGAAGGAGGGTGAGTCGATCACCGTGCTGAATGAACAGACGACCTATAACACGTGGGAGTTCATTTATGACCCGCGGATCGAGCAGCTCTATGCGAAGGCGAGTTTGTTTGGCGGGGCTTCGACGGCGAGTCCGGGGTTGGGGTCGGTTTCGGGGCAGAGTTCGGGGTATGGGGGTACGCCGACTACTCCCGGAACGCCGGGAACTTCGAGTCCTGCTTCGCCGACGACTCCGACTACGCCTCCGCAGCAGTGATCGACCGCGGATTTTGCGGATAAGAACGGATTATTTTGGTGCGGGCGCGATGGTGCGGAGTTTTCCTATGCGGCCGTGAGGGCCTACTACGAAGGGTAGGGAGAGGGCGTTCCAGTTTTTGTCGGCGTCTGGTGCGTCGTAGCCGGACGGGGTGAGGGGACGCCAGTTTTTGCCGTCGTCGGTGGAGATGTCGGTGCCGTTGGGGCCTACGGTGATCCAGAGCTTTTGGGTGGGGTCGTAGGCTACGGAGGAACGATAGCCGTGGGGCGGGGTTTGGGAAACTGCCCAAGTGTTGCCGCTGTCGATCGAATAAGCAGCAGTGCCTGTAGTTTCGTCGGGCTTAAGATAATCTCCTCCGACCGTAACCCCGATACCGTCTCCTCTAATACTGAGAGAAAAAATGCCTCCAGACGCACTCTTTGGGAAGCTCGACAATTCTGCGCTCGTAACAAATATTGCTTCGGGGTCTCCAACGACGCGGCGTCGAAAATGAATCACGCGAGATCCGGAGAGACCGCCTGTAGCAAGCCACATATCGTTTGACTTACTTGTCTCGTCTTTGAGTTTGCCGAGCGCTAGCGACGAATTGCTCGCGGCGAACATGGATTCGCCAGGAGACTTTGCTTTAACTAGGCCGTAGTGATTGCCAGAAAACGGAACAAAACCTCTCCAAAAAGCAGTTGCTTCTCTTATGTAGAAACTTCCGTCGATAGGATCGCCGACGAGAAATCCGTCGGTTGTAGTCCACATTTTTAGGGCGTCCCAGAAGCCTTCTTTGTCTGGATTGGTAAAGATTAGTTTCCAGGTTTGGCAGCCGTCGGTGGTTTTGTAGAGGCGGGACTGGTCGCCGGGGCCGGAGGACA
>DATHQG010000189.1:0-22108 GCA_035483075.1 Edaphobacter sp. | reverse complement strand
TAGCCTCAGGGCCGCGAATGGTCCTGCTCGACAAGTATCTTGTCCAGCAGATTCCCAGAAGGTTCTCCTACAGACCGATCGCCTCAGGACGGTCGATGGAAGTGGGGCTCATCGCTCGACAATAACCGCCGTTGGTTGGCGAAAATCCTCCACCTATTGTCGCCGGCCTCGTCCGTATCTCTTCTGAGTCTTTCCAATTACTGCCTCCGTCTATGACAATAACTTCAGTCGTAAGTATGCAGAGACGTGCGTCGGGACGGCCGGCGTCTGGTCTTACCACGAGATTATCCAGCCAGCCTGCCCGCTGGCCATCAATTCCACCGCAGTCCAGGTATTTCGACAGAAAACGGTTTCATGGCCCCCTGAGATTGGCCATTATTTCACCACTGAAACGGTCCATCGCTTCAAGTCATGTAAAATCCACGAGACCACCAACAATCATGATCAAGCTGGCGAAAATACCAAATCTCACAGAGCTTACCTATCGGAGCATTAAGCAGAACCTCCTCGATGGGACATTGGGTGAACTCTCGCGCCTCACCGAAGAGTCTCTTGCGACGCAACTCGGAATCAGCAAATCTCCTGTGCGCGAGGCGCTGAACCGGTTGGAAGCGGAAGGTCTCGTCTGTATCGAACCGCGGCGCGGCGCATACGTCCGGCAGTTCTCCCCCAAGGAGATACGCGACCTGTACGAACTCCGCGAGATCCTTGAAGTCCACGCCATCGATGCGGCCAACATCACGCCGAAGCTCCTCAGCGACCTCTCCGCCAGCATCAATCGCACAAAGAAGCACCTGAAGGATGGCAACAAGCTGGAGCACATTGAAGAGGACATGCGGTTCCATGCCATGATCACCGCTGCCACCGGCAATGAAGAGCTTTGTCGTGTCCTTGAAAATGTCCAGCAAAAGACCCTACTCTGCCGCTCCAAGTCCTATGAGCTCTCTGCGACCACCGCGCCGGTCGCGCACATGAAGATCTATCAGGCATTGAAAAAAGAGACCAGGAAAGAGGCGCGGCTTGCCATGCGGGACCATATTGTCTTTGTCCGCGAACGCCTGCTCGCCTCCTTCAAGACCCCAGGCTGACCCTTTTCGAATTGGCGCAGCGCAACAGCGCCCAGTTCTTCCCAAGCCACGATCGGCGAGGTCAACGTAAGCGATAATACCCCTGTGCCTCCCCTCACCCCCTCCCCGTCCGAGGAGTACAAGCAGCGCCAGCAGGCCCGCGAGGCGCAGGTCGAGCACTTCGAAAACCTGCACCGCCGCTTCGGCAACATTCGTCTTCTCGTAGTTGTCGCGACCCTGATCGCCGCCTGGTTCTCTGTTCACCGAGAAGCATTTTCGTCGTGGTGGCTGTTACTTGCCCTTCTGTCGTTCCTCGTGATCGCCGTCCTCCACGCAAAAGTACTACGCAAGCGCGCCTGTGCCGAACGTGCCGTCGCCTTCTATCGCAACGGCCTCGCCCGCATCGAAGATCGCTGGATTGGCACGGGGCAAACCGGAGCTCGCATCGACGTCCATTCCAGCCTCTACGCCACCGACCTCGACCTCTTCGGGCAAGGCGGTCTCTTCGAACTCCTCTCCCTCGCCCGCACCCGCATGGGCGAAGACACTCTTGCCGCATGGCTCCTGGCTCCATCGCCAGTCGCAGAGATCAAGCAACGCCACGCGGCCGTCGCCGAGCTTAGAAGGCATCTCGATCTTCGCGAAGACATCGCTGTCCTCGGCGAAGACCTCAAAGTCGGCGTCCACCCGGAGGCGCTCACTCGATGGGCCGAGGCCCCCAATCAACTCACCCACCCCTGGCTCCGCTGGCTCTCTTTCCTGCTCGCCATCGCAGCCGTTGCAGCGGCCATTGTCTGGGCGGAGCTGGGAACAAAGACCCTTTTCTTCGCCATCCTCATCGTCGAAACCATCATCACGGCCTCCCTGCGAAAGCGCACCGCTGCGGTCTTTCACGCCACCGAGCACGCCCTCGAAGACCTGCAACTTCTCTCGTCTCTACTCGCCCGCCTTGAACGCGAACAGTTCAGCTCCCCGCGCCTGCAGGCCCTCAAAACGGGGATCTCCTCCCATCATCTCGCTGCCTCACAAGCCATTGCGCGCCTGCGAAACATCGTCGAGTACATCCGCTCGCTCGAAAACCCCATCATGCGCGGCCTCAACATTCCCCTCATGTACGTGATCCAGGTTGCCTACGCAGCAGAAGCCTGGCGCAGTGCTCATGGCTCCGCAGTCCGCTCATGGTTAAAGGCGATCGGCGAAATTGAAGCTCTCCTCTCCCTCTCCGGTTACAGCTACGAGCACCCCATCGACCCCTTCCCCGAGTTCCTCGAAGGCCCTCCCTGCTTCATCGCCGAGCAACTCGGTCATCCGCTCATCCCCGCCGCAAAATGCGTCCGCAACGACGTCAGCATCTGCGGCGAGACCCGCGTCCTCCTCATCAGCGGCTCGAACATGTCTGGCAAGAGCACCCTCATGCGTGCCATTGGAACCAACACCGTCCTCGCCATGGCGGGCGCTCCGGTTCGCGCTCGCCGTTTGCTACTGACGCCATTACAAATAGGCGCCAGCATTCTCATCAACGACTCCCTCCAGGATGGCAGCTCCCGCTTCTACGCCGAGATCACCCGCCTGCGCCAAATCTGCGACCTCGCCGAAAAAGGTTCTCCGGTCCTCTTCCTGCTGGACGAGCTCCTTCAGGGCACAAACTCCAAAGACCGCCTCATCGGCGCGGAGGGCGTCGTGCGTGCCCTGCTGGCGACGGGCGCCATTGGCCTCATCAGCACGCACGATCTCGCCCTGACAAACATCGGCGATCAAAAAGACGCCCGCCTCCACAACGTCCACCTCCAGGACGAGATCGAAGACGGCAAAATGAAGTTCGATTTCAAGCTGCAGGATGGTGTCGTCACTAAGAGCAACGGCATCGAACTAATGCGGCTCATCGGACTCAAGGTTTAGTGGCCGGCAAAAAGCCCTTGCCCCGCACCTCCCCCGTCCTGAGACAATCAGGAGCATGAAGGACACCCCCAAGCGCGCTCACGAACCCTGGAAGGCCTTTCAAGCCAGACAGCGCAATCAGGACATCAAGCGCGACGCCGTGTTGCAGACCGCGGCCCACATGTTCCTCGAACAAGGCTATCGCCGCACCTCGATGAGCGAATTGGCGAAGCGTCTCCAGATCACCAAGCCCGCGCTCTACTACTACTTTCGCAACAAGGAAGAGATCCTCGTCGAGTGCTACCGCGCCGGCATCACCCTCATCGAGACCCTCCTCGACAAGGCCCTCGTCAGCCGCGGCACGGGCCTGAACAAGGTCAAAGCGTACATCGAAGCCTACGCCAGATCGGTCGTCCTTCACGACTTCGGCCGGTGCGTCTCCATGCTCGACGAAAACGAGCTATCCACGGAGACCCGCAAACAGGTGCGCGCCCTCAAACGCCGCATCGACGCCGCCATTCGCGGCTACATTGAGGAGGGGATTGCCGACAAGTCCATCGCCCCCTGCGACGCTAAGCTCGCCTCCTTCGCCATGTCCGGAGCCATCAACTGGATCGGCACATGGTACAAACCCGCCGGCCCCCTCAGCGGCCTGGAGATCGCGAGCCATTTTTCATACTTGCTCACAGAAGGCCTCAGTGCCCGACCCTCCAACTCGCGCAGGGGCAGTAGGACCCCGCCAAAACCCACCAAGGGATCGCGTTGACTTTCTGACCCTCCGTTCAGTATTCTTTTCGTCAGAGCCACGCCTTCGCTTTTCTTCCCGTCGGGTGGCATCCTTGCTCTTGTCCGGCGCGACCCTCCGGTCCACGCGTCGGAACGTAAACCAACCAGCAACGCCGGGCACCATTTAAGAGTCAAACCACAGGAAGCAAAGGAATGAGTGTGAAGCAATGCGCATACTGACGTTCATTCGCCAGGTCCTCGATGCGGAAGAGAGCGTACACGTCGCCAACACCGCCGTCGCCCTCGAAAACAGCAAGCTCGTCATGGACACTATGGACGAATACGGTGTCGAGGAGGCCCTCCGCCTCCGCGAAAGCGGCATCGAAGCCGAGATCATCGCTGTCGCCGTCGGCCCTGGCCGCACGCAGGACGCTCTCCGCACCGCCCTCGCCATGGGCGTCGACCGCGCCATCCACGTCGAAACCGACCTCCGCCTCGATGCCATCGCACTCAGCAAGGTCCTCGCGCAAGTCGCCCAGAAGGAAGAAGCGACCCTCATCCTCTCCGGCGGCCAGCAGGCCGACTGGGACAGCCACGCCCTCGGCGCAGCTACCGCAGAACGCCTCAACTGGCCCCAGGCCACCTGGACCAGTGCCCTCGAACTCAAAGGCACCACCCTCACCGGAAAGCACGACGTCGACGAAGGCAGCGAGACCTTCACCCTCGAACTCCCCGCAGTCATCACCACCCAGCAAGGCCTCAACGAGCCTCGCTACCCCACCCTTCCCAACATCATGAAGTCAAAGAAAAAAGAGCTTCGCAAGGAGCCCTTGGACCAGTTCAATGTAACTCCCAAGGTCAACTTCATCAGCGCAGAGATCCAGGTAAAAAACCGCCTCAACAAGGTCCTCGACGGCAAGGACGTCCCTGCAGCGGCATCGCAACTCGTCGATCTTCTCCGCAATGAAGCAAGGGTGATCGCATGATTCTCATCGTCGTCGAGCACGCCAACGGAAAAGTAAGCAAGAGCACCAGGGAGATGGTCACTGTCGCTCGCGAACTAGGCCGCGAAGCCCCGGTCACGGCCCTCGTTCTAGGCAGCGGCGTCGCACCCATTGCCGCAGAGATCGCCAAAGCCGTCGACCAGGTCCTTGTCGCCGACCTTCCCGCCCTGTCCCAATACGACTCCGAACTCTGGTCCGCTGCCGTCGCCCAGATCGCCACCGAAGGCGAAGCCTCGATCGTCCTCATCGGCGGCAGCCGCAGCGGTCGCGAATACAGCCCCCGCGTCGCCATCAAACTCGACGCGCCTCTCCTCGAAGACATCATCAGCCTCAAGGCCAGCGGCGACAAGCTGACCGCGCAGCATTACACCTACCTGGCCCGAGTCACAGAAACCATCGAAGCCATGGGCCCGGTTGCCGTCGTTACCATCAAACCCGGCGTCTTCAACCCCGCCACCCCCCGCACCGAAGCCGCCGAGCAGTTCGACGTCGACCTCAATCTCCCCACCGCGCGCCTCAAAGTCACTGGTAAGACCGCAGAGCGCAGCTCCCGAGTCTCCCTCACCGAGGCAGACATCGTCGTCTCTGGCGGCCGCGGCGTCGGCAGCGCCGAAGGCTTCACCCAGTACGTCGAAGCCCTCGCCGACCAGCTCGGTGCCGCCGTCGGTGCCACCCGCGCCATCGTCGACGCCGGTTGGCGCCCCTACTCTGAGCAAGTTGGCCAGACCGGCAAGACCGTCCAGCCCAAGCTCTACATCGCCATCGGCATCTCCGGGGCCGTCCAGCACCTCTCCGGAATGAACAAGAGCAAAACCATCGTCGCGATCAACCGCGACGCCGAAGCTCCTATCTTCAAAATCGCAGACTACGGCATCGTCGGCGATGTCCCTCAACTTGTCCCGGCAATCCTGGCCGAGCTCAAAAAGTAGTTACCGCAGGGAACTGACGTTCTTGCATCCAGGTACCCCAAGGCTTTAGCCTTGGGTCTCTCAGTCGGGCATGAAGATGGGGCTTGGCCCCTGGGTATGCCTTCCGTCTCTGTCACGCTTACGACTGCAAAAAGCGAAGTAGCCTGCGCACATGCTTCCATTTCCTCAGAAGATCGCCTTCCTCCTCTTCGCGCTCTCCACTTTCGCGCTGGGCTTCGAAGGCTTCTATCGCCTCTACCTCCGCATCCGCCGCGGCACACCCGATCCCGAACCCCGCTTCAACAATCTCCCGCGCCGCTTTGCCTACGCTCTAACCACGACGCTCACTCAACAGCGCACCTTCAAAAAACGCCCCACCATCGGCCTCTTTCACTCCTTCATCTTCTACGGCTTCGTCTTCTACGGTCTCGTCAACCTCGTCGATGCCCTCGAAGGCTACCTGCCAATCTCCGTCACCTCCACTACCCCGCTCGGCGCAACCTACAACCTCATCGCCGACATCCTCAGTTTCCTCGTCCTTCTCGGCGTCATCGCGCTGATTATTCGCCGGTTCGCCCTCCCCAGCCGCCGCGACTTCCGCTTCAACGCCCGCACCCTCCTCCACAAAGACGTCCAGCACTCCAAAATCACCCGCGACTCCCTAATCGTCTCCGCGTTCATCCTCTTCCACGTCGGCAGCCGCGCCATCGGGGCCGGAGCAAAGATCGCCGCAGAAGGCCCCGACGCACTCCAACCCTTCGCCACTTTACTGTCCCACCTCTTCACGCCGACCAACGCTGAAGCCTTCCGCATCTTCGGCTACTGGGGAGCGCTCGGAAGCGTCCTCGCCTTCCTCGCCTACTTCCCCTACACCAAACACGTCCACATCTTCATGGCCCCGGCAAAGTACCTCGTCGAACGCGAACCTACCTCCGGCGTCCTCCCGCTCGTCTCTTTCGATCCCGAGCCACAGAACCGGGTGCCCCAGGTCTCGAATCTGAGACCTGGGTTCTCCCCACGCGAAGATCATCAGGAACAGGAAGAATCTGCCCTCCTGCTCGGCGCCAACAAACTCGAGGACCTCGCCTGGCCCCGTCTCCTCGACGCCTACGCCTGCATTCAGTGCAACCGCTGCCAGGACGTCTGCCCCGCCACCGCAACCGGCAAGTCCCTCTCACCCGCCGCGCTCGAAATCAACAAGCGGATGGAGCTCAACGACCTCGCCGCCGCCCAGCACAACCCATTCGCCTTCACCCCGGCCCCATTCGAAAAAGGGACACCGAGCCCCAACCCGCTCCTCAAATTCGCCCTTACCCCAGAAGCCGCCTGGGCCTGCACCACCTGCGGCGCCTGCATGGAGGTCTGCCCCACACAAAACGAGCAGATGCTCGACATCATCGACATCCGACGCAACCAGGTCATGATCGAAGGCGAGTTCCCTAGCCAGCTCCAATCCGCCTTCCGCGGCATGGAGCGCGCGCAAAACCCTTGGGGCATCAACCACGAGCAGCGTCTGGCCTGGGCAGACGGCCTCGCCGTCAGGACCACCGACGAAAACCCCACTCCAGACGTCCTGTACTGGGTGGGCTGCGCCGCCAGCTACGATCCGCAAGCCCAGAAAACCGCCCGCGCCTTCGTCGAGCTCCTCAACCACGCCGAAGTCAACTTCGCCGTCCTCGGCAAAAAAGAGTGCTGCACCGGCGACAGCGCCCGCCGCGCCGGCAATGAATACCTCTACCGCCAGCTCGCCGACAGAAACGTCGAAACTCTCAACACCATCCGCCCCAAACTCATCGTCGCCAGCTGCCCTCACTGCATGAACTCCATCGGCCACGAGTACAAACAAATCGGCGGCGACTACGAGGTCATGCACCACACCGAGTACCTCGAATCATTAGTCGCCAACAAAAAACTCACCCCAACCCCGAGCGAAGCGACCATCACCTACCACGACCCCTGCTATCTCGGCCGCCACAACGGTGTCTACGACGCCCCTCGCAACCTCCTCAACGTCCTCAGCAACACCACCACCGAACTCCCTCGCAACCGCGAAAACTCCTTCTGCTGCGGAGCCGGCGGGGCCCAATTCTGGAAGGAAGAAGAACCAGGCGACGAGCGCATCTCCGACAATCGCTTCCGCGAGGTCCAGCAAACTCTCGCCCCCGCGACCGGAGAAAAAGTCCTCGCCGTAGGCTGCCCCTTCTGCAAGAGCATGCTCGGTAGCACTCCAAGCAAAGCCGCCTCCGAAGATATCGCAATCAAAGACGTGGCCGAACTCCTCCTCGAAGGCGTCCGCCGCAGTAAAGGCCTCACCACCCCAACCATCGATACCACGCCAGCCGAAACAAAACCCATGCCGGAACCCATCCCACCAACAAAACCGGAACCGCAGCCAACAGCAGCAACCATCAACCCCGCCCCAACAACCCCAGCACCAACTGTGCCCGAGCCGACCCCAACCCTAACGCCCGAACGCAAAAAATGGCAGCCAAAAGCCGCCGCCCCTGTTGCCGAACCCCCCCCCGAACTACCTTCATCCGAGAACATCACTCAGGTCGAAGCCACGAAGGAGGTCGAAGCCCAGCCGCCATCAGCCGCCGCGACTCCTGAACGCAAAAAGTGGCAACCCAAAACACCAGCGACGACTGCATCACCCACGCCAACCGCCACTGAAGCCGAACCCATACCACCGCCGGACCCTGAACGCAAAAAGTGGCAACCCAAAAAGCCAGGTTGAACTCTTCAGAACCACTCCGCCTCCAGGGCCCAGAGCCTCAAACGTCAGCCTCTCCCGCCCGATCATCTACCTTGTGGAATGAAACCGGGGCTGCCGGTCTTCACTACTTCATTGAACCTCTGCCTGGTCTGAATTCGATTGATCTCGTCAAACGCGTCTTCTGGAAGGGCTGAGATATTGAAGTTCTCTCTCGCCCGGGCCGCAGTCCTGGTCTTGCTAAGTGTAGCCGTACCACGTTGCACAGCCCATGCCAGTAGCACTTGTGCTGGCGTCTTTCCAATTCGTGCGGCGATTGCCAAAATAACTGGGTCCTCAAGCACCCCTGGCTTTATTCCGTGGCCCAACGGCGCGCCGGCCAAAAACACAATGTCCTTCTTCTTGCAGAATTCCAGAAGCTCCGTCTCCGGCAGATACGGATGTGCTTCGACTTGGATCACGGCCGGCCTTATTCTCGCCGATTCGTAGATGGGCAACAGTCCGTCCAAGGTAATGTCAGACAGTCCGATGGCCCGGCACCTGCCGTGGTCCACCAGACTTTCCATCGCCCTCCACGTATCGAGCAAAGTCACGCCGCGGTCGTAGATGACCTTGCCGTTTTGGTCCCGCGGATCCTGCTCGTCCCCCGGTTGAAATGCAAACGGAGTGTGAATGAGATAGAGATCCAGATAACTGAGCCGGAGTCTGTTCCGACTCGCCTCGAAGGCTGGCTCCACGCGCTCCGGCCGATGATTGGTGTTCCACAACTTTGTGGTGACGAAGATGTCCTCGCGCGCGATCCCTCCGGCGGCAAGTCCTGCTTCTAACGCCTCACCTACCTCACGCTCGTTCCGGTATCGTTCCGCACAATCGAAGTGCCGAAATCCAGCTTCCAGCGCGTCTCTCGTAGCACTTATCGTCGCTGCTGAATCGGGAATCAGGGTGCCAAACCCGAGCACGGGCATATGGCCGGCTCCGTGGTTGAGCGGTATTCTCGCAATCCGAAGATCAGAAGATTCGATCATGACGACACCTCGGTAGTATAGGATCCGATTCTGACTTGCTGAAATGGCCGTGTGGCCAAGGATTCGGACCGACAGAAGCCACAAGGACCCAACACAAACCCCCGAACCTATTCCGCAATCCACCCCGCAACTCTCCGCAACAACTCCTTCGCCTGAGGCAAAAACGGAAACTCGTCCGCTGAAGCCGCGAACGAGTGGTTCATCCCCTGCGCAAACACATGGGTCACATCGACACCCTCCGCCTCCATCCTTCGCGCATAAGCCTGCCCCTCGTCCCGGAGCACGTCATACTCCGCCGTCACCACGAACGCCCTCGGCAGCCCTGCCAACGACTCCGCCATCAGCGGAGCGGCCCGAAAATCCTTCGCCTCGCTCGCTTCTTTCAGGTACTGTCCCCACAACCACTCCATTCCCTTCAGCGTCAGTCCATACCCCTGCGCCATCTCCACATAAGACGCGGTCGGAGGATCACAGTACCTCGTCACCGGATACAGCAGAATCTGTCCCGCCAATCTCCCCGCCTCGCCACGATCACGCAACAGCAGGGCCACCACCGTAGCCATCGTCGCGCCCGCGCTGTCTCCGGCCACAAACACCTGTCGTTCATCGCCGCCCAACTCCCCTACGTGCCTCAGCACCCACTCCGTCGCGGCAAAACAGTCTTCTACCCCCGCCGGAAACTTATGCTCCGGAGCCAGCCGGTAGTCCACCGACACCACCGTCACTCCAGCCTCTGTCGTCAACCCCCTGCAGTACGGATCGTGCGTCTCCAGCGTGCCCATCACAAACCCACCGCCGTGGAAGTACACCACTACCGGCAGCGTCCCAGTTGCCGCATCGGGCCGGTACACCCGCATCGCAATCTCCCGCCCACCTGCCCTGTCATCAACAACGAGCGCCCGCTGCTGCACTCGCACCCCGGCATACTCTGGCATCGGAACAAACCGCCGCATCATCTCCGCTCTTGCGGCCCGCGCCTCTTCGGGAGTTTGCAGTTCTAACGGCTTTCCACCCCGCGCCGCGTCCAGAATTGCCTGTACCTTCGCATCAATCGGCATACTGCTTATACTATCTCCGCGCGAAGCAGCGACATTCCACGACAGAAAGACCACCGAATGACCACCAAGCGTGTCACCATTATGGGCAGCTACGTCGCTGACCTCGCCTTCCGCATCGACCGCCTGCCCGGCTGGGGAGAAACTCTCATGGGCCGGTCCTTCCAGCTCGGCCCCGGAGGCAAAGGTTCCAACCAGGCCGTCGCCGCCGCGCGCGCCGGAGCCTCCGTCGCCTTCATCTCCAAGCTCGGCCCCGACCCCTTCGGCGACATCGCCCGCACTCTCTACCGCGACGAGGGAATCGACACCCAATTCGTCTTCTCCACCCCCAACCCCACCGGGGCCGCCGCGATCATTATCGACGCCGTCAAGGGAGAAAACGCCATCATCGTCGTCCCCGGCGCTTGCTTCGAGCTCACCCCGGCCGAGGTCGACCAGGCAACCGCCCTCATCGCGGCCTCCGGTATCTTCGTTGCCCAGCTCGAACTCCCACTCCCCACCGTCGAGCACGGACTCAAGCTTGCCCACACCCACGGCGTCCTCACCATCCTGAACCCGGCCCCCGCCGCTACTCTTCCCGAAACCATCTACCCCCTCTGCGACTACCTCACCCCAAACGAGAGCGAAGCCTCTACACTCACCGGAATCCCCGTCACCGACCTCGCCTCAGCCGAACAAGCCGCCATCGCCCTCCTCAACCGCGGCGTTCGCAATGTTATCCTCACCCTCGGTGCCCGGGGCGCCCTCATCAAAAACAGCACTCTCACCCGCCAAGTCTCTGCCGTCAACGCAGGCCCCGTCGTCGAGACCACCGGCGCGGGCGACGCCTTCAACGGCGGCCTCGCCACCGCTTTGGCCGAAGGCATGGATCTCTTTGAAGCCACAAAGTTTGCCTGTGTCGCCGCGGGCATCTCCGTCACCCGGCCCGGCACCGCCCCCTCCATGCCCCACCGTTCGGAGATCGACTCAATTCGGGCCGGACTAATCCAGTGACCGAACCAGATCAAGCATCTCCCGGCGAGACGGATCGCCCCGCGACAAATCCCCGGCAAACAGGCAGGTGTCTAAAGAAAATCGGCAGTCAGCCGATCAAAGGGGGGCCAGCCTAATTCAGGTAGGTCACCAGCTCGAGCCGCACCGGGTCGACGCCCATCTTGACCATCTGCAGCTCTTTGGCCGCGGCCCAGGACAGGTCGATCACACGCTCGGGAAACAAGACGCCCCGATCGGTGATCGTCACAATGACCGATCGCTTGTTGCGGAGGTCAGTCACCTTCACCTGGCTACCGAACGGCAGGGTACGGTGCGCTGCGGTCAGCTCGTTCTCATCGAATCGCCGGCCACTGGCTGTCCGGTGGCCTTGCAGTACCGAGCCATACCAGCTCGCCATACCGCTCTTGATTCGGGTTAGGACCGTTGTCTTGGGTGCGGGCACGGTCGTGACGATCTCGGCCGGAGTGACATCGTTCATCATCACGGTCGGATCAGTCTCTCGCGCGGATGCCGGAGTGGCGGTGTCCGTCGCAAAGGCCGACAGAACGACCAGCGCCGCCAGAGTTACAGCGGTTTTGGATCTTCCTGTCGGAGTTGCCGTACGTTCGTTTCCGGGTCTCGTATCCATACCCTTAAGTATAAGAAATTCAAGGCCTATACGGGCTTTTTTGTGGCATTAAAATGGGCCTCAGTTCACCACAGACCGCCAGCCTTGTCAACCGTTTTTGGGTTGCCTCAAAAACCCAAAAAAAAGTTGCAAAAAGCCTCTGGCTGCCAAGTCCTCGTTACAAAGGAGTTGATACGAGTAGGGCGGCTCCAAGTTAATTCAGGCGATACCCACTTTTTGCTTTAAATATTTCCTTCGGTGTGTCGCACAGGCCCGTGTAACGATGAGCTTGGAAAAAGGGAAGGTCCGAATCTTCTTGAAAGTGGCCTTTCCAGCCGTCAATCGTCTTATTCTGAGCCGATCGGCCCGGAAGCCGGCGAGACCCTCTTCCAACCCCGATCTGCGTTCTGGATGGAGCAACACCATGTCTCCCTTGAGCCCGGCATACTTCGCATTTGCCGCGATCACGATCACACTCTACTGGGCGTGTTATCGCTGGAGATATGCCAGGCTCTGCATCCTGCTGATAGCAAACACCTTCTTTCTTGCCCGCATGGCATGGTTCTACCCTCCGTTGTTGCTCGCCGCAGCATCCATCGACTTCCTTGTCGGTTGGGACCTCCAACGCATGACTCGTGAGAAAACCACCCCCCGCCTGGCACTGGTCTCCGTCAGCGTCATATTAAACGTCGGACTTCTTGCCGCCACCAAGTGCATTCCGGTTGGGCTGGGCGAACTCTACCGTTGGATCTTCCCTCTCAGTCTCTCCTTTTACTGTTTCCAATCAATGACTTACACTATCGACCTGTACCGTGGAACCAGGCCGGGAACACACAGCTACCTCACCCACCTCACCTCGGCCTCGCTCTTCACCGTCATCGTCGCTGGCCCTATCAACCGCATCTCCGACCTCGTCAAGCAGCTCCAACAGCCCTTCACCCTCACCCCCACCCAGGGCGGCCGCGCCTTCCTCCTCATCTCCTCTGGCCTAATTAAGAAACTCCTCATCGCCGACTTCCTCTCCAACAACGTCGCCAACCGCATCTTCGACACCCCCACTCTGTACAGCGGTGCCGAGGTCCTCATCGGTGTCTACGCCTACGCCCTCCAGATCTACTTCGACTTCTCCGGCTACACCGATATCGCGATGGGCCTATGCCTTCTCTTCGGTCTAACCGTCCCCGACAACTTCAACCGCCCCTACAAGTCCCTGAACATTGCCGACTTTTGGAAGCGCTGGCACATCACCTTCTCCAACTGGCTCCGCGACTACGTGTACTCATCTCTCCCCAACGCCTATCGCTGGAAGGGCGCCCCCTACCTCTATCCAATCATCGTCTTTCTCCTCGGTGGCCTCTGGCACGGCATCGGCTGGCCCTTCGTCCTCTGGGGACTCCTCCACGGCCTCGGCCTCTCCACCCTCCGAGTCTTTCAAAAACTCCGCGGCAAGCGAACCCCCACGCAATGGGGCCGATACCTCGGCGTCTTCATCACCTTCAACTTCGTCTGCCTCACCTGGATCTTCTTCCGCTCGCCTGACGTCGCCACCGCCTTCGCCATCCTCGGCCGCCTTGGCTCCATGACCTTCTCTGTCGCCAATATCAGCTTCCCCATGATCGCCGTCATGCTCATCGGCGTCGCCCTCCACGCAATCCCGCCCAAGTGGTTCGATAACTCCGTCGAAGTCTTCGGCCGCGCCCCCTTCGTCCTGCAAGGCGCTGGCCTCGCCACCGTCGTCCTTCTCATCGAGCTCCTCTCCGGCCGTGGTTCAACCTCCTTCGTCTACAGCAACTTTTAGCCATGCCCACCTTCCCCAAACAAACCCTCATGGCTGCCGCGACCTTCGCAGCGATCCTTCTCACGGTCCACTACGGCATCAGCAGCACCCGAGGCCTCGACCCGTCAACGCTTCGCCCCATCACCGATTTCCCATCAGGACGGGCCTCCCTCGTCCCAATCGTCAAAGTCCCGCCACCCCCGGTCCCCGCGATCTTCGCCGTCCCCAGGCCAAAAATCCGCGGTACCGCCGCAGTCGCCGCCAACCCGACCCTCGACTCCCAATTCCTCATCGACAACAACGGCGCGCTCGACCACTTCTACGCCGCCCTCCGCGACCTTCACGCCGGCCAGTCCCGCCGCACCGTTCGCATCGTCCACTACGGCGATTCCCCAACCACCGCCGACCTCATCACCGGCGACGCCCGCGATCTCCTCCAGGAGCGCTTCGGCAACGCCGGCCCCGGATTCGTCCTCATCGCCAAGCCCTGGGCCTGGTACGGCCATCACGGTGTCGATGTCTCCGGCACCGGTTGGAAGATCGACACTGCCGTCGGCTCCATGCGCGAAGCGAACTACGGCCTGGGTGGCGCAATCTTCACTGGCCCCGTCGGCGCAACCAGCACCATCCATCTAGTCGCACACGATTCCACCTCCATCGAAGTCCAATACGTGGAAGCACCCGGCGGCGGAGACATAGAGATCGCCGCCGACGGCGCACCAGTGGGCACCGTCAACACCGGCGGCAACGCCAAAAAGAACAACGCCATGACCGTCCCAATCCCCGCCGGCACCAAACAAGTCCAGCTCCGCGTCACCGGCGCCCCGGTTCAAGTCTTCGGCGTAGTCTTCGCTCGCGACGCCCGCGGCCTCACCTACGACAGCATCGGTCTCAACGGCGCCTCCACCACCGTAATGTCCCGCGCGTTCAATCCCGCCACCTTCTCCGCCGCGCTCGAGCACCGCAACCCCGACCTCGTCGTCATCAACTACGGCACCAATGAGAGCAGCTTCCCCTCCTACGTCGAAAAACAATACGAGTCCGAGCTCATCCGCGCCATTGGCCGCGTCCGCGCCGCCCTCCCCAACGCCTCTATCCTCATCATGAGTCCCATGGATCGCGGCGAGCGCACCGGCGGCGACGCCATCTCCACCATGCGCGCCATCCCCGAGATCGTCGCCATCCAGCAGCGCGTCGCCCAGCAAACTGACTGCGGCTTCTTCAACACCTACCAGGCCATGGGCGGCCCCGGCACCATGGCTCGCTGGTACGATCGCCATCCTCCCATGGTCGGCGCCGACCTCATCCACCCCTCGCCCCAGGGTGCACGCATCGTCGCCCAACTGCTCACCGGCCAACTCCTGATAGGCTACGAAAGGTACATGCAAACGCATCCGGGTCCCCAGCCGAAGCTCCCTGCGCCGGTCATCTCCGCAACCTCCACCCAACCGGACAGGGCCGCGAAGCTTATGGGGGTGCAATAAATGGCGTTCCGACACATCTCGAGATCGCTCCTCCTGCTCACCGTCTCAGCCGGTCTTGTGTCGTACGCTATGCAGACGACCGCAACCAAGAAACACCCCACAACCAAGCCCGCCACAAATCCCGATGGCACCATAAAGCGGGCCCCCGCAGCCAAGCCATACAAGACCAAAAAGGGCCGCACGACGAAGCACTCGTCGAAGTCCGCATCAACCATGTCCGCATCAACGACCCCAGCCCCCACCACGCACACCGCGACCGCCCACACCACACCGGTCTCTCTTCACACACCAGTGCCAACCGCCGCCAGCCGCGAGATCATCACCGACCGCATCATGCAGGCGCTCGCCAGCCCCCGTGTCGGCATCGAGAACCCCCGCGCCCTCCGCCCCTTCTTCGACCAGCTCCACCAGCTAGAGATCAACCCCAAAGGCCAGCTCGTCCGCGTCATCCAGTTTGGCGACTCACACACCGCCGCCGACCTCTTCACCGGCGCCCTTCGCACTCTCTTCCAGGAAAGGTTCGGCGACGGCGGGGCCGGCTTCAGCTTCGCCGGCTATCCCTTCGCCGGATACCACATCCACGGCACCAAACGCGCCCAGTCCACCGGCTGGCTCGCCCTCGGCACGCATCTCAAAGACATCGGCGACGGCATGGTAGGCATGGGTGGCGTCAGCCTCAGCACCGAAGCAGCAGGGAACTGGGTCTCTCTCGACGCCGATGCGACGTCCTTACAAGTCCAATACCTCATCCAGCCCAACGGCGGCTCCATCGAAATTCGCGACAACGACGACCTCATCGCCACGGTCTCCACTGCCAAAGCCGACCCCAACGCATCCGACGCCGCAGGTCAATTCGGCGTACCCGTCGAACCTGGCCCCCATCACTTCGAAGTCCTCACCGTCGACCATGCACCCGTCCGTCTCCTCGGCCTATCCACAGAGAACGCCGCAGGCGTCACCTACGAAGCCGCTGGCATCAACGGCGCCGAAGCCTCACTCTTCCTCCGCTGGAGCGAAGTCATGCAGCAACCCTTACTTGCTGCGGTCAACCCCGCCCTCATCGTCCTCGCCTACGGCACCAACGAAGCCGGCGACCGCAACTGGACCGAAGAGGGCTACGCCGCCATGTTCCAGCGCATCATCGAGCGCTGCCGTCGCCTCGCCCCCAACGCCTCCATCCTCGTCGTCGGGCCGCCCGACCGCGCCCTCCGCGCCGGACGCAAGGTATGGAAGCCCTTCGACGGAGTCGATCGCATCGTCGCCGCCCAGCGCAGCGTCTGCCTCAAAATGAACTGTGCCTACTGGGACCAGCGCACCCGCATGGGAGGCTTTGGCTCCATGCGCGATTGGGTCTCCATCAGCTGGGCCCAGCCCGACCACACTCACTTCACCGGCGAAGGCTACAACGAACTCGCCGGCGCCCTCTTCTCCGACATCGTCCAGCAGTACGACAGCTACCAGACGCCCCTCACGCGCGTCGAGAGCGAAACGAAATAAATCTCACTTCGTCAAAAGCTACGCAGACGGTTACAAATTGCGCAGGAGCAACATGAGCAGGCAACAAGGCATCCTCAAAGTCATCCACGCAGTCTCCGACCTCTCCACCGATCCCGCGCCCGACGAGAGCCTCTTCGACTCCGGCACCCTCGACTCCTTCACCCTCCCCGACCTCGTCACCGGCCTCGAGCAGGAGTTCAACGTCAAAATCCCCGACGCAGACCTCGTGCCCGAACGCTTCGACACCGTTACCAAGATTGAAGCCTACCTGGACAGCCGGACGAACTAATGTCCTACCTGCGGGCGTTCGGCCACCATCTGCCGCCACTGAGCGTAAGCAACGATGCGCTCGAAAAACGGACCGGTCGTGTCGCCGCATCAATCGAGAAGACATCCGGCATCCTCGAGCGCCGCTACGCCGCCGCCGAAGTCGCCGTTGCTGACCTCGGCCTCGCCGCTGCCAACGTGTGTCTGCAAAACGCAGGTCTCACCGCAAAGGACATCGGCCTCATCCTCTTCAGCAGTGGCTCCGCCGAACGCGCCTTCCCCGGCCCTGCCTCCGTCCTTGCCGCAAAACTAGGCCTCACCGCAACGCCAGCGATCGATATTCCCATCGCCAGCGCAGGCTCTCTCATCGCCATCGCCTTCGCCGCCGACCTCGCCCCCCGCTACGGCAACGTCCTCGTTGTCGCCTCCGAGATCATGTCCCGCCGCATCTCAGACGCCGACCCCGACACCGCCATCCTCTTCGGCGACGGCGCCGGCGCCTGCATCATCAGCCCGGACGACGGATTTCTCCGCATCGCCGACACCGCACTCTTCACCGACGGCAACTACGCCGACGCCCTTCAACTCCAGCACGGCGGCTCCATCCAGATGAAGGGCCTCGATGTCATCGTTCAGGCCTCCCGCAAAATCCCCCGTGCCGTCGAAGACCTCCTGAAAAAAAATTACCTCGCGCCCAGCGATGTCAGCGTCTATCTCATGCATCAGGCCAATCTGAATCTCATCCGCAAGGTCGCTACTGCATTAAAGGTCCCCGAAGACCGCTTCTTCCGCAACATCGACCGCTACGGCAACACCTCCTCCGCCTCCCTTCTCATCGCCGCCTCCGAGTGGCGGGTCGCGGACCCCACCCCGCCCACGACCCCCATCGTCCTCGCGACCTTCGGCGCAGGCTTCAACTGGGGGGCCGTGCTGGCGCTCCCCGCATAACCGAACCTGGTCAGAAAACTCAAGCGCAGTCGTTCATAACCGAACAGCGATTTCCGAAAATGGACAGCGGGCGGTTTGGGCCCCGACGCACGGCCTTCGCCTATTCCAACGCTGCGAGCGACTTGCAGGATTTGAACCTCTCCGCGCCCTTGGCAGATAAATTGCGCTTCGTACCTCCGCAAAGAACAACTAGCGGAGGCTTGTCATGGCATATTTCGAACGGATTCGCGATGTGATCTCTGGGCAGTTCAGCCCCGAAGTCGTCCGGCAACGTACGGCGGCAGGATGGCAAATGGTCTCGATCGAATGGCGGCGTGAGCTGCCCGATCATGAAGCTCCAACCGAAGGCGCATACAACGAGGACATCCCCTACGGACTCCGCATCTCGGACGACTGCCAGCGCCTCGAGGTCAATCCCAGGGAGAACCAGGCAATGATGCTCATGATGGAGCTGCTGGGCCAGGACTTCTCCTACTCCAGCATCGTCAGCGACCTCAACGAAAAGGGCTTTCGCATGCGCGACGGCAAACCCTGGAACCGCATCGCGGTCTTCAACATGATGCCGCGCCTGATCGAAGCAGGCCCACGCATGTTCTCCTCCGAGCAATGGAAGCGCCTACGCCAGGGTCTCTCCCGTTCGCAACAACCAGCCTCCTGAACCGCTGTTTTTCTCGCCCTCGCCCGTCTTGGATCTAAATCTCGAAGGGAACTGTTGTTGTTTTTTTTCTCTTGCCTCTCTTGTTGTCATTCCCGAAGGGAATCTGCGGTTGTCCTTATATTTTCTGCGTTTTTGGCCCAAAAAACGCATGTCAAGCCCCAGATCGATCTAACCCACCCCACATCAACAACATCCGGGTGGCATTTTAGTTACAGTCCGGCCACTATACTAAATATAGAGATGAAAACAAGAAGCCCCCGACAGCCTCCGGGGCTAACTCTTTTTATTGGAATAATTTAACTATAACCCATTTGTTATGAGGATTTTACAGACCACTAGGCCCCATAATCCATTGAAAAGAAAGGAAGTTGTCTCTAAGAGGGGGGAGGGGGGCCCCTAATGACCGGCTAGCTCGCAAACACCAGACATTGCGGCTTCGACACCGGAAAGCTCTTACCCGACTCAGTCAAAGCACCCGTCCGAGCGTCCCGGCCCAGCACCGCAATGTTGTCCGAACTCTGGTTCGCCACCAGCAGCCATCGCCCACTTGGATCGAACGCGAGATGACGAGGCACCGTCCCACCACAAGACGCCCGACTCAAAAGTGTCAGCTTCCCATCAGCAGGGGAAATGGAGAACGTAGCAACGATATCGTCGAATCGATCCGACGCATAGGCGAACCGTGCCTCCCGGTCGATCACAATCTCCGACCCACCGGTAGTGCCCTGAAAGTCAGGAGGCCTCATCACCACCTCCTGCACCGTCTCGAGCGCACCACGCCGCGGGTCCCACCGCAGAACGATCACTGACGAAGCCATCTCGGCGACGCAATAAGCAAACTGGCCGTTCGGATGAAACTGCAGCGCCCGCGGCCCGGCCCCGGGGCTCGACCGCCACGCCGACGGTTCATTCGGAGTCAGCCTCGCCGTCGCCGCATCCAGTCGGTAGATATGGATCGCATCGAGACCCAGGTCATTGACCAGCAGAAACCGGTTGTCCGGCGACACCGTCACGCGATGTGCATGCGGCGCCGTCTGTCGCTTCGCATCTGGGCCATGCCCGCTGTACTGAAAAAACGAAACCGGAGGACTCAACCAACCGTTCGCGCCAACCGAAAACGAAGCCGCGCTTCCTCCACCATAGTTCGCCGCAAACGCGGACCGCCCAGTGTGGTCGAAGGCCACATGACAAGTTCCTCCGCCAAAGGACGCGACCTCATTGACCTTCGTCAACCGCGCACCTGCCCGGTCGAGCGTATAACTCGATACGCCCCCGCTACTCCGGCCCTGGTACGTATCCAGCTCATTAGCAACCATGACGGTCCTACCATTCGGGGCTATTGCCAGAAACGTAGGATTGTCCGCCTCCGCAGCCCACCCGAGCGCCTTCAACTCCCCAGTCTCCGCCTCAAACGAGTACGCATAAATGCCCTTGCTGGTAGCAGCGGTCTGCGTCCCAACCAGCAGCAACTCGCCGCCACCGGCCCTCTCTCCTGGCACTAACCCCCGCCGCCCTACCAACGACAACGCCGCCGAACCAAAAACAAAACCGCGCCTGTTAATCAGCTTCAATCTCAGCTCCCATGTACCTCATCCACAATAGCGTGATTTGAAGAGAAGCAGATAAGCTGTTTCCTACGGCGCGCGCGAAGCAAACGACCGCGCAAGGAAAACCTCCACGTGTTTCAGAGCTCGAAAGCCTCCCGAAACCTGCCCCTCGAAGCCATTCGCGGACGCCTCATCGTCTCCTGCCAGGCCTCCGAAGGCGATCCCTTGGACGACCTCGACACGCTCACCCGCATCGCGACCTCAGTCCTCCGTGGCGGAGCGGGCGGTCTCCGCGCCGAAGGCGTCGCGCATATCGCCGCGTTCCGAGCCATCACGCAACTCCCCATCATCGGTATCATCAAGACCTACGACGCTAACGGCGACGTCTACATCACCCCTGACTTCCGCTCCGCCAAGGCCATCAGCGACGCAGGAGCAGATATCATCGCCCTCGACTGCACCGCTCGTCGTCTCACCGCCGCCGAACCCTGGCCCGAACTTGTCTCCCGCATCCACGCCGAACTCAACCGCTCCGTCCTCGCCGACATCGCAACCCTCAAAGACGCTCTCGCCGCCGAACGCGCCGGGGCCGACGCAGTCGCCACCACGCTCTACGGCTACACCGCCGAGACAGCCAACCAACGCAACGTCTCCTGGGCTCTCGTCCGATCCATCGTCGCCCGCTTGACAATCCCGGTGCTCGTAGAGGGCCACATCACAGACCCGCAAGAGGCCCGTACGGCCCTCGATCTCGGTGCCACTGCCGTGGTCGTCGGGTCCGCCATCACCCGCCCCGAAACCATCACCGCACGGTTCATACAAGCCACAAAAAATCACCAAAAACCATGATTATTGCTCGATCAAACTACAAATCCACACAGTCATCTATAGATTGAGTATCGTTACAGCATCAGACAGGGGACTGAAATGGCAATTGGAGTCGCGGGAGAGGGTACGAACACTGTAGTTCAAGCACCTGGGAGAAACTATACCGTTCCGCTGATGCTGATGGTCTCGCTCTACTTCGGCATCGGCTTTATCACCGCGCTGAACGACATCCTGGTTCCACACTTCAAAGACCTGTTTCATCTCACGAATGTCACCGCACTGTTGGTCCAGTTCTGCTTCTTCGGTGCGTACTTCGTTATGTCCCTTCCTTCGGGCTTGATCGTCGGTCGAATCGGCTATAAGCGAGGGATCGTCGTCGCACTGTCAGTAATAGGTCTCGGCCTGCTTCTCTTCCTGCCCGCCTCCGTCATCATCTTCTATCCCCTATTTCTCTTCGCCCTGTTCGTTGTCGGCAGCGGTCTCGCGCTGCTCCAAGTAGCGATCAATCCCTACGTTGGTGCGCTCGGACCACCGGAGACTGCGTCCTCACGACTCAATCTATGCGGCTTCTTCAACTCCTCCGCAACGACCATCGCTCCCAAACTTGGTGCGGCCTTCATCTTCATCGCCGCCGGCGCAACAACCGCTCAGTTAGCGCACTCGGTACGAATGCCCTACGCGATCCTGGCTATCTGTGCCTTTGCGATGGCGATCGTTACCGCCTTCGTCCAGCTGCCTCAAGTGATCGAAGAGGGCGGCGTGAAGTCGGTCTCCGGCGGCAGCGCCTGGAGCTTCAGTCATCTTCGCTTGGGTGCTATCGCGATTTTCTTCTATGTCGGGGCCGAAGTCGCGATCGGCAGCGTGATGATCAACTTCCTGGGTCAATCCTCGATGGGTGGGTTGAGCCACGAAGCCGCTGCCAAATACGTCTCATACTATTGGGGTGGCACGATGGTAGGGCGCTTGATCGGGTTCTTTGCCCTGCGCTGGATCAGGGCCCAGCGCGCTCTTGCATTTGTCTCCCTGATCGCTTCCCTATTGGTCATAACCACAATCGCCACACACGGGCACATAGCTATGTGGGCGATCGTCTCCTGTGGCCTGTTCAACTCTGTCATGTGGCCAT
>DATHQG010000188.1:0-5385 GCA_035483075.1 Edaphobacter sp. | reverse complement strand
GACTTCGGGCATCGAAGCCGAGCACGGCGGCGCCCTGGGCGGCGTGGTCAACGTCGTCATGAAGAAGGGCAGCAACGCCTACCACGGATCGTTTTTTGGTACCTATGAAGCAGATCCTTTGGATGGCTCTGCTATTGAAGGGCTGCGTTACGATCCGAATCCATCGGCTACGGTTCCCGATGCCGATTCGCAGTTCTACCAACCAAAGAGGGACCACTTCAAGATCGCTACGGCTGGTCTTACACTTGGTGGCCCGGTCGTAAAAGATCGGCTGTGGTTCTTTCTGGGATTTGCACCGGAATACCGCTCCAGGGCAAGGACGGTAGACTTCACTGACTCTACGAATCCGACCAATCAGGCTTTGGGTCTAGGGAGCCAGCTCTTCAACCAAGACCGGCAGACTTACTACAGCACCTTCCGCCTTGACGGCACGCTTACTCAGAAAATACGCGTCTTCGGTTCGTGGCTTTACCAGTACCAGCGAGCTGCCGGAGTCAGCTTGCCCAATCCGGATTCGACCACAGGCCTGCTGAATAGCGGCGGGATCATCATTGGGCAAGGGAGCGTAAACGGGATCAATAGCCCGGTAACGCAGTACGACCACGGCCTAGGCTTCTCCGCCCCGAACGCGACCTACAACACTGGTGCCGATATCACTTTGACTCCGCAGATCGTCGCTACAACCCGCTTCGGCTACTTTTTCAATAACTATCATGATCTTGGTTGGCCTACTGCCGGTGTAGACCTGAGTGCTCAAGCTGGCGGATTCGGACAATCTCCCAATTGCCTCTATCCATCGCCGACCACGACATGTACTCCGACCGGTTCTCTGCCCAGTGCCTTGTCGATACCTGGCGGCACGACGACGGCTCCCTACGATCAAAGCTTCACCGAGGTGAACGCCAGCAAGCACTTCCAGTTCGACCAGGACATCGCGTTCTTCAAGAGCGGCTGGTGGGGTACACACAACATTAAGGGCGGGTATCAACTCAACCATCTGTCCAACGTGATTGATCAGAGTGGCAACCTGCCTCTCGCTTTCCAGTATCTTGGCGCGGGGCAGTCCTACCGTGCCAGTACAACCAATGGAGCCGCCAACTGTGCGTTGTTGGAGGCGGAATGGTCGGGACCCCCGAATACCACAACCACTCCGCCAACTCCCACCCCTGTTTGCGCCGGTCAGTTCGGTTACCTGACGGTACAAGATTTCGCGACCGTGCTGAAAACCACGTCCGGCACCGTAGTTCCCGCAAGTGACTGGAACCATGCCTTATTTATCCAGGATGCCTGGACCATCGGCCACGGTCTGACTTTGAACCTCGGCCTCCGCATTGAGAAGGAGAACCTGCCTGCTCCTGCGGGCATTGGGGTCAACATCAGCTCCATCAATTTCTCGTGGAGCGATAAGATCGAACCCCGGTTGGGAGCGGCATGGGGATCGCGCGACGGTAAGCTGAAGATCTTTGGCAGCTACGGCGTCACCAACGACGTCATGAAGCTGCTGCTGGCCCAGACGTCGTGGGGCGCGCAAGGATTTGAGACTTGCACCTATCCGATCGGTCCAGATTCCGGAAGCAGCTTCAGCAACTCCGATATCACTCTGCAATTCAACGCCAGCGGTCGTGCCTGCCCGACTGGCGTTTCCAACGTACCGGCCAACTTTGCCGGAGGCGTAACCCCGGCGGCTCTAACCGATGCCGGTACTGGTGTTTCGCTGATTGAAAACGTCAACTTCCGCCCGGAAGAACCAGTCTCGCCTGGCGTGAAACCTTATCGCCAGCACGAGTTTGTCGGCGGTGTGGACTACCAGCTCGGTAGGGACTGGGCACTCGAAGCGCGCTATGATCGTCGGCGCCTCGACCATGTGATTGAGGATGCGTCGCTGGCCGACGAAGACGCCTTCGAAATCTACACGATTGTCAATCCTGGCGAGAACGTAAACAAGACTGTCGACGGTTATGCTAACTATCTAACCTCGCTTGGGGATGCATACGGCCCCGGCACAGCCGCGTTTAACGCCAACGACGATTTCGGCACGTGTCCCACCTGTCCCAACCTTCCTAAGGCTGTCCGCAACTATGATGGTCTCGAGTTCCGGGTCACCAAGACGACCAGCCGCGGTTTTGCAGGAATGTTCAGCTACACGTGGAGCAGCTTGTGGGGCAACTATACCGGCCTGACCACCACCGACCAGACTGACGGTGGCACCACCGGACGTAACTCGCCGGATACAACACGATCGTTCGACGAGCCGATTTACTACTTCGGTGCCAACGGCAAGTCCAACAACGGACCTTTGCCGACAGACCGTCCCAACACGTTCAAAGGCAACGTGTACTACCAGTTACCTTGGAAAGGTCACATGAACACCACAACCTTCGGACTCTTCCAGGTCGCCTATCAGGGCAGCCCGATGAGTTCGTTCACTGACCTGGGTCTGGCATCCGGACAAACGCCAATCGAGGGCACGGATATCTTCGGCCGCGGAAAGTGGGTTAACGCGACTACTGACCCGTCGTCCGGCGCCATCGACTTCGGTGCTCCCTATAGCCGCCGCACCCCGTGGTTTACGCAGACCGATTTCAATCTGCAGCATGCCATCAAGGTCAATAAAAACAACGAGCACCAGGTGCTCAGCTTTGTGGCAACCTTCACGAACCTGCTCAACCAGCGCAACGTCACCTCATACTGGGGAGGATTCAACTCGAACTACAACGCGGGGTTTATGGTTCTTCCCTCAGCATTACCGGGCTGTGCCAATACGGGTAGCCCTTTCGTCAACCAGTGCTTTGCCTTTAACGGCGCAGCCTTCTACCAGGCGTCAATGACCGGGTACGACGCGCAGGCGGCCGCCACGGCGAGCAAGACCTCGGCTGGGTTGACGCTCAACTCACACTATGGCTCGCCGAACCTCTGGCAGCAGTCGCGAAACATCCGCTTGGGGGCCACCTTTACCTTCTAACCTTGCATCACTCGCATCTCAAGGGAGCCGATATTTCGGCTCCCTTCTTTTTTTGCGGCAAAAAATCAGCCCCACGCCTAGGCGGCGTGGGGCTTTCTTCAATCCACTGGCAGCTTGTTCGCCTACTTTCCGAAAATCACATAGTGGTAACTGGTGGCCATGAAGAACAGCAATGGCACAGACAGGAAGAAATTCGTCCGCGAGGCCAGAAACGCCTGGCGGGCCATAATCGCTGCGTTGGGGGGAGGCGTGCCGGCCAGCGTGCCGCGGATGATTTTCTTGTTGTTGGGCCAGATGATGCCCCAGACGTTGAACAGCATCACGATGCCGAAGCCGCCGCCCACGCCGATGGAGAGCACGTGGTTGTCGTCCTGGCCGACGGGCGTGTAGTTCACGAACAGCCAGGCTGCCGCGACGCAGAGGATGGCGGTGATCACGCCCAGAACATATCCGCTGGGCGTAATTTTCTTAATCATCATGAACAGAATGAACCAGACCGCGATCCACAGCAGCAGGAAGAATCCGATGGTAGCCAGCTCGCTGCCGCCCTCACGGCGAGCATCGGGTCCAACATAGAACTGTCCCCAATACCAGAATCCCAAAAAAACCGTCACCAGCGCGCTCCACCGAAACCAGTTCAGGGCAGGCAGGGTAAGGTACTGGAAGACCTTGGCTTTCATAGGAGCGTCCACTTGCTTCATGAAAGGGACGTTAACCAGGTTGAAGAAATACAGCAGGCCGACCCAGGTGATGCCGGCGATGATATGAAACCAGCGCAGAATGAGCTGCGCGGCTTCCGCGCCAGTGTGAGTCGGCATGACCAGAGTAGCCGCCGATGCGAAGACATGATGCATTTAAGATTTCCTCCGGTAGAGAGTAGTCAGGGTCAGTGGCTGGGGGCCAGTAGATTCCGCGCGCAACTGGCCACTAACCCCTGACCACTGGTTTTCCAAAGTCGTGGAAAGTCTGCACTTTGCCGCGAGCGGTGTCAACCCTGCGGCTGGACCCCTCGGCAAGTTCCAGTTGAAAAGCGGCGGAGATCGCCGTATCGTACTCACATTGATCCGCTTACGCTGCGGCCCGAAACTGGGCGCGCAGCCCGCGGGATTCACCCCCCTTGTTTCCTGGGCAGCGGGAAGGCCTTCGGAAACATGCTGTTGCATTGAGCCAGTCCATGGGCGCCTGTGGACCGGTAGTGGCACGTTCGCAGTCTAAAAATTAAGGAGATCGGCTATGGACAGCAATAAGCCGGCACAGAACATCCAGGATTCCTTCCTTAACACGGCCCGCAAGGAGAGGCTCAGCATCACGATTTACCTGCTGAGTGGCGTAAAGCTAACGGGCCGCATCCGCTCTTTCGACAAGTACTCCGTGGTGCTGGAGGCGAACGGTCAGGAGCAACTCATCTTCAAGCACGCCATCTCGACCGTAGTCATGGGGAGAGTGGCGGCGACGCATGTGCCCCACGTGGCGCATCCGGAGAAGACAGTGGCTGCCGCGCCCGTGGCAGCGGCCAGCGCTTCAGGCACTGACGGATAGGGATAACGACAAGGCGTTTTCGGCTTGCAACGTTCTCAGCTCAAGAAAACTCGCGGCGCGGCGCGCGCAGGCAGTCGTGTGCCTCTCGGGGCGAAGACTGTCCGCGAGGAACCGGAGCGCGAGCGCGCCTTCCTGGTAGGGCTTGACGTGCGGACGCGGGGACGCAGCAGTACGAAGGGAGCAGTTACGGCGCAGGCCTCGGCTGCGCGCGATGCCGCTGCGACGCAGCCGGCGCCGTCGGGCGTCGCCGTTAAGTCCAACGGCAAGCCCAGCATTCCCGAGTTCGATGCCGAAGAGTCGCTGGCCGAGCTGCGCACGCTGGCAGAGAGCGCCGGAGCGAAAGTTGTGGGAGAGATTCTGCAGCGCCGCGACCGGCCCGATCCGGCGACGTTAATTGGTGCAGGCAAACTCGAAGAGATCGCGGGCGCGGCCGCCTCAGTCGATGCCGACGTTCTTCTCTTCGATCACGACCTCAGCCCTTCGCAGCAGCGCAACATTGAAAAGATTATCCAGCGCCGCGTGATTGACCGCACGCAACTCATCCTCGACATTTTTGCGAGGCATGCGCGTACGCGAGAAGGCCAATTACAAGTCGAGCTGGCGCAGCTGCAGTACATGCTGCCGCGGCTGGCCGGGCATGGCGTTGAAATGTCGCAGCTCGGCGGCGGCATCGGTACGCGGGGCCCTGGCGAAACGAAACTGGAGACGGATCGCCGAAAGATCGCCCGGCGCGTGCGCAATGTTGAGCAGCAAATTGAAAACGTCCGGCGCATTCGCCGGCAGCAGCGGCAGCGGCGTGAGTCCGCGCCCGTCGCGACCATCGCGCTGGTCGGATATACCAACGCCGGCAAGTCGACGCTCTTCAACGCGCTCACGCAGGCCAA
>DATHQG010000187.1:0-25494 GCA_035483075.1 Edaphobacter sp. | reverse complement strand
GCTGTGAGGGTGAAGCACTCCGGGCGCTTCGCTGGCTTTAGAATAAGCAGTGATGATTGAACACAGCATTGATTCCTCAGCAGCCCCTGCAGACCTTCGCCCCATCCGCCGCGCATTACTTTCCGTAACCGATAAGACTGGCCTGGTGGACTTTGCCAGTGTGCTGGCCTCCTTTGGGGTTGACCTGGTTTCGACCGGTGGCACGGCACGCGCTCTGCGCGAGGCCGGGCTGCCGGTGCGCGATATCAGCGACCTGACGGGGTTTCCGGAGATGCTAGATGGCCGCGTCAAGACGCTTCACCCGAAGGTCCATGGCGGCATTCTGCACATCCGCGACAACGCGGAGCACATGGCTTCGGTGGCGGAGTATGCGATCGAGCCGATCGATATGGTGGTGGTGAATCTGTACGCGTTTGAGAAGACCTCGCAGCGTCCCGGCGTAATGTTTGCGGAGGTCATCGAAAATATCGACATCGGCGGTCCGTCGATGGTGCGCTCGGCGGCGAAGAACTTTTCGGACGTTGCGATCGTGACCTCTGCGGCCGACTACTCTTTGCTGGCCGAGGAGATGGCTGCGAACTCGGGCAGTTTGACCAGGGCCACTCGCTGGCGGCTGGCCAAAGCGGCCTTCGCCGTGACCGCTGCCTACGATGCTGCGATTGCGACCGCGCTCGAGAGTATCGAAGCGCCGAGCGGCAAGGCGGTCTTTTCGCAGGAGCAGCTCCCGCCGACGGTCCGCGTGATCGACCCGCTGTCGCAGACGCTTCGTTATGGGGAGAACCCACACCAGAAGGCAGCGCTGTATACGGACGGCAGCGGCAAGGGCGTAGCGAACGCCAGGCAGTTGCAGGGGAAGGAGCTTAGCTACAACAACATCGTCGACCTGGATGCCTGCTGGGAGCTGGTGAGCGAGTTCGATGAGACTTCCGTTGTGATCATCAAGCACACCAATCCATGCGGAGCTTCGACCGGCGCTACCGTGGTGGAGGCCTATCGCCGTGCGCTGGAGTCGGACCCGGTTTCGGCTTTCGGAGGGGTAATCGGCATCAATCGCGAGGTGGACGCTGCGGCGGCGGAGGAGATTGCGAAGCTCTTCGTCGAGGCCATTGTTGCGCCATCCTTCACTCCGGAGGCGGTGCAGCGCTTCTCCGCGAAGAAGAACCTGCGGCTCATCGAAATCTCTCCGGCAGAGACGCCGCGGGTACTCAAGCAGGTTTCTGGTGGGCTGCTGGTGCAGGACGCCGACCGCCTGCGCATCACAGAGGCCGAGCTTCAGATTGTCACCAGGCGCAAGCCAACTGCGGAGGAGTTGCGGGCGCTGCTCTTCTCCTGGAGGGTCTGTAAACACGTCAAATCAAACGCGATCGTCTACGCCCGTTTCAGCGACGGCCATGGCCAGACCGTAGGGGTTGGCGCGGGGCAGATGAGCCGGGTCGACGCCGCCCGGTTCGGCGCGATGAAGGCAATTCTTCCGCTGAAGGGTACGGTGGCCGCCTCCGACGCGTTTTTCCCGTTCCCGGACGGCCTGGAGACCATTGCCCAGGCGGGCGCCACGGCGGTGATTCAGCCCGGAGGGTCGGTGCGCGACGCCGAGGTAATCGAGGCCGCCGACCGGCTGGGCGTGGCAATGGTTTTTACGGGCGTCAGGCACTTCCGGCATGGATAAATGCTGCGTTTTTGAGGGAATGACAGATATAATGACGTCCAAGCTGCGCAAACGGCCGGTCTGTGCCCCTGCATCCATCTTGCCGGTGGCGTCGTCTAACGGTTGTCTGGCTATACAGGCTGTACAGGTCTTCGACATCGATTCCGGCGGCACAGGACATTACATCTCATGACATTGCTTTTGCGTGCCTCCACTTTTCGTCATCTTCGCCTTGTTCCAGCTGCAGCCCTTCTTTTTGCGGCGCACACGATGTTTGCTCAGGCGCCTGCTGCTGCGACGGGCGCGGCCGCTCCGGTGGCGACAACGCCAGATCGGGCGTCTTCCTACTATCACTATGGTCTGGCTCGACTTTACGAGGACATGGCGGTCAACGCAGGCCGGTCGGACTATGCGACACAGGCGGTGGAGCAGTACAAGCTGGCGCTGGACGCCGATCCGAGTTCGCGTCTGTTGCAGGACGGTCTGGCTGAGCTCTACTTCAAGATCGGCCGCATTCGCGAGGCGGTCACCGCCGCGCAGGACCAGGTCGGCAAGGACCCCAACGACATTGAAGCGCACACGCTGCTCGGTAAGGTGTATCTGCGCTCGCTGGGCGACATGCAGAGTCCGCAGTCGGGCCAGATGCTGCAACTGGCCATCGCCGAGTACGAGAAGTTGGCCCAGTTGAAGCCGAGCGATGTGGAGACCCATCTTTTGCTCGGTCAGCTTTATGGTCTGAACCATGATTCGGCGAAGGCAGAGGCACAGTTCAAGCTCGCGCAGGGGATCGACGCAAACTCGGAGGAGGTCGCGCTGAATATGGCGCGGCTGTACAGCGAGCAGGGTGATCCGAAGCGCGCCGCCGACGTCCTCAACGCCATTCCGGTCGACGATCGCTCGCCTCGCATTGAGTTCGCCCTCGGCGCCAGCTACGAGCAGCTGAAGAACAACAAGGAAGCGATCGCCGCCTACCATCGTGCGCTCGACCTTGAACCCGACAATCTGGACACGGAGCGTGGTCTAGCGAACGCTCTGCTTGCAGACGGGCAATTGGACGAAGCGCTGAAGGTGTTGACCAATATCGTCTCGGCAGAACCGCAGGATTGGCAGTCGCAGGTCCACGTCTCCGAGATCCAGCGGCGGCAGGGACACTACGATGAGGCGCTGACGACGCTGGAGAAGGCGAAGAAGCTGGCTCCGGACTCGCTGGAACTTACCTATAACGAAGCGCTCATCTACGACTCCCTGGGCCGCTACGATGAGGCGATCGCCGTGCTGACCAAACTTGTGTCGGACACCGAGCGCACGGATGGAAAGTATTCGGAAGGTGAAAAGGCGAACCGCTCGATCTTTCTCGACCGGTTGGCTGTGATCTATCGTGAAGAGAACAAGACCGCTGAAGCCGTGGCTGCGTATAAGCAGTTAGTCGCGCTTGGCGGCGACTACGTCAAGAATGGTTATTCAGGCCAGGTCGACGCTTATCGCGACGCCCATCAGTGGAAAGAAGCCACCGCCGTGGCAGCTGAAGTGGCCAAGGCGTTGCCAAACGATCATTCGATCCAGCTGATGTATGCCGGTCAGCTCACAGATACGGGTCAAGTGGACCAGGGAGTCGCACTGGCGAAGGCGCAGTTGGCGGCGACGACGGGCACGCCGGACGAGCGCGACTCGCATCTGGCGTTGGCAACGATCTATACGCGTTTGAAGCGGTGGCAGGAGGCGTCGGCCGAGTTGAACGCTGCTGATGCGCTGGCTACCAAGCCGGACGAGAAGCTGTATGTGTATTTTCTGCGAGGGTCGCTCTATGACCGTCAGAAGATGTACGACGCGGCGGAGGCCGAGTTCCGGAAGGCCCTTGCCATCGACCCGCAGAACCCGACCATCCTGAACTATCTTGGCTACATGCTGGCCGATCGCGGCGTGCGGCTGCCTGAAGCGCTCGTGATGGTTCGCAAGGCCGTCGAACTTGATCCGCAGAACGGCGCGTTTCTGGACTCGCTCGGGTGGGTCTACTTCAAATCGGGCCAATATGCGCTGGCCGAAGAGAACCTCCGCAAGGCCAATGAACGCACCAACACGGACCCCACGATCCACGACCATCTCGGAGAGGTCTACGAGAAGACAGGCAACCTGAAGATGGCGGTCGCCCAGTGGGAGCGGTCGATGACGGAGTATGCGCGTTCGCTGCCTGCGGACGCCGACCCAGCGGACGTTGCCAAGGTGCAGCACAAGCTGGAGAACGCTCGCGTCAAGCTGGCCAAAGTCACGTCCAAATAACACACGGCGCATCTGCCGTTACACTTAAATCTGACCATGGCAATCGATCTCCATCGATGCGCGGTCGTGGGAGGTCCGGACGATCTTCTGCTGACCCGCGTCCATCCCGCGCCTTTTCGCCCAACGCGCACACCGTTCCAGCGTGACCGGGAACGTATCGTGCAGGCGCGCGCGTTCCGTCGGCTGGCAGGGAAGACGCAGGTTTTCACCAGTCGCGCCTCTGATCACTTTCGCAGCCGTCTGACCCACACCATTGAGGTCGCGCAGATCGCCCGCGCCGCTGCCGCCGAGCTTGGCTTGAACGAAGACCTGGCGGAGACGCTTGCGCTGGTGCACGACATCGGCCACCCGCCCTTTGGACATGCCGGGGAGCGTGCGCTCGACCGCTGCCTTACCCATCACGGGCGGCGGTTCGACCACAACCTGCATGCGCTGCGCATCGTCGAGCACTTCGAGCAGCGTTACGCTGCGCATCGCGGATTGAATCTTACGCTCGGTGTTCGCGAGGGCATTATCAAACACTCGCGTGATTACAGGGTCGAGCAGCATCCGGAGCTGGCAGACTATTTTTTGGACCAAAGGCCGCCGCTTGAGGCGCAGTTGATTGATCTTGCCGACGAGATCGCTTACCTTACAGCGGACCTCGATGACGGCGTGGAATCAGGACTGCTCGAGATCGCTCACATTCGTGAGCACGTCGATATTCTTGGACGGTGTTATCGCAAGGTCGAGAGTGAGCACGCTGGCGTCGATGAGAAGTTCCTGTTCAACGAGGCGTTGCAGCTGATGCAGAACGTCCTTACCGACGATCTGATTGAGACGACGGGCCGCAACACGCAGGCGATCGGAGCAGAGTGTCTCGCCGATGTACGCCGGCATCCAACGCGGCTGGCGCGGTTCTCGCCGCAGGTCGAGACCGAGCGGCTGCAGGAGAAGCGCTACCTCTACGACACGCTCTACACGTGCGAGCCGCTGGAGACGGAACACGACAAGGCGGAAGAGGTCGTTACGGCGCTGTTCGAGCATTGGATCAACGATCCGGAGGAGCTGCCCGTCGGACACTTCGAAGCAGTACAGAACGAGGGGCTTGCGCGTGTGGTGGCGGACTATATTGCCGGCATGACGGACAGCTTCATCCTGTTGCAGTATGCGCAGATCAAGCGGGCCCTCCGCTTCTAGGCGTCCCGTTGCCGTGAATAAAGGCAAGCAGCTCTACCAAAAACCTGTACACTTTCAGGCAAATGAGCTTCAACCCGGCCAACATTACGGCGCTTGTCATTGCTGCCAGCTTTGCGGCCGGACTGAATATCTATGCGACGGTCCTGACACTTGGCATACTTGCGCGGACGCAGTGGGTGGCGTTGCCTCCGGGACTCGACTCGCTGGGCCACACCTGGATCCTGGTGGTGTGCGGCATCATGTTCGCGATGGAGTTTGTCGCGGACAAGATACCGGCCTTCGACCTGGTGTGGAACACCCTGCACACCGTCGTTCGTGTCCCGATTGCAGCACTGGTCGCGTATCACGCCAGTTCACAGCTGTCGCCACAGATGCAGGTCCTCGCAACGGCGATTGGTGCAGTGGTCGCGTTGGCTGCGCATAGTTCGAAGACTGCCCTGCGCGCCGCTGTGACACCGAGTCCGGAACCGGTCTCGAACATCGCCCTGAGCACGACGGAGGACGCTGCTGCGATCGGGCTGACGTGGTTTGCCACGCACCATCCGATAATCGCGGCCTTCATTGCGCTGGCCTTTCTGTCGGCCGCCATTATCGCTGCAAGGGCGCTTCTGCGAGCAATACAAAGACCGCTGCGGAAGCTCTTCGGCACCGAACTGGACCAAGACAAGCTGCCCGCTAAGCCGCCAAATTAGACAGATATACGAGCAAGACCATTGGGCGGCGGTTTAATGTATTGTCGTCGGGCCGTTCTTATCTTTCTTTAGAGGCCTCACCTGCGGTCCAACGATCGAGTCAAGCTGCGGCATGGTGATTTCAAACAGTTTGGCAGGGTCAAGATAGCTGCCCTCCCAGCGGACCCCGAGGTGGAGGTGCGGACCGGTCGCTCGGCCGGTGGCGCCGCTTAGCGCGATGATCTGGCCGCGACGGATCCGTCTGCCCACAACCACTTCGATCTTCGACAGATGCATGTAGACGCTCATCAGTCCCAGTCCGTGATCGATGACGACGCAGCCTCCTTCGTAATAGAGCGGTCGCGCCAGGACGACGCGGCCGGAGTTAATTGCCGCCACAGGTGTGCTGGGCTTCGCCCGATAGTCGAGGCCACGATGGACGCTGGCGAGCTTTCCGTTGAAGATTCGCTGGTTCCCGAATGAGTCCGACTGCGGTGCGAGGTGAAGAGGTGGAAGAAAGTTGCCTGTCCACTGCGGCTTCGAGGCTGAGTTCGCGAAGGCCCTGTCCTTTACGATCTTGTCGGCGGCGATTTTTTTGAGTGCCGCTGCGTTGGGCTCGACGAATTTATCCGGCACACTCAAGGGCACTTTTTCGTAGGGTGCTTCTCCTACGCTGACGTCCTGGTGCAGTGTGCGGTGCGTGCCGTCCTTGATGGTCGCGTCGATCGTCAGAGGGTAGTTGTCCGGGGTGGCCTCGACATCTACTCCGGCGAGGGCGAACCATGTTCGGTGGTCGGAGCCAGGGAAGAATGCGACCGGATGGCCCTGCCAGCTACCAGTGACGCTCGACGCTTGATCGTGCAGCACGACTGTGATGAGGCACGGCGCTCCGTTGGTCAGCGTCGCGGGGGTAAGGCGTATTGAGTCCTGAGCGACTGCAGCGCTGCAGAAGGCAACCAGTACTGCGAAGAGTGTTGTAGCAGCTAACGCGAAGACTTGCAGGCGCGCCCTGACAGGTGTGGGGAACATGAGAACTGCAGTTTATTGCAGAAAGGAAGGCCGGAGCGAAGCAAATCGCAATCGAGTTCCGCACAGCGCAATACGAATTCGAAGAGTGGCGCGGTGATATTCTAGCCACTAATCAGTAGGAACGAGGCACCCAGCTTTTCATGTCCAACCCAGGCATTCCCGAGAACGGCCCCAATTTCGAATCGACCACTGTATCCACCGAATCTGTTGAATCCAGCGAACCTCTCGAGTCATTCGATACGATCCTTTCGCAGTTTGAGCAGAGCCATTCGCGGCGTTCGGGCGAGGGCGGACGGCAGATCTCAGGCACCGTCGTTGCAGTCTCGGCCGAATTTGTCTTTGTCGATATTGGATACAAGACCGAGGGTGTACTGCCGGTGTCGCTGTTTGAGAGCGCGAAGGAGACGGTCGTCCCGGGCGATAAGCTGCAGGTCTCGGTGAAGGGACGCAACGAGGAGGGTTACTACGAGCTGTCGCGGCTGCGGGTGGAGCAGCCCAGGGACTGGAGCGCACTGGAGCAGGCGTTTGCTGACAAGGCGATCATTGTGGGCACGGTGACGGCCGTCGTGAAGGGTGGGCTGTCCGTGGACGTTGGGGTGCGTGCGTTCATGCCGGGTTCACGCAGTGGGGCGCGTGACGCAGCTGAAATGGAAAAGCTGGTGGGGCAGGAGATCCGCTGTCGAATCATCAAGCTGGATGCAACGGAGGAGGACGTGGTGGTGGATCGCCGCGTCGTCGCTGAAGAGGATGACCGTTCGACGAAGGAGCGGCGCTACTCCGAAATCAGGGAGGGCGACATCGTCTCCGGCACCGTGCGCAGCCTGATGGACTACGGAGCGTTCGTCGATATCGGCGGAGTGGATGGTCTGCTTCATATCAGTGATATTGCATGGGGACGCATCGACAAGCCGGCAGACGTGTTGACAGCAGGGCAGCAGATTGAAGCCAAAGTGTTGAAGATCGAGCCTGCGGGCAAGCGCATTTCGCTGGGGCTGAAGCAGTTGCAACCGCATCCGTGGGACGCTGTCGCAGGAAAATACACGGCCGGCGAACGCGTGCGAGGCAAGGTGACGCGGGTCACCGATTTTGGCGCATTTGTCGAGCTCGAGCCTGGAATCGAAGGGATGGTACACCTCTCTGAGATGTCATGGGCGAAGAAGGTCAGAAAGCCAGGCGATATGGTGAAGCCGGGCGATGTGGTTGAGGTGATGGTCCTTGGCGTGAATGCTGCGGAACGGCGGATGTCGCTGGGGCTGAAGCAGACGCTGGGCGATCCCTGGGCCGACGCGGGAGAAAAGTTTGTGGCGGGCTCGCAGGTGGAGGGACCGGTGACGAGCTTTACGAAGTTCGGCGCGTTTGTACAGCTCGCCGAGGGCATCGAGGGAATGATTCACGTCAGCGAGATCAGCGCCGAGAAGCGGATCGAGCGGCCCCAGGACGTGCTTCGCGTCGGCCAGGTGGTGAAGACGAAGGTGCTCGACGTTGACAAGGAAAAGCGGCAGGTCAGATTGAGCATGAAGCAGTTAGTCCCTACGGGTCTCGATGAGTACATTGCTGAGCGCAAGGTGGGTGAAGTGGTTTCGGGACGGCTGATCGATGCCTCGGGAGACCATGGGACGGTCGAGCTCGGGGAAGGGATCCATGCGAGCGCGCGTCTGGTCCTCGAGGCCGCGGCGAAGGAACAGTCGCAGGCCGGCGCGGTCGATCTCTCCTCATTCAGCGCAATGCTCGCAGCTCGTTGGAAGAATGGGCCTTCGGCGAGCGAAGCGAAGTCTGAGCCGGTGCGTGCGGGCCAGATTCGAAGCTTCCGCATCACCATGGTCGATCGCGGGGCCAAGAAGATCAAACTGCAACTGGTGTAGACGGTGCAGTTTGAAGCTCACGAGGTCCGCGCTGGTTCGGCCGCCTTGTGAAATCATTGGTGGAACAAGATGCCGGAACTCGTACAGATCGGTGTTCAGCCATCGAAGCCTGCCAGCGCTCGTCCTCCCGGGCCGAGCGCGATAGTACTTTGGTTGCAGGGATTTACATTGGCTTGGATGCTGGTGGAGATCGGCGTCTCTTCTTATGCGGCCGTGACGGCGCACAGTCCTGCAATGCTAGCTTTCGGATCCGACAGCCTGGTCGAACTCCTCTCCGCTACCGTTGTGCTCTTGCAATGGGTCCCGAGCATGTCGATCTCTGAACGGCTGGCAAGCCGCACAGCCGGTGTCCTGCTGTTTATGCTCGCCCTCCTGGTTGCGGCGAGTGCTCTTGGGTCATTCGCTCTAGGGCTGCGGCCTGAAACGAGTCATGCCGGCATAGCAATCACCATCGCTGCGCTGATCGCAATGCCCGTTCTGGCCTCCCTGAAGCGCCGCGAGGCCCGCCGCACCCAGAATGCAGCCCTGGCTGCCGATGCAGTGCAATCTGCTACTTGCGCCTACATTGCGCTCATCACGTTGGCTGGCGTCTCAGTCAATGCTGCATTCCATATCGCATGGTTCGATTCGATTGCTGCTTTGGCTGCCATTCCGCTCCTCATCCGGGAGGGCAGGTCGGCCTGGCAAGGCCATGCGTGCGGATGCTGTTGAGGGCCCCTTGTCTTCAAAATGGTCCACTGCCAAACAGTTGGATCTGGGCGTTTGAAGCAGTAGGAGAAAACTAATCACTTACCCGAAACGTCAAAGGTTTATCAGCGTCCTACGATATATTAGATGCAGCATGAATAATCCAGGCCCAAGATCGAAGGTGCAGAGTTCGTGGAGGCTTCTCCTCGCGCTGCTGTGCATCTCTCTGGTCGTTGCCTGCGGCACGATTCAAGCTGTTCACGTCCATCCACAAGGGAACATCTCCCACTCGGACTGTCCGCTCTGCGCCACCGCGCATGTAGGCGTCCAGGTGGCCGAGCCGCCTGTGGTGTTGCATGTGGCGCCAGTCGTATCGTTGGTAGAGGCGTTTGTTGCGTCGACGCTGGCCCGGACCCTATCCACATTTGCACTCTTCACCCGACCCCCACCTGTTGATTTTGTTCTCGCCTAGAACATCTTCAAAACACAGGTTAAAACTCAAAGGGGGTAGGACATGCACACGTCGATACGGCGCGGCATCTTCGCAGCAATTGCGATTTTCTTTTCGTTTAGTATTTCAGGGCTATGGGCCCAATCGGCCGGCAATGCTGGAACCGTTAATGGCACGGTCGCCGACTCAACTGGCGCGATAGTGCCGGATGCGACGATTTCGATTGAAAATCCAGTCAGTGGTTATCGCAGGACCACCACGTCTGACCGTGAAGGTCATTATCAATTCACCAATCTGCCGCTCAATCCATATCATCTTGTGGTGTTGATTCATGGGTTCGCCCCGTCGAGTCAGGACATCGATGTCCGGTCGTTTGTGCCGATTACGGTGAAGAGCACTCTGACCGTCGGTGAAACCTCGACCGTTGTCAACGTGACGGCCAGTGATCTGTTGGAGAATGATTCGACCTTCCACACCGATCTCGATCGCAACTCGTTTAGCAAGCTTCCTCTGGAGAGCCAGTCATCGTCGCTTAGTTCGCTGGTAACGCTTTCATCTCCTGGCGTAGCTGCCGACTCGAACGGCCTCTTCCACGGGCTGGGTGATCACGCATCCAACTCTTTTTCGATCGATGGCCAGCCGATTACGGACCAGCAGAGCAAGGTCTTCTCCAACCAGATTCCGTCGAACTCGATCCAGTCGATCGAGGTCATCTCAGGAGCGCCACCTGCTGAATTTGGCGGCAAGACCAGTCTCGTGATCCAGGTAACGACAAGGTCGGGCCAGGGTGTGACGAAGCCGACCGGCAGCATCAACACTTCGTATGGCACCTTCGGGTCGGCCACGGGTGCAGCTGACCTGAGCTACGGCGGAAAGAACTGGGGAAACTTTATCGAGGTCGACGGTTTGAATACCGGACGCTTCCTCGATCCTCCCGAGTTTGTGGTCTTCCATGACAAGGGCAACGAGATTAACGTCTTCGATCGCATCGATCGTCAATTCACTTCGGTCGACTCCATCCATCTCAATCTGAACTACAGCCGATCGTGGTTTCAGACGCCAAATGCCTATGACAATTTGAATGTGTCGAACGTAATCAGTGGAGGTGCAGGCGCCAATCCGATCTTCGGCAATGTCGGCAACACCGATCAGCGTTCAAAGATCGGCACCTTCGACATCGCTCCGACCTATACCCGCACCATTGGGGCCAACTCGGTCTTCAACTTTGGGCCGTACGTCCGCAGAGACCAGTACAACTACTATCCGAGCGGCAACCCCCTCGCCGATCTGGGACCGCCGAACCTTCAAAACCAAACCATCGCTCAAAATCGTTCGCTTACGAATGCCGGAGTTCATACCGACCTTTCTTATGTGAAGGGGATCCATACTATTAAGGTCGGCGCAAACTATTCGCAGACATTCCTGCAGGAGAATGACACGCTTGCCGTCGTTTCGAACACCTTCAACTCGCCCTGCACCGATGGTTCTGCCAATCCCGTCAATGGATTCACCGATCCGTCTCAGTGCGCGGCTGCGGGCTTCTTTCCAAACGACGGTGTGCTGGCTACTACATTGGGCTCCAGCACGACTCCCTTCAATCCGGTCCTCCTTCCGTTCGATTTGACTCGCGGCGGCGGCCTGTTCAACTACATCGGCCATACCGACGTGAAAGAACTGGCCCTTTATATTCAGGACCAGATCAAAGCGGGAAACTGGCTCTTCAACGTCGGTATTCGTGGTGATCTTTACAACGGCCTAACGGTCGCACGCCAGGCTGAACCTCGCCTCGGTGTTGCTTATACCTTCAGCCCTACGAACACAGTCCTCCGTGTCTCCTATGCGCGTACGCTGGAGTCTCCGTTCAACGAGAACCTCGTGCTGTCGAGCCAGGGATGCGCAAATGCTGTGCTTGCTCCGCTTCTTCTCTGCACGCCCGGTGTTTCAGGAAACCTGCAGCCCGGCTTCCGTAATGAATTCCATGCTGGATTGCAACAGGCATTCGGCAAGAACCTCGTCATCAGCGGCGACTACATCTGGAAGTACACCCACAACGCCTTCGACTTTAGCGTACTCGGCAACACCCCGATCACGTTCCCAATCGACTGGCACAACTCGAAGATCCCTGGATTCGCATTGCGCGCGGACGTTCCCAACTTCCACAACCTGTCTGCGTTCGTAGTAATGTCGTCGGTGGCAGCACGCTTCTTCCCGCCGCAGGTCGCTGGAGCAGGGGCCACCGTCGGGCAGAGCGGATTTCCCTTCCGCATCGACCATGACGAACGCTACAACCAGACCACGCACCTTCAGTATCAGGTGCCTGGCAAGCGTTCACCGTGGGTAGGATTCAACTGGCGCTTTGATAGCGGTCTCACTGCTGGTTCTGTGCCGTGCTACAACGTGACGGACCCGAACAGCCTGTGCAACCCAGCTAACGGCGGTCCATCCATCACGATCAACGGCCAGCCAGGAATTGACCTCAGCGGATTGACCGCTGATGAGCAGTTTCAAGCCGGCCTTGTCTGCAATGGGGTCGCAGCGACTCCGTTTGTAGCCATACCGGGGAACCAGTGCCTGGCCTCGCAACTCACCTCAAAGCTGGTTGCGATCCCTGCTCCTGGCACCGAGAACGACGACCACAATCCACCTCGTATTCAGGAGCGTAGTCTCTTCGATGCGTCAATCGGCGAGGACAATCTGTTCAGCAACGAAAAATATAGATGGAGCCTTCGTCTGACGGCCGTAAACATCACCAATAAATACGCGCTGTACAACTTCCTCTCTACCTTCAGTGGCACGCACTACGTCACACCGCGAGCTATGACGGCGGAGCTTGGCTTCCACTTCTAAACGCAGCTATCAGGAAAACAAACGAGAGGCAGCGGGTCTATCCTGCTGCCTCTCGTATTTCTGCGCCCAACGAAAGAGCATTCAACTGCCGTTCGGAGTGACAAGCGCCTTGAGCTTCGTCCATATCTCCGGATCGACAGGCACGCCAAGGCGGAGGTTCTCTTCGCGAAGCTGTAAGGTCTGTTCGCCGGGATAGCGGACAGGTTTGCCGGGATCGACAGGCGTTGCTTCACGCAGGGAGTTGAGGATGCCTTCGGCGATCCGTGCCATCTCCTGAGACTGGCCAAGATTGCTGGGATCGATGGCGAGGAAGATCTGAGAGAGGCCGGTCTCGCGAAGTGGGTCGAGGGGAATCTGATAGGTCGCGTGGCCCCCGGAGAGCATCGCCGCAAGCATGTCGAGCACAAGGGACAGGCCGGAGCCCTTCCAGTAACCGATGGGGAGGGCCCGCTGCGAGGACTCAATCGCTGCAGCGTCCTTTGTCAGATTGCCCGCCGAGTCGAAGCCTCCGTCGACAGGCAGAGGCTGGCCGCGTTTGCTGTAGGCGGCAAGCATACCGTAGGAAAACTGCGACGTCGCCATGTCGAGCAAGACGTGGCCCCCGGGGCGGGGAACGGCGATAATGAGCGGGTTATTGCCGATGGTGGGCGTAGTGGCGCCCCAGGCCGGCAGATTGGCAAGAGTGTTGGTCCAGCAGATCGCGAACAGCCCTTGCTCGGCCGCCTGCAAGCCATAGCTGCCCCCGCGCATCCAGTGGTTTGTGTTGGCGAGGGCGACGCCGCCGATGCCGTATTGCTTTGCAAGGGAGATGGCTCGCTGCATGGAGAAGCTGGCGTTGAGGTTGCCGACTCCCCCATGGCCGTCCCATCGTTCGATCGCCCCGAAGCCCGCAATCTTCGTAGGTTCGGCGTTGACGTTGACGCTGCCGTTGGCGACCGATTCGGCGAATCGGGGAAAGCGGTTGAGGCCGTGGGTGTAGACGCCGTCGCGCGTAGTTTCGGCGAAGAGGCGTGCGCAGTGGGCAGCACGGTCGTCTGAAAGACCGAGGTGTTGCATTGCGCGGTAGAGCGCGGCATTGAGTTCGTCGTAGGGGACTCGGAGCATGGATCCAGTGTAGAGCGCAGCGGTTACCTCTCGCTTCGCTGGATCTGAAGCTCAGGTGCAAATCCGCTGCCTCATTGAGCGATTGGTCCAGGCCTAAGGTTTTCCAGCCTCGAATTTAGCTGCCGCTTCCTTCGAATGCTCGAACGCTTTGACGGAGTACTCATGGGCCTGCTTAGATAATTCGTGGGCCGTGAGGTGATCGCCCTTTTCGTGGGAGACGGCGGCGGCCTCATGGGCGTGTGCCGCCTTGTTGTGATATTCAGCGGCACGGTCGTGTGGACTTTGGGGCATGGTGTGGTCCTCCCTCTGTTGGATGCAGTTTCTCAGTGAGCGGAGCCACTCCGCTATCTGCCCATCCATCCGCCGTCCACCGTGAGGACGGTGCCGGTGACGTAGTTGCTTGCGGAAGAACTGAGAAACAACGCAGCGCCCGCAAGGTCCTGCGGCTCCCCCCAGCGAGCGGCGGGAATGCGCTCGAGGATCTGGCGATTGCGGGTCTCGTCGGCCTGCAGCGCTTCCGTATTTGTCGTGGCGAAGTAGCCAGGGGCGATCGCGTTGACCTGAATACCCTTGGGCGCCCACTCATTTGCGAGCGCCTTGGTGAGCTGCGCGACCCCGCCTTTGCTGGCCGCGTAGGCGGGAACGCGAATGCCGCCCTGGAAGCTGAGCAGCGACGCGATATTGACGATCTTGCCGCAGTTAGTGCCGATCCCTCCACGCGGAATCATGTCGCGGGCGGCGAGCTGCGAGAGCTGGAAGACGCTCGTCAGGTTCACCTGAAGCACCTGCTGCCAGTCAGCGAGCGTGACCTCTTCGGCGGCGGCACGCAGGATGGTTCCCGCGTTGTTGATGAGGATGTCGACACGGCCGAACTTTGCTTTGACCTGGGCGAAGAGGTCTTCGGCGCCCGTGGTGGAGGAGAGGTCGGCGCGGAAGGCCGCGGCGTCTCCGCCGATGGTTGCTGCAGTCTCGGTTGCGGCCCGGCGGTTGCCGTGGCAGGCGACCGCGGCCCCGGCCTGCGCGAGTGCGATAGCAATGGCCGCACCCAGGCCGCTGGCGGAGCCGGTGACGAGAGCTACTTTGTTGTCGAGGCGGAAGCAGTCGAGGATGTTAGCTGGCATATTTTGCATCGTTAGGTCAATGTACGTTGTGGGCCGGAGTCCGGGCAACCCCGGCGCGTCAGAAGCAGTGCGCAGTCAGAGCGTACGGTACATAACAAGAGCGTCCACGTAGCCGAGACAGGGATGCAAGAACGCCTTCGGGAGGCGTCCGACGGTTGCAAAGCCGAACTTCTCCCACAGATGGATCGCGGCCCCATTGCTGCTGACGACAAAGTTGAACTGCATCGCCAGGAAGCCCTGGGCCCTCGCGTAATCCAGCGAATGTTCGCACATCGCAGTTGCGACGCCGCGGCCCGCAGCCGACGCGGCCGTCATGTAACCGCAGTTGCACACATGGTTGCCACCGCCCTTTTGATTTACGCGAAGATAGTACGAACCAAGCATCTCGCCGTCCTGTTCTGCGACGAAGACGCTGTGCTCAGGCGCGAACCAGTAGGCAAGCGCCTGCTCTCGTTCCATGTCCCGGGGGAGCGTATAAGTCTCGCCCGCGCGAATCGTAGGCTCCAGAATCTCCCAGATAGCGTTCGCATCGGCGGGGCCTGCTGGGCGGATGATCATAGAAGGGCGAGCTGAAGGGCCGAGCAGCCTAAGCCTTTACCGAACCCTCGATTGAAATCAGCGTAAATGTGACACTGGCCTCAGTGCTGCGTTTGTGCGGTGTGCCACGCGGAATCACCAGCATGTCTCCCTTGTGGAGCGTCAACATTGTCGCGCCTTCGGAAGCCGGAGCTAGCCACTCTCCGGGCTTGGTGTTGCGCGCGTCCTTTGGTGTCCCGCCCAGCTCATAGACCGTCGACCCTTCAAGAATCTGAAAGATGTGATCGCGGCCTTCGTGGTACTCGAACTCCTTGCCGCTCTTCTTCTCCTCGGTCGTCATCACAACGGTGAAAGGCAGCGCCTTCGAGGCGAACAGGTTGTCATTACCGGGCTTCGCCTGAAGCGCCTTCATCGCGTCCGCAAGCTTGCCGGCCGTGAACACCTGTATCGGCTCCGGAGTCACAGTCTGCGCCCCATCCGCAGCGACGCCCGATGCGAAAAGAAGCTTCTCTGTAAGCGGAAGGCTGACCGCGGCGGCGAGAGGCGCTGACCGTAAGAAATTGCGGCGAGTTTGATCTTTGACCATGCGAAAGTTAACCACATTCCTTCGCATTCTGCCAAGAAGACCGTCAGCTTCGGCGGACCTCGGTGTTTCACCTAAACTCGAACGCGACCGCAAGCTACTGCTTCATTACGTCGAATTCGGTAGTCCTGTTCTGCAGCTTGTCATCGGCGGTTGCTTTGGCGGTTTTACCGTCGGACGCGACCGTCATCTTGAAGATGGATATCACCTTGCCGTCGCGCTTGTCAGTCTCTTCAAGCGTGTCTTTGCCCCTCATCTTCACCGACACGCTGGTGACGCCGGGATCGCCCTTCATCGGCGCCTCAGTGCCGTTCAGCTTGGCTGTGTAACTCTGGCCGGTCGGATTGGTCATCGTGATCTCGTCGCCAGCGACCTTGTACGTCCAGACGATGGCATTGGCCGACAGGCCTTCAATCTTGGTGGTCCGCCACGAACCGGAGATTGCATTCGAACCCTCTGGGCCCTTCGCCACGCGCGTCGCTTCGCCGCTGCCGGTGACCGGAGGCCCGCCGTTCGTGTTGCTGCTGTCGCTGAACTTGAACATCGCGGTCTTGCCGTCGGGCGAGACCGTCGTGGTCGAGGTCGCGACGACCTTGCCATTCTTTTTGTCCGTCTCTTCGATCGAGTGGTCGTTTATGACCTTAATCGCGATGCTGTCAAAGTACGGATGCCCGCTGACGGGTTGGTCCATTCCGTCAGCTTTCACTTCGTAAGGTGGAGCGCATGTCTTGCACGAATACATGCCGTTCTTCAGGACGAACTCGTCTGGCTTCTTGGAAAAATCGACCTTGTTCATGTCGATCTTCCATGTACCGTCGAAGACGCTTTGCGCCACCGCCAGCTTAGGCACGAACAGGGCCGCGAACGCTACAAAGAAGTAGAGCTTTTTCATAGCAAACCTCCGTCGGTTTGAATTGTGGTCGAAACTATATCAGAATTGGCGCTGACCCTGAAGGTGAGCAATGGTAATCCGATTCGGCTAGGTGGCCAAGGGCACGCCGGCGGAGTAGTCGGCAATGCCCAACTGACGCACCGTCCTCCTTTACCGTTGGTCCACGGTCTTTGACACAACTACAAGTGAAATCTCCAGGACCCATTTCCGTTGGCGTCAGAGTGCCCGGTGAAACAGTTTCACATGGCTATACTGGAAACGCACGTTTTGGAGGAGATAGATGCGGCTTTATCAGATGGCAGATGCTGTGCGGTACGAGATGATGAACACCGAGGAGTTGCGAGAGACGTTTCTTCTCGAGGGAATGTTCGAACCCGGAGAGATTGAGTTTGCATACGTGGACCTCGACCGGACGGTGATCGGATCGGCAGTGCCAGTTTCGGAGTCGTTGTCGCTCGAGACCGAGCCTGAACTGCGCGCGGAGTATTTTCTGGAACGGCGCGAACTGGGGGTCTTCAACGTCGGTGGTCCCGGGTCCGTCGTCGTCGATGGCAGAAGCTTTGATATGGACAAGCTCGATTGTTTGTACGTCGGCCGCGGAAGCAGGTCAGTGACCTTCTCGAGCAAGAACGGCAACGATCCGGCCTACTTCTATCTGCTCAGTTATCCCGCCCACGCCGAGTACCCGGCGGCGATGGTGAAGTTTGCCGATCTGAAGGGGCTGGAACTGGGCAGCCTGGAGACCTGTAATAAGCGGACGATCTACAAGGCGATCTATCGCGACGGAATCAAGAGCTGTCAGCTGGTAATGGGATTTACGCTGCTGGCTCCGGGGAGCAACTGGAACACCATGCCGGCCCACACACATATGCGGCGTAGTGAGGTCTATTTCTACTTCGACATAGATCCCGCACACCGGGTAATGCACCTGATGGGGCCGCCAAATGCAACGAGCCATCTTGTCGTTGCAGATAAGGAAGTGGTAGTGTCTCCCGGTTGGTCCATCCATGCCGGTGTAGGGACGAAGAACTACGGCTTCTGCTGGGGCATGGGCGGAGAGAACCAGGCCTATGACGACATGGATCCCGTAGCGATTGCGGACCTGAAATAAAGAAAATAGACGAAGGCCTCTTGGCCAATGTTCGAAGGGAAGGCTAGCGTGACCAAAGCAGCGAGTAGTTCGCAAGAAATCGTGGTGCGACCGAAGGACGAATGCAGGTGGGACGAGGTGAGCCTGGGCGAGGTGATGCTCCGGCTCGATCCGGGCGATGTGCGAGTGGCCACCGCGCGCCAGTTCAATGTGTGGGAGGGCGGCGGAGAATACAACGTCGCTCGCGGTCTGCGGCGATGTTTTGGACTGAAGACCGCCATTGTGACGGCGTTGGCGGACAACCCCGTCGGACGATTGCTCGAAGATCTGATGCTGCAGGGCGGTGTCGACCAGTCGCATGTGGCATGGACGAAATATGACGGCGTCGGCCGCACGACGCGCAACGGGTTGAACTTTACCGAGCGTGGCTTTGGTGTTCGCGCAGCGCTGGGTTGCTCGGACCGCGGACACACGGCAGTCAGCCAGTTGAAGCCCGGACAGATTGACTGGGACGCGATCTTCGGCAAAGCAGGCTCACGCTGGTTTCATACCGGCGGAATCTTCTGCGCGTTGAGCGAGACGACCCCGGAGGTCGCGAAAGAAGCGATGGTGGCTGCGCGCAAACACGGCACGATCATCAGCTACGACCTGAACTATCGCGATTCGTTGTGGAAGTCGATCGGCGGCAAGGCCCGGGCCACCGAGGTGAACCGCGAACTGGCATCGTACGTGGACGTGATGATCGGCAACGAAGAGGACTTTACCGCGGCGCTGGGATTTGAGATCGAGGGCGTTGGCGAGGACCTGGGAGAGCTGGACTCGGGCAGCTTTCGCAAAATGATCGAGAAGGCCGTAGCGACCTTCCCGAACTTTAAAGTGGTGGCTACGACGCTGCGCCATGCCAAAACCGCCACGGTTAACGACTGGGGCGCGGTCTGTTACTACAAGGGCCAGTTCCACGAGGCAAGGCCTATGCCCGATCTTGAAATCTTCGATCGTGTCGGCGGAGGAGATTCGTTCGCGTCGGGACTGATCTACGGCTTCCTGAACGACAAGGGGCCTGATTGGGCCGTGAACTGCGGCTGCGCCCACGGCGCACTCGCGATGACGACCCCCGGCGATACGACGATGGCCACCTTCGACGAAGTGCAGCGCATTATGAAGGGCGGCGGCGCCCGCGTACAGAGGTGAAGCCTCTTTCAAGTCGTCATCCTGTTTCTCTTACGTGTTAGCCAACTGTTTTTGAAGTCGTCATCCTGAACGAAGTGAAGGATCCCCGTATTTGCTTTTGTATTTCGCACCTGCTTCCCCTGCACCAACAGAAAGCCGCTTTACTGATGAGCGATGAGCAGACAAGAAAGGCTGGAAGATGGAAAAGATTGTGGTCCTGAAAGCGTTGAAGGAGATTGGGCTGGTTCCGGTGTTGCGGGCGCAGTCGGTTGAACAAGCGATGGCGCTGGCCGACGCGATAGCCGCTGGTGGCGTCACAGTGCTGGAAGTGACGATGACGGTGCCGGGCGCAATTCAAGTGATGCGCCGGCTGGCGGAGCAGCGGCCGGATATCCTCATCGGCGCAGGAACAGTGCTCGACGCCGAGACGGCGCGGATGTGCATCCTTGAAGGCGCGCAGTTTGTCGTCAGCCCGGCCCTGAATCTGCAGACAATTGAGATGTGCCACCGCTACTCGATCGCAGTTCTGCCCGGTGCGCTGACTCCGACTGAGATCGTGACTGCATGGCAAGCCGGAGCGGACGTTGTGAAAGTGTTTCCCGCCAGCGCGATGGGTGGCGCAAAGTATCTGACCGCGCTCAAGGGACCACTCCCGCAGGTCGAGATGATTCCTACCGGCGGAGTGATGCTGGGGACGGCTGCTGAATTTCTAGAGGCAGGTGCGTTCGCGCTCGGCGTTGGCTCGGACCTGGTGGCCCTGAAGGCGATCGCTGACGGCAGGCCGGAGGTAATCACCGATATCGCAAAGAAGTACATGGAAATCGTGCGAGAGTTTCGCGCAAAGACCAAAAGTAACCAAAAATAAAGTTGAAAAAAGTGGAAAATTTTCGACTGCTGAAAAGTGGTCGTCAACGCACCACGTTCACCATGCAATCCACCACAAACTCACCACAATTTACCATCAAATTGCACCCCAAAATCCGCAAAACCCCCTGTTAAATCACACTTTCCACCACGGCAAAGAAAATATCTCAAAAAACCCGCACTAAGGCTTCGGCCGAGTGACCCAGAGAAGCGGTTGCCGGATCGGAAAAGTGCGCTGAAGCTCCGGAACGGTAGGGTCAGGCTTGAGGGTCTTCCAAAGGCTGGCGTACTCAGGCCGGTTATAAGCACGCGCAGCAAAAAGCAAGCTGGGCGGGCGAATCGGAAGATCGAGAAAGTACTTCGAATCTGCAAGAAAGGGCCACGTCCCGCGATCAAGAATATACGGATAGAGGCGAGCGATGACGGTACGCATGCCGGGACCGTCCTGAAGCTCATAGTCCCAGACGCTCTCAAATCGAGTAGAGAGAAGAAGGCAGATGCCGGCCAGCATATCCAGATTGAAGAGCGTGTTGCGATAGGGATTGGGCGTACTCAGCTCGCGAGGAAATGTACCATCGGCCACGATTTGCGCGCGAATTGTGCTGGATTTGAATTGATGACGCAAGGTGGTGAGAGGTGCGTCATCGTTGGTCGAAGTGAGATGGGCGATGGCAGCAGCTTGAAGGAGCCATGAGCTCCCCAAGTGATTTCTTGTGTCGCGTGCAAGGCCCGCGAGGCGCGAGGTGTTCAGCCAGTTGAAGTATTCCGCAAACCATTTTTGCAATGTAACGCGATCAGATTCAGTAAGCGCCTCTGTGTTGCTGAGGAATGGCACGCATTGAACGACCTCTGCCAGATGCACGGCTTCAATGACGCCTTCGGGCCGGCCGGCCTTTGCGGGTGGAATGGTCTGGCCGTAGAGCAGGCTGGGCGTCATGCGGGTCGCGGGTTCAATAAACCACGCTTTTAGATGAGCGATGGCCTCCTGGGCATACCGTGACTCGCTGGTAAGGACGAAGGCCGCCGTCAGGGCCGGGACGCACATACTGAAGTTGACCAGAGCGTCGCGGTGAGCAGTGAAAGCGCCGGGGTTTGGTTCGCCTGTGGCGCGCTGCACGAAGGGGCCGGTTGGGTTGGCGGGGTCGGGCCAGTAGTCTTCGGCCTCGGAGTAGAAGTCGTTCGGCGTGCCTGGGCTGCGAGGGCAGGGGAGCGAGGTGAGTGGAGTAGGCGATTGAGTCAGAAAGTGGATCGCGGATTGGAGGATTCGGTCGTGGTCGATGGCGGCGACGTCGGGGCGGGAGGTTGGTGCGGCGGACTGGGACAACAGGAGCCGCGGAGTGAAGAGGAGGGTGGCGGCTTGTGAGCAGAAGTTGCGACGGGTAGTTGCCATGATCATTGAGACTTTTGCCGGAAGGGTATCACGTTGGCGATGGACGCGGCAGGTTAGATAGCGGTCATGTCGTTGGTATGACGATAGGATTGTGTTAATGCGAGCTTGGTTGCAATCTTGGACCCTGGTGATGGCTGGATTGTTGTTCGGTGCTTTGCCGGCCCGTGCTGTAACGCGCACGATCCAGATTTGCCTACACGATGAGCGAGGGCTGGCGATTGCAGGTGCGCGAGTACGGGTGCCGGGGAACCCGCCGCAGACGGTAGTGAGCGATGCCATCGGCTGCGCGGCGGTGAATGTCGAAACGCAGGACTTCGTTGAGGTCACCAGGGACGGCTTCAGTCCGGTGGTGCAGCCCCTTGGGGAACAGAGCCGGCTGGTGGTCGTGATGCGCGTGGCCGGGGTCGCGCAAGAGGTGGACGTAACGGCGGCACGGGCGCCGCTCGCGCTTGATGCGAGTGCGAGCAGCGTGCGGGTGATGACGGGAGAGCAGTTGGAGGAGGCCCCCGGCTATACGTTGGATGATCGGTTGAGGCAGGTGGCTGGGTTCCAGCTGTTCCGACGGACTAGTTCGTGGGTGGCGAATCCGACGACAGAGGGGACGACGCTGAGGGGGCTGGGTTCGACAGCCGCGAGCAGGACGCTGGTGTTGAGTGACCAGGTTCCGTTGAACGATGCGTATGGAGGGTGGATCCACTGGGACGAGACGCCGACGCTGGCTACTCAGGACGTGGAATTGATGCGAGGCGGAGGTTCGGACCTTTATGGTTCGAGTGCGATTGGTGGCGTGATCGATGTGGTACCGGTTGTGCCGAAGAGCCTTGATTATGGGTTGAATGCGGCTGGCGCCAGTGAGGACACCGCGATCGTTGATGGGTTGTTGACTGTTGGGACGGGAGGATGGAACGCGTTGGCGGCTAGTAGTCTGTTTTGGACTGGCGGGTACATTTTGACCGCTCCGGAGTTTCGTGGGCCCGTGGATATCCCCTCGAATGTGCATTCGCAGAGTGGTCGGGTGGAACTGCGGCGGACCCTGGGAACGGATGGAGACATCTTTGTGCGGGGCAATCTGTTGAATGAGGCGCGAAGCAATGGGACGCCGTTGCAGACGAACGCGACTCGGATCTGGCGGTATCTTGCGGGGAGCGATTGGTCTGCGGGTAACGCCGGGAGATTTCTGGTTCGGTTGTATGGGACTGAGCAGCACTTTCGGCAGAGCTTCTCTTCGATTAATGCGACGCGGACCTCGGAGACGTTGACGAGTATTCATTTTGACCCTTCGCAGCAGGTGGGTGGGGCGGTGCAGTGGGCGCGTGGATATGGGAAGTGGACGGTGCTGGCGGGTGGCGATGCACTGGACACTCGCGGGACCGATCTGGAGGAGATATCGGAGGTGAGTTTGAGTTCGCGTCAGCGAGGTGGGGGTGTATATGGGGAGGTTCTGTGGCAGCCGACGACCTGGTCGATTGCGTTCTCCTCGCGGTTCGATCACTTTGGGAGCTTCGATGCGCACCAGGTTGGAGGGACGCCGCCTCCTTTGCCGAGCATCAGCCAGAATGTGTTTAATCCGCGGCTTGGGGTGGTGAAGAAGATTACAAATGTGCTGTCGCTGACAGGGTCTGGGTTTCGGGCGTTTCGTGGGCCGACGATGAATGAACTTTATCGTCAGGGGCAGGTGGGGCAGCAGATTACGTTGCCGAATGCGAGTCTGCAGGCGGAGCGGGCGACTGGGTTTGAGGTCGGGGCGCTGGTTGGGCTGGAGCGGTTCGGGTCGATAAGAGGGAGCTACTTCTGGACGGAGGTGAACCGGCCGGTGTCGACGGTGACCTTGAGTTCGACACCGACTTCTACTCTGTTGATGCGGGAGAACCTTGGGCAGTTGAGGAGCGACGGGCTATCGTTGGAGTGGGAGTTGCAGCCGTTGAGGTTCATGTCGGTGATCGGCGGGTATCAGCTGGCCTTTTCTACGGTGACAAAATTTCAGGCCGATCCGACGCTGGTCGGGAAGTGGACCCCTCAGGTGCCGCGCAATATGGGGACGGTCCAGATTCGCTTTCAAAGCGAGCGGTGGGGGGTGTTGAGTGTGGACCTGCGGAGCAGCGGGCAACAGTTCGATGATTCGGCCAACCAGTACCGGCTGGCCGGGTATGCGCAGGTGGACCTGTTTGCTCAGCATGTCTTCAAGCGGCAGTGGCAGGTCTACCTCGGGACCCAAAACCTGTTGAACCAGCCTCTCCAGGCGGGCAAGACGCCGATCCTTACGCTCGGGGCACCTGTGACGGTGTTGGGTGGGGTCCGGTTCTCGCGCTAGCCCCCACCCGCCGAAATGTGTGCAAAGTCTTCATTGCACGTTGTTTAGGTCTGGACTTCTACTTTACTTAGCTCCATGAAAACAATGAGCAGAAGAAAGCCCCCGAACACTGGGGGCTTTTTCTTCTGCTCTATTTCTATTATAGCGGGTTGAGTGGAACTAACGTGCCAACGGGATGTTGTTGGTGGGAAATGGGTTAGGGCTATTTGGGGCTTGACAAGCGATTTTGCTGGCTATTCTGCAGAAATCGGCTGCAGGCGCCCGATGCGCTGCTTCATTTTCGCGGAACGGCGACGTTTGTCGGCGAGACGGCCGTAGGTGTTTTCGAGATGGCGGTGCAGCTTTTCTGCGGCACTCGAGAAGGCGGTTTCTATGTTGGCGGATTGATCCCAGACGACGAGGGACTGGTGGCGCTTTGGACGGGCTTCGAGGAGACAACGTTTGTCCCGGGGGCCCGAGTTGGTGTTGGCTTCGCCGGTGAGGTGAACTTCAACGCGGGTGAGGTACGGGTCAAATCGTTGAAGGACATTGGTGATGTAGGCGGCGATGGAGTCGGAGAATTTGTTGTGCATTGAGATCGTGCTGTCACTGTGAATCTGAATGTGCATGAACTCACCTCATGTTACTGGTGATAAGACGCGAACCATGGCTTGCGGGTGGCCGCAAAAATGTCCCTAAAGGGTAGGGATTATTTACATGATGTATGGACGAAATCTCCCAGGGACTTGTGTGACCGACAGGCGAGCGGGTGAACGATATCGTATTCTCGGTGTCATGGCTATCAAGAAGAGTATTTGTTCTGGAGTTGTGCTTTGGTTTGCACTTTCTGTCTGTGTGCGTGCGCAGGCGGTGAAGGACGGTGTGGTGCTGCCGTCGGCCACGGGGGCGCAGACTGAGACTGACGAATATACGCGGTATGAGCTGCTGGCGCCGGAGACGGCGAGCTTCAAGATTTACTACGAGGTGACGGCGACGACGGCGGGGGCGAAGTTTTTTTATAACCCCATTCGCAAGGGGAGTGTCGCGAGCGATGAGAGTGTGTTTGACGCGATGAGTGGCAAGCCGCTTGAGTTTGCGGTGGTGAGCGGGACCGAGGCAAAGAAGGACCCGCTGATGGTGAAGGCCGATGAGGGGACGGACTACATCAGGGTGACGCTGGCGAGGCCGGTGCCGGAGAACGGGCAGGGTCGCGTTGTGATTGTGAAGACGTACAAGGACGCGAAGAGCTATTACGTGGATGGGAAGACGATTGTGTTCAATCGGCCGCTGGGGATCAAACGGAATAAGGTCGTGCTGCCTGCGGGGTACGAGGTGGTCGGGTTGACGGTCCCGTCGCAGATACGAACAGAGAAGGACGGGCGGATCGCGATCAGCTTTATGCATGCGGGGACGGGTGAGGCGCCTCTGGTGTTGAGGGCGGCGAAGGACGCGCAGATCGGAGAGGCAGCGCTGCCGAAGGCCCTGACTAAGGACAAGAGTTGGGAGTCGCCGTTTGTCGGTGAGATTGAGAGCGAGCGGTTGTCGGAGCGGGCGTACCAGGACCGGGACATTGTTTATTTTTTGCAGCAGCCGGAGACGCATGCGTTCAGCCTTTACCACGATTACACGGAGAGTCGGGCGGGCATCAATGGATATGCGAATGTTGTGCGGACGGGAAGCGTGGCGAGTAATCCTTCAGCCTACGTTCTCGATACGGGAGAGAAGCTGAAGACGCAGGAGATGAGTGGGGCGGAGATGATCGCTTCGAAGATCAAGACGGGCGAGACGGTGGACCCGAAGGACAG
>DATHQG010000186.1:0-15103 GCA_035483075.1 Edaphobacter sp. | reverse complement strand
GGCGGCCCGTGCGTCATCGAGTCCGAACAACACGCCCGCACCATGGCCGACGCCATCCAGCGCATCGCCTCCGATCTCGGTGTTCCCTACATCTTCAAGGCCAGCTACGACAAGGCGAACCGCACCTCGATCAAGAGCTTTCGCGGCCCTGGTCTGGTCGAGGGCTGCCGCATCCTGCGCGCCATCGGCGAGAGCACTGGGCTACCCGTCCTGACCGACGTCCATACGGCCGTTGACTGTGGGCCAGTCGCCGAGGCGGTCGATGTGTTGCAGATTCCCGCTTTTCTCTGCCGCCAGACCGATCTGCTAATCGCGGCTGCTGAAACGACCGCAAAGACGGGAGGAGCTGTCAACGTGAAGAAAGGCCAGTTTGTAGCCCCTTGGGACATGCGCCACGCCGTCGAGAAGGTTCGCGAGAGCGGCAACCCCCGCGTCTCGCTGACCGAACGCGGAGCCAGCTTCGGCTACAACAACCTCGTCGTCGATATGCGCTCGCTTCCCATCATGCGCGGCTTCGCACCGGTAGTCTTTGACGGCACCCACTCGGTGCAGACGCCCTCAGCCGGAGATGGCGTTAGCGGTGGCCAGCCCGAGTTCATCCCTGTGCTTGCTCGTGCCGCGGTCGCCGCTGGTGTCGACGGGGTCTTCCTTGAGGTCCATGACAATCCGGCGGAGGCGAAGTCCGACGGAGCCAATGCGCTTCATCTGAATAAGCTGAAGGGCGTGCTGGAGCAGTTACTGGCCGTACATGAGGCGGTCACAGCGCCGCCGAAATAGAGAGACGCATCTCTATTACTGCTAACTGACAGGTTAAAAAAAGCGGCCCCTCATTGAGGGGCCAATCTGCCTTGGTTCTCTCTGGTTAGGAGAGGTTTTTGCGAGTGCGATCTAAGCCGCTATCTCGGCAAACTTGCGGGCGGCATAGACAAGCCATGCCGCCCTGGGGGGAGGGCTACTGGTTCGTCACCTCTTGAGGTGAGCTAGCTCCCGTCTGGGAGGTCTTTGGGGCCGAGCCGTTGGACGCTGAGTTTCCACCCATCGTTGCCAGGCTGTTGTGCAACAGGGTCACGCGAACACCGTTCACGATTGCCTGCTCTCCATCTGCTGGCGTGGCGGTGTCCTTGCCAAGCCCGGACTTGTAGATTCGGTACATCGGAACCTGGTGCTCGGTTACGAGGTAGCGGACGACCGAGTCGGCCATCGCCTGCGAGGTCTGCACACCGGCCCGGCTGTACCCCTGCACTTCGATGATGTAGCCCTTCTGGCCGGTGAGGGTCGTGGCTAATGCATCGAGGTCAGACTTGCCTGTTGGGCCAAGCGTCGTGCGTCCAGCGGCGAACTTGACCGCCGTCGAGGAGACCGTCTGATACTGGTCCAAATTGCCGACCGTGTTACCTAGAGCATCGGTTCGGGTGCTGGCATTGCTCGCCATCTGGTTGGCTGTGTTGGCACGGTTCGCCGCGTCCTGCGCATGCTGGTCGGCCGTATTTGCAGCGTTCATTGCGTTCTTGATTCCGGCCTGCGACCGGGCGTCTACGTCCTTGATATCGTTAGCGTTCTTGGCCTGCAGCTGATCCAGCTCGTTGACCCGGTCCTTGACTGGATCGACTTGCCGATTGACCCACTTCTTGCGGGCGAAGGGGTTCATATGGCCCCAGAAACCTTCCTTCGACTGCTGCTCCAGCGGCTTACCGGTCGCGTAGGTCGCCTGGTCGTTAGGGCTCATTGCGCTGGTGGAACTGGCCGCGGCAGGATCTGTCGTCTGCGTCGGAGGGGTGCTGGTCTGTGCGAATGCCGTGATGCCTAACGCACTTCCTAACACTAGTACTGGGAGGCCAAAAGTGGTTCCAGATTTCATCATAGGTTTCTCTCCTCTTGATCAACGATGCGCCTGTGTTCCAGACGTCAACACGCAATCACTAGAGCAGGTAGCATGCCAAACCCGCGATGCCCATCAAACCATTGACAATAAAATGTTTATTGAGAATTCCCGGTTATCGGACGATGGGAGATTCGGGTCGACTCACGCAAAATCTTCCGAGTGGCCCGGTAACTATTACTGATTCGCCATTCACCCGCTCGGGTCACTTTGTCTCGACCTGGATGATGCGGACCTCGGGCATTTGGGAGTTCCAGTTCGCCGGAATGGACTCGAAGATAAGCCGAAAATCCCGCTCGTCGCCAGGCTTCAACGGATCTGCGCGAACCGATTGGGTGTCGATGTAAGGCTCGCGAGTCCGGATGAGCGAAAGCGGGAGAGTGTCGATCTGCGGGGGCATCGCCTCATCATTGCGAAAGATCGCCTGCGCGGTGATCCCGGAGACGGTTTGACTGCCCGTGTTCTTGATGTGGCCATCAATAAAGGTGGACTTGCCGCCCGAGAGGCTGGTCGATTCGCTCATGGCAAGCTGTGACAGTGGCAGACTGGCGGCATAGGCCGCAAGCGGCTGGATCGTTGATGGAGCGGCCGCCTTATGCCTGCCCGCCAATACCAGGACAACGACAACCACCAGAACGGCCAGCCCGGCCACGCCCCATGCCATCGCGGGGATTCCGCCACCCTCGGCGGGCTTGCTGGTGAATATCTCGCCCGTCTTTGCGGGGACGGGGGCCTTCAACGGGGAGTTTGCTGTGGTGTCGTCTGGCCGATGCAGTTCGCTCATAAGCCGAGATTTTATACCCCTCGACGCTGTAGATCGCTCCCGTCAGCCGTGACCCGGAGACTCGGGGAGGAATCAACGAAGCTCCCTTGTGAGAAAACTTAGTCTGTTTTTCACAAAAGACCGGAACTAGTTGGAGCAATATCGCGTTAACGAACATCTAAACCGTTGTAGAGCAGCAACGACGAAGCGAGCAGAGGCTAATCATGGGCCAGCAGAACGAACTAACGCCGCACTCTCAACTCGAGCCACAATACGCACTGCACGGAATGGCCAAGGCGGCAGTGGAGGAATCCACGCAGCCGACTGCGGCCGATCGCCTGTACCAGTTTGCTGCGTTGACTGCCGGTATCTTTCTGCTGGCGACGCTGCTCTAGCGCGATTGCCAAGTAGCGTCAGGCGAAACTGGCGCGCTTTACCTTCTGGCGGAAGTCTTCTCCCTGCATCTCGACCACGACGCACATCTCCTGCAGCCTTGACCGCATGCGCTCGCCGATGCGATCGCCCAGTGTCTCCTCGCGCATCGAGGCCCGCGGGCCGGACTCGGTGCCCAAGGGGCCCGCGTTCGCGTAGTTGGTCGTGATGATGGTGGTACGGCGGTCGTTGTAGCGGGTATTCAAAATGTGCGCGACAGTGTCCCACACCCAGTCGGTCGGTTTGGACGCGCCGAGTTCGTCGAGCACCAGCACCTCGGCTTCGAAGACCGGCGCCAGTATCTCCAGTTCGGTCGCCGAGACCTGCCGGTTATAGCTGTTTTGTACCTGCTTCAACAGGTCGCGATAGTCATAGAAGAGCCCTGTTGCGCCTCGTTCGGCCACAAGCGCCTGCAGGATGCCGACCGCCAGGTGTGTCTTGCCTACGCCGATCGAACCGGTGAGCAGCAACCCCCGCCCTCCGGTTTCCAGCGGATAGCTCTCGATGAACTTTTTCGCCGTTAGAAGGGCCACGCCCTGCGTCCTGTGCGAATAGGGAAGGTCGGTGTCGTAGTTTTCGAGCGAACAGTGTTCGTAACGCCTGGGGATTTGCGCCCGCCCGAGCATCCGCGCCGCCCTGCGCTCGATTCGGCAGACGCAATCCTGGGCAAACTGTCTGCCGTTCTCCTGGACCACCCGCAGACCCGATCCACCGCAAATCGAACAAACTTCACTCATAGCCGTCCACCCAGTATCGCAGCACCTGAATCCAAATGCCCCCTGTGCGAATCTTGGATATATCTGGGATAATCAGATAAAATCAATACACTGCTTGGGCGCTCCCTGAACCGGGGCGTAAGCGGCGGCGCGACAGGCACTTCGATGTGACGTGAACTCTACCGTTGCAAGCGATCCGCACGCCGGCAGGCATACAAAGATCAGGAAAAAGGACAGTTACATGCCAAAACAAGGAATTCACCCGAAGTACGAAAGCATCCACGTCAAGTGCGCCTGCGGAACCACCTTTGAGACACGCTCCACGCATAAGGGCGACATCGTCGTCGAAATCTGCTCCGCCTGCCACCCTTACTTCACCGGCAAGCAGAAGCTGATCGACACCGCAGGCCGCGTCGAGCGCTTCCGCCGCAAGTTCGACAAATCGGACGCCGGCAAAGCCAAGACCGCTGAGACCGCCGCGAAGTAAGCGGAGCCTAAATCACCCGAAGGCCTCCGCCAAAACGGAGGCCTTCGCTTTTTCTGAACCCTGGACCCTAAGCCCTGGACCCTGTGAAGAAACGTTACACCCTCGAGCAAAAACGCTGGGACTCACCCCACGAGCACGCCATGCCCGAGCACACCCGTGTCCCAGCAAGCCTTACCATCGGTAACGTAAAGATCGCACCCGCGACCGTACTCGCTCCGATGGCCGGCGTCACCGACACGGTCTTCCGTCGCTTCATCAAAAACGCCAGCCAATTCACCGCCTCTGCGAGCGCCACCGACGTCACCGAGGAGACCTCGAACCAGCAATCTGGCTGCGGCCTCATCATGACGGAGTTCACCTCCGCCGACGGCCTCTCCCGTATGCGTGAGGTCAAGCGCAAGCGTTACCTCACGTACTACGATGACGAGCACCCCATCTCCGCGCAGCTTTTCGGCTCGAACCCGGTCACGCTCGCCGACTCGGCCCGCATTGTGCAGGACGCTGGCTTCGACCTCGTCGATCTCAACCTCGGCTGCCCCGCCAAGCGCGTGGTCGCGTGCAACGGCGGCTCGGGTCTGCTGCGCGACCTGCCGCTGATCGAGACCATCTTCAAGGCCATCCGCGCGGCAGTAACGATTCCCTTCACCGTTAAATTCCGCATGGGCTGGAACGACAAGCACATCGTCTGCGTCGATCTGGCGAAGCTCGCCGAAGACTGTGGCCTCAACGCCGTCGCCCTGCACGCCCGCACCCGCGAGGACGGCTACACCGGCCAGGCCCGCTGGGAGTACATCGCCGCCTGCAAAGACGCCGTGAGCATTCCCGTCATCGGCAACGGCGATATTCGCACCCCCGAGGACGCCGCTGCCATGGTCGACATCACCCACTGCGACGCGGTCATGATCGGTCGCACCGCGCCATCGAATCCGTGGATCTTCCGCCAGATCGCCCAGTACACCGCATCAAAGGAAGCCACTGGCACAGGCACCTACGACCATCCCGCCGACCAGGACCGCTACCGCATGATCCGCGATTACTTCGGCATGCTGGTCGACGAGATCGCCATCGAAGAGGCCGCCGAAGCCGCTCGTGCCGCGACCATCACGGCCTCAGGCCAGGTCGCCCGTGAGCAGCGCCACCGCGACTGCGTCGGCAAGATGAAGCAGTTCGCCAGTTGGTTCACCCACGGCGTCCCCGGCGGCGGTGCGCTGCGCAAACAGATCTTCGAATCGAAGAACGGCCCCGCGGTCCTGGACGCTATCGAGAGCTTCTTCGCGAACCGCGCTACGGTCCTTGAAAACGAAGATGCTGTCGCAGAGGTGGACGAAACGATGCTAGCCTCGGCCGCCGCCTACTGCGACTGATAGAATTCCTCACAATTACGCAGCCTACTTAACCTTGATGAAAAAGGCTCTCCTAATCACCCTTTGGTCCTTTGGCACCTATATTGTTGTCTCTGGGTCATTGGCGGCATCTATGCAATGATTCATCTACACCGGTTTTCGCTGCGGCCTATCGTTTTCGTCTCATTGAATGCCTGGCTTGGTTATATTTCGTTCCGATATCTGCGAGAAGAATCGGGTGGCCCGATCGTTCAATTCAACGCAGAGAAGCCTCTCTCATCAGAGCAGGTGCGAGAATTGCGCTCTCTTTGGAAATAGGCATCGGATCGCTTCGTAAATCCCCAAGATAGCCATAGGCGCATGGTCGCGACCGCCTCAGGAACGGCCTCCGTTCACTGCACCTTCCGTAAGGCCAGGTTCATCTGCGAATCGATTGGCTTCTGGTCGCGGTCTAGCTGCACCAGAGTGTTGCCGTTGTCCTGCAATAGCAGCGACTCGGAATGCTGCTCGTTATCCGGATTCAACTGATACACCGTCGCATTCTCGTCCGTCGCATCTCCACGCAGTACCGTCCAATCGCCCCGGTCACTCAACACAACATCCCCATGCGGCGCTCCGCGATAGGTCTGCGTGCGGACATAATATGCGTATGTCGTATCGAACTTCCCCTTCGCATACAACCGAAGCACCGTATCCAGACCGTCGCAATCCGCGCACGGCAGCGTCCCTTTATAAACGCCCAGCAAAATTGCGGTCCCCACGCGCGGAGCACCGGAAGCAATGTGCACGCGCACCGAATAGGCAGAGGTGTCCTGCGGCGCCGCACCCGGGACCTTCACTTCAGTCTCAAAGCCAAACACCAATGCCGTGTCTCCAACCGTTGCTGCGTTGAAGCGAAATCGCCTTACCTGCACCGGCACATTGCCGCTCTTATCAACGGGCAGGACGTCTTCATTCAACGCCGTCAATCCCGAAGCCTTCGGCAGATGCGACACCCAACGGAAGCCGTTGACGTCACCGGAAGACAACTCCACCACAAGCGTGTCGCCCAAATTCAGAAAAACATCTGTTCGATTATCCGGAGAACCTACAGTTACCGTCTTGGCCTGCAACGCTGTTGCACAGATCAGCATCACCACAGACCCAAATGCTGTCGCAATCCTTCGGAGATGCATGGGCTCCTCCCGTAGTCCGTATGCCCCCAACCGCGAAACTAGGCCCCACTTCGCTTTCGCCAAACTGCCTTCACCTTGGCCCGCCAACGCTCGTCCAGCGCCACCAGGATCCACTCTACACGCGGCGACAGGTACCGCAGAACGACCTCGGTCGCGGGATGAATACGCAGCGCCGGTGCGACAAGATAGAGCCTTGGAGCCTCAGGCGCCAGGCGCAACCCACCAAAGTATCCGTGCCGTTGAAACTCTCCAAGCCCGGTGGCGTTGTCAGGGTTCTGCAGGTGGTGCCACCGAACCCGTACCCAGTAGTCGAGCCCCTGCAACGCCAGGTGCAGGTCTTCATCGGCCTTCAACTCAATCACTGCCAATCGCCCACCGTCTGTGACGCCCAGCAGGTCGAGCATACCCCGATCGGCCGCGGCAAACGCCGGCACCTGCGTATAAACATGCGCTGAATCGAGATGAGCATCGAGCGGCCCGACGTCCCGCCGCAGCACACTCTCCAGCCACCGCTCCGGCTGCATTCGGTAGAGAGGGTCGCGCTTGTCGCCGCCGGCTATGCGTCGCGCAAACAGTCTCGCCAGCAGCTCGCGCAACTCGGCTTCGTTCTCATCGGATAGAGGAGTTTCATTCGCACCTGCGCCAAACGTGATCTGCTGCGTGCTGTTGAACGAGCTCCCCGCGTAACCCATGCGCACCCGCGCAAACTCCAGGCCGTGAAGCAGGAAAGCTATCTCCGAGCCGCTGCGGATGCGTTGTTCGACGACGTCCCTCATCGTCTCCGGCACCAGGGCCATCACACGCGCCCTGGACTCCGCAAACCGCTCCTCTGCGGCACGTTCGTTCGGCGCATGCATCAGGTGCGTTGTCAGATTGCCGTGGTCTGCGGCGTCGCGTTGCTCCAGCTCTTCGCTCTTCTGGTCCAGCTCCCACAACTCCCACTGCGCGACATTGGCGTTGAGCCATGCCATCCGCGACAATGTCAGCATCGCCATTCCTCGCGGCACAATCAGCTTCAATCCCCGGTAGAGCCTTCGCCCATCGCCCGATTCGCGGCAGTGATGCAGCCACAGCACCCCCAAAGTCAGAATGCCATCGACAGTCGCCTGCGTCTCCTCCTCATTTACGCCGATCACGGCCCACGCCTGCGAACCCTTCACCAGCGACCCACGAGCATAGGCTGGCCCAAAGCTCTTCTCGAGGTCCATCGCAGTGCGAAACGCATCGGTCTTGAACTCCGGGAAGCTTCGCGACAGCACCCGCTCCAACACACGCAGGTACTTCACCCTCGTCGCCTCGCGCGTCGACGGTGTGCGGCGATCTCGATCGGCGACAAGCTCCAGCGTCTGCGGCTTGGTCAGTCCGAAGCGGTGCGTGGTTAATCGCAGCACACCGTTTCGCATCGTCGTCGCACTCACCCGACGGACGAGATTTCGCTCCTCGCTCCAAAGATGCAGCGTGCATCTTCCGTGCTCGGTCGCCAGCCTGTACTTCGCCTCGCGCATGTCGAAGAGCGCCTTGCCGTCTTCGAGCACTACGGCGCGCGAGTGTTCTGCAAGAAATTGCTCGAGCACTGCTGCGATCTGTTCTGTTGGCTGTGCGGGGGCCTGTGTGTTCTCCGCGGAGGCTGCTCTTGGCGGCATAGCCGAACCTTAACACATTTGCGGCCACGCGACCGTCAGACCATGGATTCGGTCATCTACAGAGGGAGCTTGAAGTGGAAATCCGAGATGCGGAGGCCGTGGCGAAAGTAAAACGCGTGTGCTTCGTTGCGATGAGTTCCTGAGTCGAGCATGAATGTCGTGCAGCCAGCCTCACGCGCGAGGGCGATTAGCCAGTCCAGCATCTCTCCGCCATGGCCCTGCGAGCGACGATTTGAATCGGTGACCAGATCATCGACATAGAGCGTCCGCCCACTCCATAAAAGGGTCTGCAGCCGAAAGCCCGCGACCGCGACGACTGCGCCTTGATCTTCAAGGAAGGCGAGTTGGTACCCCTCTGCCTGCTGGGTCTGAACGCGCCCGACGAACTCATCCGCAATCAACAGCGGACGAAGCTGGTTCATCACAGAAAAACAGCGGTCGATCTCGTTGGGCGTAGTGGCGATCTGGATCTTCCCCATGCGTCGGCGCCTTCCCTACCAGTTCTCTTTGGCACGCAGGTGAGTGATGTGGGCGACATGGTGGCGGGAGTGCCACGCATAGGTTAGCGTCGCAAGCTCCACCGTCATCGGACCGTTCTCCGGGTGGTTGCACCCACGCTTCCACTGCTCCTCGTTGAGCGACTGCAGTAGCATCACCCAGCGAGCATGAAGGGCTTCAATCAGTTCCAACGACCACTCCACCGGGGCCGCCATGTCATGCAGCTTCGCCCAGGTATCCGGATCGTAGGGCTTGACCGTCGGCCAGTCCTCGGTCAGCGAGAGCTTAATGCGTATAAGGGCGTTCATGTGACTGTCGGCGACGTGGTGAACGACCTGGCGCACCGTCCACCCGCCCTCGCGATACGGCGTGCCCAACTGCGCGGAGCTCAGCCCATCGACGGCGTTGCGCAGCTGCTCCGGCAGCTCGGCCAGCGTCGCAATCGCGCCTTTGCGGTCATTGGGCGAGATGGTCGCAGGTGGAGCAAAGCGTCCAACAGGGAACTTCGGATCCACATCATGCAAGGGCATACGCCGTTCCTCCACATCTCTACTATGCAACACGTCATTGAGGATTGTGTAACCTTTAGCCAGTATCCAGGTCCAACGAATCCCCTATGCGACGATTTAGGACGCCTCTTCCAGTTCTCCTTCTCCTGGCCGCCACAGTCTGCGCGCAAGAAAGCGGGTCGGCCACCGCGAAACCCACCCAATCTGCAGCGCAGGGGCCTATCGGCTTCGACAGCAACGACTATCCCGGTGACGACTCACTGCCACTATTGCGTCAGCACTTCGCGTTCGCCGGATACTGGCTGACCAACCCGCCCGGCGCGCACAGCAACGGCTGGCTGGGCAAACGCGACGCTCTGTTGCGCAACGGCTTCGGCTTTCTTGTGCTGGCAAACGGCAAGACCGAGGCGGAGATCTCCAGGGCGAAACGGACCGGCACCACGCCTGCCGCACTCGGAGCCAGGGACGCGGGAGCGGCCATTGCAACGGCACAGCGCGAACACTTTCCTGCCCACACCATCATCTTCCTTGATCAGGAGGAAGGCGGACGCCTCAACACAAATCAATCCACCTACCTTCTCGCATGGACCGAAGCGGTCGCAAAATCCGGCTACCTTCCCGGCGTCTATGCCAGCGGCCAGCCCGTCGACGACGCCCCCGGCAAGACCATCACCACCATCCAAAACATCCGCGAACTAGTCGCCGCCCAGCATCTTCACGAGATCGCGTTCTGGGTCTATCAGGACGCCTGCCCTCCGGCGAACGGCTGCACGATGCAGCCTCCGCCTCTCGCTGCCAGCGGAACGCCAGACATCACAGCGTGGCAATATGCGCAGTCTCCGCGCCGCAAAGAGATCACCGCGGCCTGCAGCAAGACCTACGCCCCCGACGGCAACTGTTACGCCCCCGGCCTGCCGACATTCACCCTCGATCTCAGCGTCGCAAGCTCTTCCGATCCCTCACACGGACGCTAAATCCCAGTGACTTAGCCTCGTTCACTCGTCTGACGAGGGCGTCAATTTAGCCCACTCCAGCTGCCCCTCCACGATCGTCCCATTTGCCGCGGCCCTCCGCGAAGCCTAGAATCAAAGCAGATGACAATACCCGCTCCCGACCATAAACGCTACTTCATCGAAAAGCTGGGTATCTCCGAACGCCTGATGGAACGCTGTCTCGGAGAGGCCCTCTCAGCGGGAGGCGAGTACGCTGATCTTTATTTTGAGTCGGTTACCTCGACCTCGTTGGGCATCGATGAATCCCTCGTCAAGTCCGCTAGTCAAGGAATCAGCGTAGGCTGCGGTATCCGCGTCGTCTCCGGTGAACGTACCGGCTACGCCTACACAGACGACCTCTCCAGCGACCGTTTGCTGCGTGCAGCGCGAACGGCCGCCCTGATCGCCAGCGGCCCCGCCAAAGAGCTGATGAGCGGCTTCCGCCAGACCGAAACGCCCTCGCTCTACCCTGTCGCCGGCGCCACCAGCGATGCCGAGATCGCCGCAAAACTCGCTTTGATTCAGCGCGCTGACAATGCCGCCCGCGCCTACGACTCCCGCATCACGCAGGTCCGCGCCGGCTTCAACGACGAGCTCCGCCGTATCCTCATCGCCGCATCCGACGGCACCTTCGCCAGCGACACCCAGCCTCTCGCCCGCCTCAACGTCTTCGTCATCGCAAAGGACGGCGTGAACACGGCGCGAGGGACCAGCGGTGGTGGTGGTCGCGTCACCATGGACTTCTTCGAAGGCGACAAGTCGCCGGAGCACCATGCACGCGAAGCCGCACGCACAGCCATCCTGCAGCTTGGAGCAGTCGAAGCGCCTGCAGGCGAGATGCCCGTCGTCCTCGGCCCTGGATGGCCCGGCGTTCTGTTGCACGAGGCCGTCGGTCATGGACTCGAAGCAGACTTCAACCGCAAAAAGACCTCCGCCTTCGCTGGTCTTATCGGACAACAAGTGGCGAGTTCGAAGGTGACAGTCGTCGACAACGGCCTGATGCCCGGCCGTCGCGGCAGTCTGAATGTAGACGACGAAGGAACGCCCACGCAGGAGACCGTCCTCATCGAAAACGGCGTCCTGAAGGGCTTTCTCTCCGACAAGCTCAACGCTCGCCTTATGGGCATGCCAAACACTGGCAGCGGCCGCCGCGAAAGCTACCACCACATTCCCATGCCGCGCATGACAAATACCTACATGCTCAACGGCGACGACATGCCCGAGGACATCATCAAGTCCGTCAAGCGCGGCCTCTACGCGGTGAACTTCGGCGGCGGACAGGTCGACATCACTAACGGCAAGTTCGTCTTCTCGGCCAGCGAGGCCTATCTGATCGAAGACGGCAAAGTAACCAGGCCGGTCAAAGGCGCAACTCTGATCGGCAACGGCCCCGAAGCATTGAAGTACGTCTCCATGGTTGGAAATGATCTTGCCCTGGATGAAGGAATCGGCACCTGCGGCAAGTCCGGGCAAAGCGTTCCGGTCGGCGTAGGCATGCCTACAGTAAAGCTCGACCGCATGACGGTCGGGGGAACGGGGCAATAATGGCAGTTGAACGCGAAAAGATCTACGAATGCGAAGTAAAACGCCGCCGCGTGAAAGAAGGCGGAGGCTACGAGCCGTTCTGGAAGGTGAAGCCGGTCGCCGTCGCGCTGGCCGATAACGATACCGAGTTTCGCTGCAAGGATTGCTACGGTGTCGTAAAGCTGCTGGGCCGAAACGGCAAGGAAGGCACCGTGCCCTATGTCGAACACAAGTCCCCCGCCGACTCTGAGTACTGCGCAAACGGCCTGTTGTTCAAGAAAGCTACCGACGGCCGTGAACCCAAACACTCCGAGCATCCGGTCGAGTAACGACACTCTCTTTTTCAGACCTGCTCCTACGCATGACAACGGAAAGTTCCGCGCAACAGTACCACTCAACAGCATCACGCAAACGAGGTCCATCATGGCAGTCGAACGGGAACGGTTTTACGAGTGCGAAGTGAAACGCCGTCGCGTCCGCGCATCTGGCGGTTACGAGCCATTCTGGAAGGTGAAAGCAATCGCAGTGGCGTTAGAAGACAACGACACGGAGTTCCGCTGCATGAACTGCGGCGGCGCGGTAAAGCTCTTCAAACGCCGCTCAGAAGATGGCCCGGCATCGCACATCGAGCACAAACTAAAGAGCGACTCCGAGTACTGCTCCGCGGGCATGTATTTTCTGAAGGCCACGGATGGGCGCCAGGCACGGCCCTCCACATCTCCAGTTCGTTGAGGTTTTGAACTTGTCACAGACAGCACCGGTCGTCTCGTCCGACTTGAAACAACTCGCCTCCGAAGTCCTCTCGAAGGCCCTAAAAGCCGGAGCCACCGATGCCGAAGCCGTCGTCTACGAAGGCGACGAGTTCTCTGCGCTCGTCCACCTCGGACAGGTCGAAACCCTGAAGGAGTCGGGCTCGCGCGCCGTCGGCCTCCGCGTCTTTATCGGACAACGCACTGCCAGCACCTCCTCCTCGGACTTCTCCGACGAGAGCATCGCGCGTCTTGTCGAAGGCGCCATCACGCTAGCGAAGATCACCAGCGAAGATCCCTATGCCGGACTGCCGGAAGCCCACGAGTTCGGCCAGCTCGACGGCGACCTGCACCTCTACTTTGATGATGTGAACGAGATGCCTCCCGCCGAACGCATCGAGACCGCGCGACGCACCGAGGCCGCAGCGTTTGCCTACGACACGCGCATCCAGAACTCGCGCGGCGGCGACTTTGATACAGCAACGTCGCACAAGATCATGATGAACTCGCGCGGCTTCACCGGCGAATACCGGCGCAGCTACTGCGGCTTCTCCACGTCTCCCATCGCCCAGGACGACAAGGGCGGCATGCAGCGCAACTACTGGTTCTCGAACGCGCGCACGGTCACCAAGCTCGAGGACCCCGAAGAGATCGGGCGCGAGGCGGCCCGCCGCACACTGCAGCGTCTCGGCGCACGCCAGGTGAAGACCCAGAAGGCCCCTGTCGTCTTCTCCGCGGAGATGGCGCAGTCAATCATCGGCAACATCTTCGACGCGGCCAACGGCGACGCGATCTATCGCAACGCCTCTTTCTTCAGCGGCATGCTGGGCGAACGAGTCGCCGGCGAAAACATCACCGTCATCGACGACGGCACCCTCGTCTTCGACAACATCGGCGGCTTCGGCACCCGGCCATTCGACGGCGAGGGCCTTCCCACGCGCCGCACGGTGCTGGTTGAACACGGCGTCCTCAAGAACTACGTGATGAACACCTACACCGCGCGCAAGCTGAAGATGCACTCCACCGGCAATGCCTCGCGCGGCCTCGCAGGAAACCCGGGCATCGGAGCCGGCAACTTCTACCTCGAAGCCGGGACGCTAACGCCGGAGCAGATTATCGGCGACATCAAGAGCGGCCTCTATGTCACCGAGACGATGGGCCACGGTATCAATCTCGTTACAGGCGACTACTCCCAGGGAGCGAGCGGCCTGTGGATCGAGAACGGCGAGATCGCCTACCCGGTCGAAGAGATCACCATCGCCGGCAACCTCAAAGACATGTACAAGAACATCGTCGCCATCGGCAACGATCTCGTCTTCCGCGGAGCCAGTGCCTCGCCAACGATACGAATCGAAGGAATGACCATAGCAGGGTCGTAGGGCACGCACAGACACTCTCACAGAAAAAAGATGTTTGCCATTTTGGGCCCAACGCAAACGCCCCGCATTTCGCCTTTGTTCTTACCGTCGCAGGTGCGACTACAATTCTCGATGTGGCGACGAGCTTTCATTTCGATCACGCTGTAGAGTTCACACCGGCCCAAGCCGACGAAATCCTCCGCTCCATCCCCGCGCAACCCGGAGTCTTCGCCCTCCTTGGCCCTCGCGCCGCAGACGCACCCTACCTCACCCAAACCACCGACCTCCGCCGCCGCATGCGTCGCCTGCTCGACCCACCCGAGTCGCAATCCAAGCGCCTCAACCTCCGCGAAAAAGTCGCGCGCATTGAGTACTGCCTCACCGGCTCTACCTTCGAGTCGTCGCTTGTCCTCTACGACGCAACCGCCGCTCTCTTCGGACACACCGAGGCCCGCCGCCGCCTCAAACTCCACACCCCCTACTTCCTGCGCATGACGATGGAGAACGCCTTCCCCCGTGTCTACTCCACGAACAAGCTCTCCAAGCGCGGCCTCGCGCAGATGTACGGACCCTTCCCGTCCCGTCTCGCCGCCGAGCGCTACTGCGACGCCGTCCTCGACCTCTTCAAACTCCGCCGCTGCTACGAAGACCTTGCACCCTACCCCGAGCATCCCGGCTGCGTCTACGGCGAGATGGGCAAGTGCATCGAGCCCTGCAAACAAGCCTGCACACCCGAGCAGTACGCCGCCGAGGCAGCGGCAGTAAAAAAATTCTTCGACACCCGCGGCGAGAGCATGATCATCGACATTGGTCTTGCACGCGAAGAAGCCTCCTCCGGAATGCAGTTCGAAAAAGCCGCCGCCCTCCACGCCCAGTGGCAAAAAGTAAAAGCCGCTCAGTCACTCGCCGACTGGATCGTACGCCCCGTTCCCAAACTCCGCGCCATCATCGTTCAAAAGGCCGCGCCCGAAGAAGAACACACTGACCACGCCGCATTGTTCCTCCTCAACGGCGGCTGTCTCGTCGGTCCCGAGC